>NZ_JBNCLC010000003.1:0-443490 GCF_049844475.1 Micromonospora sp. DT47 | reverse complement strand
CGAAGGTCCGCCGGTTGCGCTCGAGAACTGACAACAGGGACTCGGCCTCGGTGGAAGCCGCCGACGGGGAAGGCTGTAGAGACGCTTCGCTCATGACCGGAGCATAGCCAGCCGCTCGTCTACCGCTCATCCGCAAAGTCGCGCGACCAGCGGCCAGATGAGGATGCCGACCGCTCCAGCCGGGCGCTGATCTTGCAGACGACACCCCGCACGATGGCTCGGCGCATAAGGAAGACTGGCGGGCATGGCTGACTTGGGCGATGCGAAGGCTGCGCTGCACCACTACCTCCAGGCGACTCGCGAAGACCTGATCTGGAAGCTCGACGGGCTGAGCGAACGCGAAGCCAGACTGCCCCGCACCGCGACCGGCAACAACCTGCTGGGAGTCCTCAAGCATTGCCTCAATGTCGAAGCCGGCTACTTCGGGCCCACATTCGGGCGCGAATTCCCGACGCCTGAGGAACTGGTCCCCATGCAGGCGTTCGAGGAGGACCCGCAGGCAGACTGGTACGCGCGCGAGGACGAGACGAAGGATGGGCTGATCGACCTGTATCGCCGTGTCGGGGTGTTCGCGGACCAGACGATCGAACAGCTACCGCTCGACGCGCCGGGGCAGGTGCCGTGGTGGCGGCCAGGTGGACAGGACGTGACGCTGCAAAGGATCATCGTCCACGTGACCTGCGACCTCGCCCGTCACGCCGGTCACGCCGACATCATGCGCGAGCAGCACGACACGGCGATCGGCCTGCGGCGGGAGAACACCAACATCCCCGACGACTATGACTGGCCGGCGTACGTCACCAAGCTGACGAAGCTGGCTGACCGCTTCGGATAGCCGCCCGGTCCCGTCGGCACAGTCGGTGAGTTCAGCATCCGCTCTTCGGCACGACAGCGCACTGCGCCGGGCGGGGCCAACGCGCGGACAGCGGCAGATGCGAGCATGCGTAAGCCTGGACTCACCGTCGAAGCTCGGCCACCTCGCCCAGCCGCTCGAGCTTGTGCGGGTTGCGGATCGCGTAGATTTGGGTGATCCGGCCGTCCTCGATGACGAACGACACGGCCGTGTCGTTCTCGCCGCCGGGGTCGATGCGCGCCGCGATGCCGCCGTTGAGGTCGACGATGAAAGCCCTGGCGCCGGGCGCGACCTCGGCGAAGCGGGCCATCACCGGGGCGAGCTTCGCGGCCCCGCGGACCGGCTTCGGGATTGTCGGGGCCAGGCCGCCGCCGTCGCCCACGACGAGCACGTCGGGAGCCAGCACCTCGAGCAGTCCGGGCACGTCGCCGGTGGTCAGCGCGGCGAGGAACCGCTCGACCACCTGCTCCTGCTCGGTGCGGCTCACCGACATCCGCGGCCGGCGCGCCGCCACGTGCTTGCGGGCCCGCGTCGCGATCTGGCGCACCGCCGCCGGCGACTTGTCCAGCGCCTCGGCGATCTCGTCGTACGGCACGTCGAAGACCTCGCGGAGCACGAAGACCGCGCGCTCCGTCGGTAGCAGCGTCTCGAGTACCGCCAGCATGGCGATCGACACGCTCTCCGCGAGCACGACGTCCTCGGCGACGTCCGGGCTGGTCAGCAGGGGCTCGGGCAGCCACTCGCCCACGTACTCCTCGCGCTGCCGCGCGAGCGTGCGCAGCCGGTTGAGGCAGAGCCGGGTCACGATCCGCACGAGGTACGCCCGGGGGTCCCGGACCTCGCAGCGCTCGGCGTCGACCAAGGCTGCCCACCGCAGCCAGGTCTCCTGCACCACGTCCTCGGCGTCGGCGACCGAGCCGAGCATCTCGTAGGCGACGGTGAACAGCAGGCTGCGGTGGGCGACGAAGGGGTCCTCGCTCATGACGCGGACGCTACTCCCGGTCGCTCGGCCAGCGGCTTTAAGCCGCACGCGGCGGCGAAGCCGTCGGACTCGATGCCGAGCGCCACGTTGCCACGCGTGCTCATGTTCGCGAATGCGATCACCGAGGTGAGCTCGACCACGGCGGGAGCTCCCAGCTCGGCGTGCAGCCGGTCCACCAGCTCGTCGGTCACGGTCGGCGGTGTCTGGCTCATCGCCTCGGCGTACTCCAGGACGTCCCGCTCCAGCGGAGTGAAGACGTCCGCCTCCCGCCACCGCGGGATCTCGCGCGCCTTCTCCACGTCGAGCCCCTTGTTGCGGGTCTCGAAGTAGTTGAAGTCCAGGCACCACGTGCAGCCGACTAGCGACGCGACCGCCATGTGGGCGAACGACTTCAGGCCCTCGTCGCAGGCGTCCCACTTCTGCAGCTTGCCGCCGAGGCCGAAGCTGGCGAACAGCACCTTGGGGTTGTGCCAGTAGACGCCCACCGCCGTCGGCACCTTGCCCAGTTTCTTCTCGATCATCCGCTTGATCAGCGCTCCCTTGACGCCGGTGATCTCGGCCGGGGGGATGCGGGTCGTGTGCTCCATGTCTCCTCCTGTGTCGGTGGCTGTGCCGACGGGTTGGTAGGTCGTCACGCCATGGAGACACCGGCCGGGCCGCGGATGTGACATCGAGCGGGAGAAACGACTGGTCTGTTCGTCGTAGACGGCGTCGGTGTACTCCATCGTGGTCCAGGCGTCCTCAGGGATCGAGGAGACCGCGGTCTTGACCTTGGCGTCCAAGCGCACGGTGACCGAGACGTCCGCGCCCGACTTGAGTGCCGCGGCCGGGGCGCAGCGGAATGACCTTCCGTACGGGCGAGCGGAACGCGGCATGTCCGGATGTCAACGGGACGGCGTAGAGAGTGGAACTCGTCTGGACCACGCTCGCGACGGCGGCGGCCTGTCGCCGGGTGCAGCTAGAGTCCGGCAATGGCTGACTTCACGGGGGACAACCTGAGCGGCTCGCGTTTCGAGCGTGTCGACCTGACCGATGCCGAGTTCCGTGCCGTCGACCTCTCCCGCGCCCGGTTCCGTGGCGTCGACTTGAGCGGGGTGGTGATGCGCGGCGTCGAGCTGGTCGACGTCCGGATCGACGGTGAGATCCAGAACCTTGTGGTCAACGGGGTCGACGTCGCGCCTCTCGTCAATGCGGAACTCGACCGGCGCGACCCCGTCCGAGCCAGGATGCGCCCCACCGACCCCGACGGCTTCCGGGAAGCGTGGGGCATCGTCGAGCGGCTCTGGGACGGCACCGTCGAGCGGGCTCGCGGCCTGGACCCTGGGCAGCTGCACGACTCGGTGGACGGCGAGTGGTCGTTCATCGAGACCCTGCGCCACCTGGTGTTCGCCACCGACGCGTGGGTGCGGCGGGCCATCCTCGGCGACCCCTCGCCGTGGGACACGCTCGACCTGCCGTGGGACGAGATGCCCGACACCCCGGGGATCCCGCGGGACCGCGAGGCCCATCCCTCGCTCGATGAGATCCTGGCGCTGCGCCGCGACCGGATGGCGACCGTGCGCACGGTGGTCGACGGCCTGACCGACGAGTCCCTGGCCAGGCGCACCGAGCCCGTCGAGGGGACCGGCTGGCCGCCGCCGGAAAGCTTCCCGGTACGCGAGTGCCTGCTGATCGTCCTGAACGAGGAGTGGCACCACCGGCAGTTCGCCGAACGGGACCTCGACGCCCTGCAGACAGGCGCGACACGGAAGGCGACCTGATCGACGTCGGATCGACTGCCCGGTCCTCGGCATGTTGGCCGCGCACCATCAGCGGCATAGAGGATGCCTAGCGGCCTTACGGCGCGGCTCCGCTCTGGCGCAGTGACGATCCGCCTCAGACGCCTGTGACCCAGCCGGCCGGGCATTGTCTCTTACGAGATCATCAGGCTGGCACGCGTGTCATGCAGGTCATGGCGGCCAGCGCGTTAACTCGATTGTGCGCCGCTGCTTGGCCTGGCAGCGTGACCGGTCGACCTGACGAGAGGCGACCATGACGCGGGTGTTCCTGCAGCCAGATGATCTGCACGACTTGGTGGCGGAGCAGTTCGGCTCCGACCGGCGGCTTGCTGGCCTGGACCGACTGACCGGCGGCAGCAAGAAGGGCGTCTACCGGCTTGGGCTGGACGACCAGACAACCGTGACGCTATACGTGTGGGCGGCGGGCGAGAACTACTGGCCACCGTCGCCCACTGTCCCGGACGACCCGTTCACCGACGCGTCGGGCGCGGACCTGTTCGCCGCTAACCACGCGGCGCTCACCGCAGCAGAAGTGCGTGTCCCGCATCTGATGATGCTCGACCGCGACGGCCGCTACCTCGACGCCGACATCGCGTTGGTCGAAGACGCCGGCGCGCTACGGCTGGAGGCGTTGATGGAACGCGATCCCGCCGCGGCCGCCACGCCGCTGTCCGCGCTCGGTGACGCCTTGCGCCGCATGCACACCACGCTCGGCCCGCACTATGGCAAGCTCGCGGCCATCGCCCTCGGCGAGGCGTCTCAGACTCGACGCACGGAGGACATCATCGTCGATCGCGCGCTCGGCCACCTTGACGCAGTAGCGGCCCGGGACGCCCGACTGGCCGATGCGCATCACCGGATCGCCGCCCACGTGCGCTACCTCCGGAGCGCGGTTACAGCACGCGGGGAATACGGGCTGGTACACGGTGAGCTCGGCCCTGATCACGTGCTCGTCACAACGGCCGGCGAAGCCGTCATGATCGACTTCGAGGGCCTGGCGTACTTCGACGTCGAATGGGACCACGCCTGGCTGCAGATGCGCTTCGGCGACACATACCCGGCGCTTCGTCCGGTCGAGCTCGATCCCCACCGGCTGGAGCTCTACCGATACGCGCAGACGCTGTCCCTGATCGAGGGGCCACTTCGCATCGCGGACACCGACTTCCCGGATCGGCAGTGGATGCTGGACTTGGCCGAGTGGAACATCATCAAGGCGCTCGCCGCAGCCTGACGCATCCTGCTCCCGCGACCTGCATGGCGTCTCTTCGGATGGAATGCCGCCTTCAATAAGCGGCGACTTACGCGGCGCTCGGCCGTCCCGCTTGAACGTCCGCTCATCGGCACGGCCGGAGGCTGAGCCTGCGCGTCTCCCGCTCACTGCTTGTGACGCGCGGTCCGCGGCATGAGCGCGCGTTGCTGCGCCCGAGTTCGCGCTGCCCCTGGCGGCCGGTAGCGTGCGACCGTGATCCGTGGAGCGGTGTTCTTTGATGTCGACGGGACGGTGGCACCGACCAGCAGCGGGCAGCACCTGGCGGAGTTCCTCGGCCATGCCAAGGTCATTCAAGAGGTGCAGGCCGGTTACGGCGCCGGCACCCTGAGCAGCCAGGAGGCTGCCGTCCTCGAAGCTCGTGGCTGGGCAACACGAACGCCCATGGAGGTGCGTGGGTTCCTGGAGTCGCTGCCGCTGGTAGACGGCATTGCCGAGACGGTTCTGTGGTGCCGCCGGCGCGGGCTGGCGCCCGTGCTGGCCACGCTGGCGTGGGACGTCGTGGGCGCCCATCTGTGCGACCGCTTCGGCTTCCATCGCGCTTGCGGACCGCGTCTGGAGCTGGTTGACGGCCGCTACAGCGGGGAGGTCGCCGAGCAGTTCGACGAGCTGAGCAAGCGCGACTTCGCGGTGAGCGTGGCCGCTGAGCTGGGCGTGGACCCGAAGCGTTGCGCGGCCGTCGGCGACGGTCGCTCGGACGTGCCGCTCTTCGCCGCGGTCGGGCTGGCCATCGCCTTCAATGCAACCCCGGCGGCTCGCGCAGCCGCCCACGTATCAGTCGACGGAACCGATCTGCGGGCCGTGCTGCCACTCCTCGGCGCATGGCTGAACGCCGCGCATACATCGTGGGAATGACGAGCGCGCCGAATTGCACCCGCAGACGGACGCCGGGCAGAGGCCACCGACCGTAGCTTCCCCATGTCGGGCCGCCGGGCTACCCATAGTGCCACTCCCGCTCGACGCACTGTTCTCGGCAGAAGCGGATAGGCCCGACCGCATCCGATCACCCCACGTTCACAGCGGGTAGCCAACGAGCCCAGGGGGTTGCGTCCCGCCGGGTGGTGTAGAAGCTGACCTGCTTCGGCGTGCCTCCGATATAGAGGTGGGTCATCGCGTGAGTCTCTGTGTGAACGACCAAGAACACGCAGAGGACGGAGTACGCGATGACCCTGGACCAGTCTGCCTTGTTGGAGGTGCTGGATGCACTCAAGGCAGCCGACGTGAACGACCGTGTCCGGCGGGCAGCCGAGACGATCTATCAGGCGTTGATCGAGGCGGAGTTGACCGCGGTGATCGGCGCCGCCCCGCATCAACGCGCCGAGGGTCGGGTGGCGCAGCGCAACGGCCACCGGCCGCGGACGTTGACGACGACGGCCGGGGATCTCGATTTGCGGATCCCGAAGCTGCGCACGGGTTCGTTCTTCCCGAGTCTGCTCGAGCGGCGCCGGCGGGTGGATCAGGCGTTGTTCGCGGTGGTGATGGAGGCCTACCTGCACGGCGTGTCCACGCGCAAGGTCGACGACCTGGTCAAAGCCCTCGGTGCGGACAGTGGGATCTCGAAGTCGGAGGTGTCGCGGATCTGCGCCGACCTCGACGAGGAAGTGGGGGCCTTCCGGGACCGGTCCCTGGCCACGGCGGCGTTCCCTTACGTGTTCCTCGACGCCACCTACTGCAAGGCGAGGGTCAACCGCAGGGTGGTGTCCCAGGCCATCGTGGTCGCCACCGGCGTGCGCTCCGACGGCTGCCCAGGTCCAGGAGCAGCGTCACCATGGTGTGCCGCAGGTCATGTAAGCGGATGCCGGGCAGCCCGGCCCGCTCCCGGAGGCCAGCGAAGTGCCGGTTTCCACATGATGCGCGACACTCCCGCCGATCGTGACGTTGACGGGGAGAGTGGCGCTCGGCGGTCCTGGTCACGTGTTGCTGGGGCGGTGGGGACCTGGTGGGGAGATCGGTGCGGGGTGCCGTCGTCCACGAATGTTGTCGGCGATGACGATGCCGGTGAGGACTGCGCCGGTAGCGAAGGCGTTGACGAGCGGTGGCAGGAGCAGCATCGGCGGCAGGAGGCAGGCGAGCGTGATCAGCCCGATGACGCGGCTTCTGGAGACGCGGCCGAACACCAGGTACTGCAGGAGGGTCCGACCGGTAAGGAACAGCGCGGTACCGCCGAGGATGGTGACGGTCGCGGTCGCGCGTGGATGGCCGAACGGGTCGTCGATGACCAGTTGGGCGCCGACCGAGGTGACGACGAGGCCGGCGATCATGACCAGGTGTGCGTAGGACACCAGGGTGCCGAGCCGGTCGGGGTTGGCTGAGGCCTTGATGGCCGGTCCGATGTCTTCTCCGGCACGGAAAATGTAGATCCGCCAGATCAATGCTGTGCCGGCGAATGTCACCACGAACGCCACGGTCTGGTCGGTGGAAAAGCCGCGACCGGTGAGGCTCGATCCGATGGCCAGAATGACTTCGCCGAGGGCGATGACGAACAGTGCTCGGTGGCGGTCGGCCATGTACTCGCCGCCGGGCGGCAAGTCCCCACCGGCCAGGCGTTTGAGTCCTGGCAGGGGGTAGCTGAACCACCGTGCGACGTAGATGAGGACAACCGCGAGCGTCCACAGCGCCGTACGTGTTGTGCTCGAGGCGACCGCCCCGATAAGCCAGGGCACTCCGGTGGCGGCATGCCAGATCGCCGCCCGTCCAGCAACATGTAGCAGCTCGTGGCCCCGCAACAGGACTACGAGGAACAGACTGCGGCCGATCTGGATGGCAAGGTAGGTGACCGCGAAGATCAGGCCGGTCTTGCCGAGAGTTGTTCAAAGTTTCTGTACGTCTTCAAGGCGGCCCTGAACGGGTCGCACGCGCCGCCGCCTGGGAGCGCGCTTCTGCCGCTGCCGCTGTCGCTCTGCGGCCGTCACGCCGGATGCCCGGCGGCTGGTGCGGAGAGCGGGAAGCCCCGAGGGCCACCGCAGAACGGCCGAATATCCTTTCCGAGGCGAGCCTTGCCGTTCACGTGAGTGAAGAGGAGATCTTTTGCGCCAGGCAGATCTGAAAGGTGCTCGTCCATTATGGCCTGGTAGAACCGGCAATCGCTATCCCCTTCACAAAGGATAACCCCGGCAGATCTGCCCAAGCCTGCGTCCCACGCCCAAAGGACGCCATTTAAAGACGAATGGTCAGCCAGGCAGCAAGAAGGCAGCGAGCGCGTCGACAGCCCCTGACGACCGGTGCCACTAGACCGTTAGCAACCTGCGCAACTCAGCAACAGATGACTAGGGACGATCTTCACCAGTAGCCCGCGACCGCGTTCGGGACGAAGAGGTGATGGGTCGTGATCGGGGCACCCTGCGACTTAAACAAGAGCTGAGGCGGGTAACCCGGTCTCCGCTTCCTCAGGCCGGACGCGCACCCACCCGAGACCGGCGTGGACGAGTGCTAGTGCTAGCCGCCGCACGAGGAGCAGCGCCTGCCGTCCGTCGGTGTCCACTTCTACATCCAGGTGCCAACGCCCGTCGCCCGTGCCGGCGCCCGTGACGCTGCCCTCGTCGCCGAGGGTTTGCTCAAGGAGGTCTTCGACGTCGTCTCGATCGACCGCGCCAGGAAGGGCTGATCTCCGATGCGGCATGACGGCGTCGGCGGCCCCTGAGAACTCCTGGAGGGGCTCGCAGTGGTGCGACGCGTGGTACGACTGATGGCACAGATAGCGCAAAGGCGACAGAACGGGCGCGCCGATGACCGCCGGCAACACGAGCGACCTGCTGCGTGATCAGGCCGAACCGCAGCGCGCGACATACGTCGAGCTCTTCTTCGACGTCATCTTCGTCTTCGCGCTGACCCGGCTGTCGCACACCCTGTTCAACGACCTCACCTGGTCGGGCGCCCTGCACACCGTGATCCTGTTGTCCGCGTTCTGGTGGGTCTGGGTCATGACCGCCTGGACCACGAACCGCCTAGACCCCGCCCAACCGGCGATCCAACTCGTGATCATCCCCATCATGCTCGGCACCCTGATCATGGCAGGCGCGATACCCGAGGCGTTCGGCGAAGACGGCATGATCTTCGCCGCCGCCTACGTCATCATCCAGGTCGGTCGGGCCTTCGTCGTCACGGTCGCGATGCGCGGCCGGGAGGTAGCGATCGGCTCGCTGCAGCAACTCATCTGGTCCGCCTTCTCGGGAGCGCTGTGGATCGCGGGCGCACTCACCGAGGGCAGCATCCGCGTGGTGGTGTGGATCCTCGCGGCGGGCCTCGGCTACACGATGACCCGGCTGGAGTTCCGGCTGCCCAAACTTGGACCGGCCCGGATCACCCTGCAGAGGGTCTCCGCAGCGCATCTCGCCGAGCGATACCAGCAAATCATGATCATTGCATTCGGCGAGACGATCCTGGCAGCAGGCGGAGAGTTCGCCGCGCTCGGTTTCGAGCGGGACCGGGTGATCGCGTTCGTGCTGGCGTTCGCGATTACCACGCTGCTGTGGCGGATTTACTTCTACCGGGCGGGGCTGCTACTCCCGACCGTGATCGCAACGAGCACCACGCCGGCGGTGTTCATTCAGTCCGCCTCGTACGCCCACCTGCTGATGGCCGGGGGCATCGTACTCAGCGCGGTCGGCGACGCGATCATCATCAACCACCCGTTCGCCGAGCCCAACCTGGTTTGGTCCGCCGTCATCCTCTGCGGGCCGGCGATCTACTTGGCCGGCCGGGCCCGGCTCGATTACCTGTCATTCAGCCGGGTCGCCCTGTCACGAGTGATCGGGCTGCCCCTGCTGGTCGTGCTAGCGCCCGTGGTCGCGTTCTTGCCACCGATCCTGATCGCGGTGGTGGCCATCGTCATCCTCACCGCGATCGCCGCGTCGGACGCTGTCTCCTGGCGATTCCGCCCCAGCAAGCCCACCCCGCCACCACCGTCCCGCAGGTGGCCTCTACGCGCAGAGGGTCCATAGCTGCGCGGTGCGCGTGGGCAAGTGCAGCCGGCGTAGGCGGCGAGCACAAGTCCCACGGCAGCTCCGGTCAGGTTGCGCCAGGCCACCCGGCCCCAGCCGGCAGCGCCTATCCGCGCGGCCAGCGCCACGAATCAGTAGAAAGTCAGCGAACGCCGTGAAACGTCACCGACGTCAATGGCCACAGCCGGCGAGACGCCGAGGGCAGGACCACAGGAAAGAGCACCCGCCGACACTGGCCGACGAAGCTGACCAGGCTCCCCCCGCTGGGGGTCGTCCCTTTGGCCGGGGACCTTTCCGCGGCAGGTCACGGCGGCTCCTTCACGTCGACCGGGCGCGAAAAAGCACCACCGCCGCAGCGAGGAGACAGCCCAGGTGACAGATCACCGTGGCAAGGAGGAACGGAAAGTACCACCACCCGTAGAGGTCATGGGTGTACTGCTGGTGCGCGAGATCGACCGGCGCGACGAGCGGCGTGCAGAGGACGATCACGACGATCAGCGCCGCGGCCGGGAGCGCCAGCCCGATGTGTTCGTCGTGGTAGGCCCACCCCCGAAGCAGATAACCCAGCGCTGCGGTGGTGAGGAAGAGGGCGGTTAGGGCGTAGCCGAGCAGGACCAGAGGCGCGGACTGTTCACCGGCCTCGCCGGTGAAGGGGAACGCGCGCTCCTGCGACACCGCTGAGGCCAGAATCTCGTCCATCCGGGCGACCAGCACCGCGGTCGCCACCACCGCCGTCCCGGCCAGGGCGGTCGCCAGCCAGACCAGCCCCAGGCCCACACCGCGAGCGCGACGGGTTGCCCGAGGGGACGCCGGGACGATGGCGGACACCCGTCGACGCTAACAGGGCCCCGCCTGCCCGGCTCGCAGCTGCGAGCGAACCATGCCCGGGCGGAGAGGCTTCCCGCAGGACGAGGAGGACAAGCAAGATCATCGGGCACACGCCGGGCACAACTGACGCCGACAAGGGCTGTCAACCGCTGTAAGCCAACGCAAAACTTCCCCAGGTCAGAACGCCGATCCGCCCGATATGAGATGATCCTCGCCCCGCCGAAGGGGTTCCGGGTTCGAGTCCCTGGCGGCCCACTCTTCACCGCCGCTGAGCTGCGACAACGCCGCGAAGAGATCATCGGGCACCTGGCCCCCGGGTACTGACAGTTGGGGCGGCGCGAGCGGCGGCGGTATTTCTGGCGAGATCGGCGTTGCCACGTCGGGCCTCAGCATTATGGTCGGTGAATGATCAATGGTGCTCATGTGATCATCTACAGCCGCGACCCAGAGGCGGACCGCGCCTTCTTCCGGGACACCCTCGGCTACCACCACGTCGACGCCGGCCATGGCTGGCTCATCTTCAAGCTCCCGCCGGCCGAGCTCGCCATGCACCCGACCGAGGGCGAGCCGGCCCACGAGCTCTTCCTCATGTGCGACGACGTCGCGGCGACCATGGCCGACCTGGCCGCGAAGGGCGTCGAGTTCACGATCCCGGTCACCGAGGAGCGGTGGGGGCTGCGCACCGCGCTGCGGCTGCCCGGTGGCGGCGAACTCGGTCTCTACGAACCGCGCCACCCGGTCGCAATCTGACGCGCCGGCTTGGCGGCTCGCCGAGGCCGACGGAAGGGCAACCCAGGCAGCAAGAAGGCAGCGAAACCCATAGCAACAACCGTGGCCAGGTATCACCAGATGGCCGCAACCCTGCGCGTGTCGACAGTCCCTGCCACCCAGCCGGAGCCGGCACTCGGTTCCTGTACGCGCGTCAGGCCGCTCGCCGCAGCTGTTCGGACGGGCTCAGACGGGGACTTCGGCGCTGAGGACGATGGTGCGCTCCTCAGGCAGGTGAAGGAACTCGGCATGGCTGGCGGCGTTGTGGGCGAGGGCGATGAACAGGCGTTTACGCCAGATGGCCATGCCGGGCTGGCGGGTGCACCGCAGAGTGATCCTCGAGACGAAGTAGGAGACCTGGTCGAGGTCGATCCCTTTGGCGAGGGGGTGGGTGGCGGCGCGGCGCAGGACCTCGGGGAAGTCGGTGGGGTCTTGAAAGCCGAAGACGGCGGTGATGTGGATGATGCCGTCATTCGGGTCGCCGAGATCGTCGATGCTCAGTCGCTGCTCCCATGGAATGTGCGGGACGTTGGCGGTGCGACCGGTAATGATCACGATTCTGTCGTGGCGAACGTGGTTGTGCGCGACGTTCGCGCGTAGTGCCAGGGGGGTTGTCTCCTTGTTCGGGTGGGGGAACACCGCGGTGCCCGGCACCCAGGGGATGTTCGTGGCGTGCAGGGTGTCGATGAAGGCGCGGAGCGGTCCTTCGCGTTCGGTCCGCCGGGCGGTGACCAGCTCGGCTCCGCGCCGCCACGTCAGCAAGACTGTGAACAGGATGATCGCGATGAGCAGCGTCAGCCAGCCGCCGTGGGTGACCTTGGCCAGGTTCGCGGTGAAGAAGGTCAGCTCGATGCTGCCAAAGACGAACCCGAACAGCGCCAGCTGCCAGGTGGTCCAGTGCCACCGCGCCCGCGCGACGACGAGGAACAGGGTCGTGGTGATCAGGAATGTGCCGGTGACTGCCACCCCGTAGGCGGCGGCAAGGTTCGTTGATGAGCCGAACGCGAACGTCACTAGCAAGACTGCCGCGAACAGGCTCCAATTCACTCCGGGCGCGTAGATCTGCCCGTACTCGCGGCGGGAAGTCTGTCGGATGCGCAGGTGCGGCAGGAAGCCCAGCCGCATGGCCTCCCGGGACACCGAGAACGCCCCGGAGATCACTGACTGGGATGCGATCACGGTGGCCACGGTGGCCAGGATGACCATCGGCAGCTGCGCCCAGTCTGGTAGCAGGAGGAAGAACGGATTTTCCCGGCTGTCCGGTGCCCGGAGGATCAACGCGCCTTGGCCGAGGTAGTTGAGTGTCAACGCGGGAAACACGATCGCGAACCAGGCCCGGCGGATCGGGGCGCGGCCGAAGTGGCCCATGTCGGCGTAGAGCGCTTCGGCGCCGGTGATGGCCAGCACCACGGCGCCCATCGCGATGAACGCGATGACCGGGTGGTCCACGACGAACAGGGCCGCGTACGTCGGTGACAGCCCGGCCAGAACGCTCGGGTGACGTATGACCTCGGCCGCGCCGGCGACGCCCAGACAGGCGAACCACAGCAGCATGATCGGCCCGAACACGGCCCCGACCCGTCCGGTGCCCCACCGCTGGATGGCGAACAGCAGGGTGAGGACCACCGCGGACACCGGCAGCACCACCACCGCCCACCGCGGCGATATGACCTCCAGCCCTTCCACCGCCGACAACACCGAGATCGCCGGGGTGATCACACTGTCGCCGTAAAACAGGGCAGCGCCCAGCGCCCCAAGCGCCAACACCGTAGCGGCGCGCCTTTCGCTGGCCTTGAGCAGCGCCCTTCGAGCGAGGGCCGCCAGGGCCATCACTCCGCCCTCGCCCTCGTTGTCGGCCCGCAGGATGAAGATGACGTACTTGACCGACACGATCAGGATGATCGACCAGAAGACCCATGAGATAACGCCGAACACGTCGGGAGCGTCCGGTGTCAGACTGCGGTCGAGGGTGAAGACGGTCTTCAGCGCGTACAGCGGGCTGGTGCCGATATCGCCGTACACGACACCCAACGCGCCCAGCAGCAACCCCAGCCCCGCCGTCGGGCGACCCGCCAGCGATGTCTGGGACGCGGTCCCACCATCCTCGGTTGGCCCCTCGCCGCCTACCGCAGACTGCTCGTCGTTCGCACGCTCCGCCACCCCACAGGCATACCAACGCCCAGCCGCTCCTGCCCCGGACTCCGAACTTTGGTCATGCCAGCTTTGAGGGGCAGAGCGCCGGAGGGGGCGGCCAACCGCGCCCGCGAGCTGGGTCAGGCCGTCGCCAGGCCGTCATGCGATGAACAGCGCTGCCTAAAGACGACCAGTGCAGACGGCCCCTGCCCAGGTTGCGGACGTGCGGCGGGGTTCCAAGGCTGAGTAGAAGCGTTAAGCAGGTGTGCCGGAGATCGTGAAGCCGGATCTCAGGGAGTCCTGCCCGGCCTCGGACGCTGTAGAAGTGCCGGGTCAGGTGTCAACGGCGGCTGAACTTGAACCCCCGGGCGGCGGGTGAAAATTGACCCCCTCGTCGTGTGGGTTGGTGGTTAGTCGTTGGTTGGTGCTGCGGGGACGCGGCCGAGGTCGCGGTCTTTGAGGCGGTAGCTGTCGCCGCTCGCCGGCGCGGACGAGCCGGACGCCGGCACCGTCGTCCGCCCACCGGACCTGGGGTTCCTGCATCAGGAGATGCCGTTCGACCCCGCCGCCACGATCGCCGACGTGCTGGACGACGCGCTGCGCGAGGCCCGCGAGTGCCTGGCCGCCCTGGACCGGCTCACCGGTGCGCTCGCCACCACCCCGGAGGACTCGCCGGCCCACGCTGGACTGCTCATCGAGTACGGCGAGCACCTGGACCGTGCCCAGGAGACCGACGCCTGGGACGCCGACCGGCGGGCCGGGCTGGTGGTGGCCGGGCTCGGCCTCGGCGAGATCCCGCACGACCGTACGCTCGCCTCGATCTCCGGCGGCCAGCGTGGCCGGCTCGGGCTGGCCGCGCTGCTGATCCGCCGTCCCTCGGCACTGCTGCTGGACGAGCCCACCAACCACCTGGACGACGCCGCGGCGGTCTTCCTCGAGGAGCAGCTGCGCGCGCTGCCCGGCGTCGTCGTCCTGGCCAGCCACGACCGGGCGTTCCTCGACGCGGTCTGCACGGACCTGATCGACCTCGACCCGGCGGTGGACGGCCCGACCCGCTACGGGGGCAACTACACCGACTACCAGGCGGAGAAGCGCGCGGAGCGGGACCGCTGGCAGCGGCGGTTCGCCGAGGAGCAGGAGGAGCTGCGCCGGTCGGTCGCGGTGACCGCGCACCAGGTCGCGCCGGGCCGCGCCCGACGGGACAGCGAGAAGATGGGGTACGGCCACACCACCGGCCGGGTGCAGAACCAGATCTCGCGACGGGTACGCAACGCCGGCCGCCGCCTCGACGAGCGGGAACGTGACCAGGTCCGCAAGCCGCCGGAGCCGCTGCGGTTCCGGGCCCCCGCGCTCGCCACCACGGTCGCCGACGGGCTGCTGGTGTCGTTGCGCGACGTCCGGGTGCCCAGCCGGCTCGCCCTCGACCGGCTGGACGTGTCGGCCACCGACCGGTTGCTGGTCACCGGGGCGAACGGGACAGGGAAGTCGACGCTCCTCGCGGTGCTGGCCGGGCGGCTGACGCCGGCCGGCGACCTGCACCGGCGGCGTGGGCTGCGGGTGGGCCTGCTGGCGCAGGACACCGTCTTCGACCGGTCGGACCGCACCGCACAGGAGACCTACGAACAGGCGCTCGGCGCCACGCGCGCCGAGTCCGTACCGCTGCGCTCCCTCGGCCTGATCGCCGCGCGCGACCTGGGCCGGCCGGTCGGCGAGCTGTCGGTCGGCCAGCGGCGCCGGCGTCGCCCTGGCGCTGCTGGTGGCCGACCCACCCGAGCTGCTGCTGCTGGACGAGCCCACCAACCACCTGTCGCCGCGGCTCTCCGACGAGCTGGAGGAGGCCCTGGGCACCGGCCCCGGCGCGGTGGTGGTGGCCAGTCACGACCGCTGGTTGCGGTCCCGCTGGGCGGGCCGGCAGGTCGGGCTGTGAACACCCGGCCCGGGAATAATGGGCGCTTCGCCGTCGGTGGATCCGGCTAGGCTGCCCGCCGCTGACGACGACACGCCGGGGGTCTGGATGTCCGACGGCCGGATGTCGACCAGTTCGACGAAGGCCACGCCGAGCCAGGCCACGGCTAGGCCGATCCAGCCGTACCGCCCGACCGGACGCTCGGCCCGGGCCGTGACCGTCTCCGCGTCCGACACCCTCGCCATCATGGCGGACGGCGGCGACCGCCTCGTGCTGCGGCCGTGGTCCACCGACGAGATCGCCGCCGCGTACGCGAGGTGGTCGCGGACGTCGACCCGACCAACCCGGCCTCGGTCCGGGTGCTCGATAAGGCCGGCCTGCACAGGTCCGGCACCGACGGGCACTCGGCGCGCGCGGACGGGCCGGTCGACCGGTACGCGATCACCGCCGCGGAGCTGTCCCGGCGGTGACCCCGGTGCCGGCTCGGCGGTCCGCCCGACGGGCCGGCACTTCCGACCCACCGGCGTGGCGCGGGCACCGGTGGCCCGGCTGCGCGAGGCTGTCGGGACGAACCGAAGGGGGCTGCCGTGAGCTACGCGGACGTCAACGGGCTGCGCCTCTGGTACGAGATCCACGGCGCCGGGCCGCCGCTGGTGCTGCTGCACGGCGGGTACGGCGCGGTGGAGATGTTCGCCCCGATCCTGCCGGCCCTCGCCGCGCGACGCCAGGTGATCGGCGTCGACCTGCAGGGGCACGGGCGCACCGCCGACGTCGACCGTCCGCTGCGGTACGAGTCGATGGCCGACGACGTCGTCGCGCTGATCCGCCATCTGGGCCTGCCGGCGGTGGACGTGCTGGGCTACTCGCTCGGCGGCGGCGTCGCCCTGCGTACCGCGATCCAGCATCCCGGGCTGGTCCGCCGGCTGGTGCTGGTCTCCACGCCGTGCCGGCGGCAGGGCTGGTACCCGGAGGTGCTCGCCGCCATGGCCACCCAGGACGAACAGGTCGGTGAGCAGATGCGCGGCACGCCCCCGCACCAGCTCTACGCGCGGCTGGCGCCGCGACCGGAGGACTGGCCGCGGCTCTGGGCCAAGGGCGGTGACCTGCTGCGCCGCGAGTACGACTGGTCGGCCGAGGTGGCCACCCTCGCCGTGCCCACCATGCTGGTCTATGCCGACGCCGACTCGATCCCGGTCACCCACATGGCGGAGTTCTTCGGGCTGCTCGGCGGCGGTCACCGGGACGCCGGCTGGGACGGCACCGACCGTCCGGCCGCCCGGCTGGCCGTGCTGCCCGGCCTGACCCACTACGACGTCGTCGCCGCACCGGCCGTGCCGGCAGCCGTCCTGCCGTTCCTCACCCACGAGGTCCGCCCGCCCGTCTGAGCCGTGCGGCATCAGGTGCCGCCCGCCGGCGTGTCGCGTGGGGCGACCGGGTGTCTGTCGTACGTGATGACTCACAGGGCTATTTGTGCCTCTGAGTCATCACGCTCGACCGGACGTTCCTTTCCGGCGGCGTCACTTTCCGTGCTCGACTGCCGGTCAGGCCCGTCCCGCCCCGCGGGTCGGTCGACCGGGCCGTCAGGAGCCGGTCGGTCCAGGCCGGTCCAGCCAGCCCCGGTCAGGGCCCGCCGGGCCGGCGCGCCGACCCCGGCGGGATGTCCATGGCTGCCACGGTCGTATCTCCTCCCGGACGGCTGGCTACCCGATGGTGTCACGGGCGAGCCGCGCCGGCCCGGCGTGGCACCGGTCCGGGCGGATGGCGGCTCCCGGCCCGGTCAGCGCAGCCGCTGCCGGATCCAGGGCAGCAGCGCGTCGGCCTGGGCCTGCTGGAATGCCCGGATGGTGGGGATGCTCCGCGGCGCCGGACGCCGGGCCATATCGGTGAAGAAGCCCGCCAACCCGGCGTAGACGCCGGTGAGGGCGTCCGGGTCCACGTCGGCGGTGAGCGGCAGCCGGCGCAGCAGGGCCTCGGTGTCGTGCCCGCCGTGCAGCCGGACGTTGACCAGCAGCAGGGCGGTGTCCAGCCAGGCCGGCCCGCGGCAGGCCCACGGCCAGTCGACCACGGCGACCCGGCCGGTCGCGTCGACGAGCAGGTTGTCGGCCCGGACGTCGACGTGGCAGAGGGTGTCCCCGGCCAACGCGGCGACGCCCCGGTCGGCGGCGTCGCGAAGTTCGTCCAGATGGGACCAGGCCCACGGGTCGAGATCGGCGGGCGGGTCGGCGGCGATCCGGCGCCAGCCGGTCAGGTCGTATGTCAACTGCTCGGTGGCGGTCGGTGCGTGCGGGACCGGGCTCGGCGTGAGCGCGCCGGCCATCGTCTCCAGCACGCGCAGCACCGCGGTCAACTCGCCGGTCCGCCACGGCGTCACCGGGTGCCGGCCGTCGACGTCGGTGAGGACCAACGCCACCCAGTCGCCGTCGTCGTGGCAGCCCAGCAGCCGGGGTGTCGGAGCGTACGCCGGTAGGGCGGCCGTGTTGCGCGCCTCCGTGCGGTGCATTCCGGGGCTGTCCTGGTTCTGGGCCGGGCTGACCGCCTTGACGAAGGCGCGCCGTCCGCTGGCGGTGCGGACCCGGTCGGCGGAGCCGGGGGACCAGCCACCCGGCTGCGACACCGCCTTGACCACCCGGTCGCCGAGGATCTCCTCCACGGCGGACCGGACGTGGTCGGGCAGGTCGGTCCAGCCGATCCGGGTCTTCACCAGCTCACGCATCCGTCCACGGTGGGCCGGTCCCGGGCGTCGGGCAAGCCGTTTACCCGGCGTCCGCCGCCCGGGCATAGTGCAGGACGACCACTCCGCTGTCGAAGGAGCGGGTCTCCACCAGCCGGAAGCGGTGCGGGTCGAACTCCCGGGCGGCGAGCGGGACGCCGCTGCCGACCACGAACGGGTTCAGCTTGAGGATCAGCTCGTCCACCTCGGGAAGGAGCTGACCGGCGAGCTGGCCGCCGCCGCAGAGCCAGATGTCGGCGCCCGGCTGCCGCTTGAGCTCCCGGACGAACTCGACCGGGTCGCCGTCCACGATCTTCACCTCCGGGTAGTCCCCCGGGGGCAGGGAGCGGGAGAAGACGTACTGCGTCAGGTGGGCGTACGGGCTCGTGATGCCGATCTTCAATGCCGGGTCGTAGGTGGCCCGGCCCATCACCAGCGCGTCGAAGCGGCCCTCCGGTCGGTCGATGCCGAACTGCCCGTGGGCGAAGGTCGGGAACGCCTGCGGCCAGTTCGCCACCAGGTGCTCCGTCACATCGGGATCGAGCGGGAAGAAGTCCGGCGACCCGTCGGGGGCGGCGATGAAGCCGTCGAGGGTGCTGGCGACGTAGTACACGAGCTTGCGCAAACGAACTCCTCAATCACTACTGCTGTCGTGGTTCGTAACCTACAACACCTGTCGTGGTTTCCGCTAGGGTGTCTCCGTGGCGAAGAACGTGGAGCGGCGGGCGGCGCTGGCCGACGCGGGGCTGCGGGTGCTGGCGGCGACCGGTGCCCGGGGCCTCACCCACCGGGCGGTCGACGCGGAGGCCGGGGTGCCCGTCGGCACCGCGTCCAACTACTTCCGCTCCCGGGACGCCATGCTGGGCGCGCTCGGCGAGCGGATCATCGAGCGGTTCGCCCCGGACGAGCGGAGACTCGCCGAGCTGGGCGCCCGGGAGCCGTCCCTGGAGCTGGTCACCGACTACCTGCGCTACATAGTCGAGCGGACCACCGCCCAGCCCGAGCTGACCCGCGCGCTGATCGAGCTGCGCCTGGAGGCGGTCCGCCAGCCCGAACTCGCCCGGATCCTCGGCGACACCCTGCGCCGCGGCTATCACGACGACGTCGCCTTCCACGTCGCCGCCGGCCTGCCCGGCGGCGCGTTCGAGGTGGCGCTGCTGCACTATGCGATGGACGGCCTGCTGCTCGACCTGCTCACCACCTCCATCGACGCCGGATTCGACCCGGACCAGGTGGTCTCCGCCTTCGTGTCCCGGCTGGTCGCCCGCGCCTGAGAGGTATGTCCCCGCGCGCAACGGGAAACCGCCCCGGGACGCACTCGGGAGGAGCGACGGATGAGGGATGCCACCGGACTGACCATCGGTGTGCTGGGTTCGTACGGTGGGCGGAACCTCGGCGACGAGGCGATCCTCAGCGGACTCCTGGCCGACCTGCGCGCGCAGGAGCCGACCGCCCGGATCATCGTCTTCTCCCGGAATCCGACACACACCGCGCTGGCCCACCCCGACGTGGAGGCGGTGCCCTGGGAGGGCGTCAGCCGCACCGACTCGGCCGAGGTGCTGGCCCAGCTCGACCTGCTGATCCTCGGCGGCGGCGGCATCCTCTACGACCGGGAGGCCCGCCGCTACCTGCGGGTGGTCCGGGTCGCCCAGGAGCGGGGCCTGCCCCTGCTCACGTACGCGGTGGGGGTCGGGCCGCTGTCGGACGGGGTGGACACCGGCATGGTCCGGGAGACCCTCTCCGGCGCCGTCGAGGTGACCGTCCGGGACCAGGAGTCCCGGATGGTGCTGGAGGAGTCCGGTCTGCTCAACCCGATCACCGTCACCGCCGACCCGGCGTTTTTGCTGGAACCGGAGGACTTCCCGGCCCGGCTGCTCCGCGAGGAGGGGGTGCCCGCCGGCAAGCGCCTGGTCGGGCTGAGCGTCCGCGAGCCCGGGCGGGCCGCCGAGCGGCTCGACGTCGACGGGTACCACCGGCTGCTCGCCCAGATCGGCGACTTCCTGGTGCACCGGATCGACGCCTACGTGCTCTTCGTGCCGATGGAACGCGACGACATCCGGCACTCGCACGGCGTGCTGTCGCACATGATCGCCGCGGAACGGGGGCGGATCCTGCACGGCACCTACTCACCCCGGCAGGTGCTCGGCCTGATGAAGCACTTCGACCTCGCGGTGGGCATGCGGCTGCACTTCCTGATCTTCGCCGCGATGGTGGGCACGCCGTTCCTGCCGCTGCCGTACGCCGGGAAGGTCTTCGACCTGGCCCAGCGGCTCGGGGTGCCGGCCCTGCGCGGCGTGGAGCGGGAGGTCGAGGGCCCGCTGCTGGCCGAGGTCGACCGGCTCTGGGACGAGCGTGAGTCCCGGGCCGAGGCCACCGCGCGGCTGGTCGCCGACGTGTGCGACCAGGCCCGGGGCACCTCCCACGTCACCCGGGCGGTGCTGGAGAGCATCCGCTCCCGCTCCCTGTCCCGGACGGCCGCCTGACGGTCCCCTTAGGCGTCGGCGCGCCGAGGTCACGGTCGTGCCGGGGCGGCTCGGCTCAGACGGCCGGGCCGCGCCAGGCGTAGTGCCACCGCAACCCCTCGGCGTCCTCGGACTCCAGCTCGTAGATCTGCGCCTCGGCCAACCCGTGCGGCCCCATGTGGTGGTGGGTCAGCGGCGGGCGGCCGTTGCTGTCCAGTTCGACCTCGACCGTCTCGCCGTCGGCCGTGCCGCCCGTCAGCGGGATCTTCACCGTGGATGCCATGCGCCCATCCTGCCCCGGCGACCGCCGGCCCGCAGGGATTGCGGGGCAGTGGAAGGGCTGGTGGCCGCCCGGTTCCCGCTGGACCGACGGCGACACCGGCGCGGTCTGACTCAGTCCCGCGGCAGCAGGCCGGGCGGGTACTCCATCCCGTCGTGAGTGCAGGCGGCGGCGGCCACCCGGGCGGCGTACCCGGCCGCCTCCGGCAGCGGCGCGCCCCGCAACCGGCCGGCGATCAGCCCGGCGGCGAAGGCGTCCCCGGCGCCGTTGGTGTCGACCACCGACGCGGGCGGCGCGGCGGCGGGCACCGCCAGCGGTCCGCCCGCACCCGGGTGCAGCTCGGCGCCCTCCGCGCCCCGGGTCACCACCACGGTGCGCGGCGCCAGGTCGGCGGCGACCTCCCCGCTCCGGTCACCCAGCCGTACGCCGCTGACGAAGACCAGGTCGGCGGCCTCCGCGAAGGGACGGTGGTAGGTGTTCCCGCCGTCCCAGTCGTGCAGGTCGGTGGAGAGTGACACGCCGTCGGGCAGCGCGGCACGCAGCACCGGCGTCAGCTCGCGGACCCAGTCCATGATCGACACGTGGACGTGCGCGGCGTCCCGGACCAGTTCCGCCAGGTCGCCCGGCGGGAACGGGCTCCCGCCCCGCCAGGGGCGCGGATCGTAGAGCGACATCCGCCGCCCGGCCGGGTCGACCAGGTTCACCGACCGGCGGGTGCCGTCCGGGTCGTCGGTCAGCACGGAACGCACGGTGCTGCGGCCCAGCGCCGCCCGGACCACGTCGCCGGCGGGGTCGGCGCCGAGCACGTCCACCACCGCCACCCGCAGTCCGAGCGCGGCCGCGGCCAGGGCCACCCCGGCGCCGGTGTTGCCGATCCGCAGGTCGATCGGGGGGACGGTGAGCGAGTCGGCGGCCAGCAGCGGGATCTCGGGCACCCGGACCCGGATGTCCACGCCCAGGCCGCCGATCACGAGGAGGTCGGACATGGCGCCGACGGTAACCGGTCGGCGCCGCCTATCCTGGGCCCGGGCGTCGACGAGGGGGAGCGTGTGCTGGTCATCCACGGGGTGTGGCTGGTCGGCGCCGGTCTCGCCGTCTGGGCGGAGGACAGCACCCGGCCGGCCCGCGCGCCGCGCCGGCCTGGTCGGGCCCCGCGCGAGCGCCCCCACCCGTTCGCCGCCGATCACGCCACCCTGGCCGCCGCGCTCGGCGACGTCCCGGCCGAGGCCGGCGCGCTGCCGCTCAGCCTGCCCACCCGGGCCGGCTCGCCGCTGGACTCGCCGGAGCTGGTCCGGACCGCCGTCGTGGAACCGGTCCGCGGTCCGGTCACCCTCGCGGGCTGGCGGGCCCCCGTCCTGGCGTACGCCCCGAACGACGCGTTCACCCTGCTGCGCGACCTGGACGGGGTGGCCGCCGTACCCGGGGCCACCCTGCGCCACCTCGCCGAGCTGGCCGGGTTCGCGGGTGACCTGGTCGCCCGGGGGCGGGTGCTGCCCGGCCTCGCCGAGCCGACCGGACAGCCGGGGGAGAAGGCGCCCGTGTCGGCTGCCGGCCCGCCGGCCTCCCCGACTGCCGGTGACGCGTGGCGACCGGTGGCCGTTGGCGGCGAGGCCGCGCGGGCGGTGTGGCGGCCGCTGCTCACCGGCACCGACGCCGGCTGGGCCCGCTCGCTCGCCCTGGCCCTGCCGCCGGCCGCCCGGGCCGCCGGCGCGGCTCCGGGTGCGGTGGTGGCCGACGCGCTGGACGCGCTGACCGACGCCGCCGCCCGGGTCGCGCTCGCCGACACCGACCTGGTCCGGGGCGGCCGCCGCGACGGGGTGGTCGCCGGCTGGCTGGCCGGGCTGACCGGCCCGGCGCGCGCCTTCACCGCCGACCCGGCCGCGCTGGCCACCCTCCGTACCGAGCTGGACGCCTGGCAGCGCGATGCCGCCGGCGGCGCGGTACGGGCCAGCTTCCGGCTGGTCGAGCCCGCCGAGGACGAGATCACCGACCCGCTCGTGGTGGTGCCCGCCGATCCGGCGACCGTGGTCCGGCGCAGCGGCCCCTGGCGGGTCGAGTTCGGCCTCCAGGCTGCCGACGAGCCCAGCCTGCACGTCGACGCCGGTCAGGTCTGGCGGGCGCCGGAGACCGTACCGGCGCTCGCCGGCCGGCTCGACAGCCCGCAGGAGACCCTGCTGGCCGAGCTGGGCCGGGCCGGCCGGCTCTGGCCGGAGCTGGACACCGCGCTGCGTACCCCCGCTCCGGAGCAGCTGGAACTGGACGCCGGGGGCGCCCACCGGTTCCTGCGCGACGGCGCGCCGGTGCTGCACGCCGCCGGGTTCGGGGTGCTGCTGCCGTCCTGGTGGCAGCGCCCGTCGGCCCGGCTCGGCGCCCGGTTGCAAGCCCGCAGCCGCACCGCGCCGGGCACCGTGGCCAGCACCTCAAGTGGGCTCGGCCTGGACGCGCTGGTCGACTACCGGTGGCAGGTGGCGCTCGGCGACGAGACGATCGGCGCCGACGAACTGGCCGCGCTGGCCGAGCTGAAGATCCCGCTGGTGCGGCTGCGCGGCCGGTGGGTGGAGCTGGACCCGAAGCGGCTCGCCGCCGGGCTGCGGCTGCTGCGCTCCTCCGGCGAGCTGACCGTCGCCGACCTGCTCCGGCTCGGGCTCGGTGAGGGCGACCGGCCGGACGCGCTGCCGGTGCTGGAGGTGACCGCCGACGGGCCGCTCGGCGACCTGCTCGCCGGGCAGGCGGAGCGGCGGCTCACCCCGCTGGACCCGCCGCCGGCCTTCAAGGGCACGCTGCGGCCGTACCAGCGGCGCGGGCTGGCCTGGCTGGCCTTCCTCCAGTCGCTCGGGCTCGGCGGGGTGCTCGCCGACGACATGGGGCTGGGCAAGACGGTGCAGATGCTCGCCCTGCTCGCCGGGGACCCGCCGGAGGCCGGGCCGACGCTGCTGGTCTGCCCGATGTCGCTGGTCGGCAACTGGCAGCGGGAGGCGGCGAAGTTCACCCCCGGGTTGCGCGTCCACGTGCACCACGGCGCGGACCGCGCGCGCGGCGCGGCGTTCGAGGAGGCGGTGCACGCCGCCGACCTGGTGCTGACCACCTACTCGGTGGCCGCCCGGGACGCCGTCGCGCTCGCCTCCGTCGGCTGGCACCGGGTGGTGGTGGACGAGGCCCAGGCGATCAAGAACGCCTCCACCCGGCAGGCCGAGGCGGTCCGGTCGCTGCCCGCGCGGCACCGGGTCGCGGTCACCGGTACGCCGGTGGAGAACCGGTTGGCCGACCTCTGGTCGATCATGCAGTTCGCCAACCCCGGGTTGCTCGGCCCGGCCGCCAGCTTCAAGCAGTCGTACGCGGTGCCGATCGAGCGGCACGGCGACGCCGAGACCGCCGCCCGGCTGCGCCGGATGACCGGCCCGTTCGTGCTGCGCCGGCTGAAGACCGACTCCTCGATCATCTCCGACCTGCCGGCGAAGCTGGAGATGGAGGTGCTCTGCAACCTCACCGCCGAGCAGGCCTCGCTCTACCGGGCGATCGTCGACGACATGCTGGCGAAGATCGAGTCCAGCGACGGGATGGAGCGGCGTGGCCTGGTGCTGGCCACCATGACCAGGCTCAAGCAGGTCTGCAACCATCCCGCGCAGCTGCTGCGCGACGGCTCCGCCCTGTCCGGCCGCTCCGGCAAGCTGGAACGGCTGGAGGAGATCGTCGACGAGGTCCTCGCGGCGGGGGAGAAGGCCCTGCTCTTCACCCAGTACGCCGAGTTCGGCGGCATGCTCCGCGGCCACCTGTCGGCCCGCTTCGGCCGGGAGGTGCTCTTCCTGCACGGCGGCGTCGGCAAGGCCGACCGGGACGCGATGGTCACCCGCTTCCAGTCCCCGGACGGCCCGGCGCTCTTCGTGCTGTCCCTCAAGGCCGGTGGCACCGGGCTCACCCTCACCGCCGCCAACCACGTCGTGCACGTGGACCGGTGGTGGAACCCGGCGGTCGAGGACCAGGCCACCGACCGGGCGTTCCGGATCGGCCAGCGCCGGCGGGTCCAGGTACGCAAGTTCGTCTGCGCCGGCACCGTCGAGGAGAAGGTGGCGGCGATGATCGCCGACAAGCGCAGCCTGGCCGCGTCGGTGGTGGGCAGCGGCGAGCAGTGGGTCACCGAACTCTCCACCGCCCAGCTGCGCGAACTCTTCGCGTTGGAGGTCGGGGCGGTGGTGGAGTGAGGAATCACGACGACGGGCCCGGGCCGGAGTCCGGCACCGGCCGGTTCGCGGACTTCGGCCGGCCGCGCCGGGTCGACGGCGGGCTGAAGGCGCGCAGCACGCGGGGCGCGATCGGGATCTCCTGGTGGTCGCGGCGGTTCCTGGAGGTGCTGGAGTCGTTCGCCCTCGGCACCCGGCTGACCCGGGGCCGGTCGTACGCGCGTGCCGGGCAGGTGATCCGGCTGGACGTCACGCCGGGTCGGGTCGAGGCCACCGTGCAGGGCTCCCGGCCGAAGCCGTACGAGGTTGGCATCGCGCTGGCGCCCTTCCCGCCGGCGCTCTGGGACCGGGTCGAACGGGACCTCGCCGCGCAGGCGCTCTTCAGCGCCCGGCTGCTCGCCGGGGACCTCCCGCCCGAACTGGAGGAGGTGTTCGCGGCGGCAGGCGCCCCGCTCTTCCCGAGCGGGGTGGGGGAGTTGACCCAGCGGTGCAGCTGCCCCGACTTCGCGGTGCCCTGCAAACATCTCGCGGCGACGTTCTACCTGCTCGCCGAGGCGTTCGACGCCGATCCGTTCCAGCTGCTGCACTGGCGCGGCCGCAGCCGCGCCGAGCTGCTCGACCGGCTCCGCGCGCTGCGCGCCGGCACGACGTCCCCCTCGGCGGTGACGGACGGCGGCGCGCCGACGCCGGTCGGTACGTCCACTGCGGACCCGGCCGGGGCGGAGCGGTCCGGCCACCGACCCACGTCCGGGCTCGGACCGTCGCCCGGCTCGGGCGACACTGCGCCGGAGCTGCCCGCCGCCGGGGCGGCGCGGGTGCTCGCCGGCCTGCCGGCGGCCCCGCTGGCCGAGGCGGTGGACCGGTTCTGGCTCCCGCCGGTGCCGTTGCCGGACCGGGCGCCCAGCCTGGCCACTGGCCCGGAGCTGCTGCTGCGGCAGCTCGGCGCACCTGCCCCGGCCATCGGCGGACCGGGCCTGCTGGAACGGCTGCGCCGGGCGTACCGGGAATTCGGCCGGTCGTCATAGCCGGCTGATCGGGCCGGCGGCTGGCCGGCGTCGCCCCGGACGGCCGCGACGGCCGTCGGCTCATAGCCAGCGGCGGCGGAAGCGCCACATCAGACCGGCGTTGGCCGCCAGCACCACGGCGCAGATCGCGCCGGCCAGCCGTCCGGCCAGCACGGTCATCGCCGGCAGCGACGCCCAGAGCACGATCGTCAGCAGCATCAGCCAGCGCCCGCGTCGGGTCCGGGCCCGATGGTCGAGTCTCGCGAAGAACTTCGGGTCGCTCTCCCGGAGCTGCCGGGTGATCTGTTCGAATCTGCGCTGATCCTCTTTGCTGAGCATGGCGGTGCCTTCCCCTCACGGCTTCAGCGGTCCGGCGGCTTACCCGCTGCGGCGGCGGCTCACGCACCCCTGGTGTTGCTACTTTTCCGCTCCGACCGCGGGCGCGCGGAAAACCCTGGGGAGGGACCTCAGCACAGGCTTATCCGGCCCTTAAGTTTCGCTGTGCGGGTGAACGGCGCGATAAGCGTCGCGTGCGCCGAAAACGTTACGTCCACATCGCTCGGGCCTATGTCGCCCCTGCTCCGGACGTCGGTACCCAGGCGGGCCGAAACCGACCAGCCCGGTGGGGTACTGAGCGGTGTCTTAAGTGCGGTCCGGGCCTGCTTCCGCGCGCCTTGAAGGCATCGGAGGCCTTGGCTACTTTCCCGTAGCAACTCCTCAGGCACCAGTCGCCGCACCCTCCGCCCCGCCCCGGTCGCAGCGTGTCGGCGCCTTGAAGAAAACGGGATTGGTACATGGCCGACCAGACTGTGCCACCACGTCGACCGCGGGACGACCGCGGCTGGGACGGGCGCCAGCACCCCACCTCGGACGGGTACCGCGACGCCCACGGCTTCACCCCGTACGAGCAGCAGCACGTGCACCCGTACGCCGCTCCGGCCGACCCGCACGCCGAGTACGCCCACGCCGGGTACCCCGCCCCGCCGGCGGCCCGCAGCCCGCAGTGGGTCGGCCCGCAGGGCCTGGGCCAGCAAGCGCCGTACCGGCCGGCCGGCGCCGGACTGCCCAACCTGGACGATGACGACGACCGGGTCGGCCGGCGGCGCGCCCTCGTCGCGCTCGGCGGCACCGCCGCCGTGGTCGCCGGCGGCGCCGCCCTCGCGATGAGCCCCCAGGTACGCGGGCTCTTCGGCGACGACGCCCCGGTGGCCGGGGACGCCACCGGCACCACCGTCACCGACGGCACCGCCGCCCGCCCCAGCGGCCAGCAGCCGAGCACGGTGCGCACCTACACCGAGCAGAACGAGAGCTACATGGGCTCCCGGGCCGGCGCGGCGCTGAAGAAGAACTCGCCCGGCGGTGGCCGGACCTTCTCCGGCCCGGCGGCGGCCGCCGCCGAGACAAGGGTGACGGTGAAGACCGTGCTGGCCAAGGACCCGATCCGGCATCTGGCCGGCCGGGCCACCTTCGGCGCCACGCCCAAGGTGATCGCCGACATCAAGCGGATGGGCATCGACGGCTGGATCCGCCGGCAGCTGGACCCGGAGAAGATCGCGCCGAGCCGGGCCGAGCTGAAGCTGGCCGAGCTGCCCAGCCTCAAGCTGGGCCCGCAGCAGCTGCGCGACCAGCGCGACCAGCTCAACGACCGGGGTGTGCAGCCGGAGAAGGAGATGGTGTACGCCACCCTCGCCCGGCAGATCTGGTCGGAGCGGCAGCTCTTCGAGGTGATGGTCGACTTCTGGAACGACTTCCTGCACGTCTCCGCCGACTTCGACGGCGGTGAGGTCTACCGGAACTCCTTCGACCGGGACGTCGTCCGCAAGCACGCCCTGGGCAGCTACCCGGACATGCTGGTCGCCGCGAACAAGCACCCGGCGCTGCTGCTCTACCTCAACCAGGTCGACTCCAGCGCGAAGGCGGTCAACGAGAACCTGGCCCGGGAGAACCTGGAGCTGTACTCGGTCGGCGTCGACGGCGGCTACACCGAGAAGGACGTCCGGCAGGCGGCCCTGCTCCAGACCGGCCGCAGCGTCAACGACGGGGAGTACGTCTTCCGCCCCGACCGGCACTACCTGGGCAAGGTGAGGGTCCTCGGGTTCAGCCACCCGAACAACTCGGCCGACCCGAAGACCGCCGACCAGGTCATCGACGCGTACATCACCTACATCGCGCTGCACCCGTCGACCGCGCAGTACGTGGCCCGCAGCCTCGCCACCCGGTTCGTCTCGGACACCCCGCCGAAGTCCCTGGTGGACCGGCTGGCGAAGGTCTACACCCTCAACAAGGGCATGGTGAAGCCCCTGGTGATGGCGCTCTTCAGCTCCTCCGAGTTCTGGGCCGCGGTGGGGCAGAAGGTGCGCCGCCCGATGGAGTATCTGGTCGCCACCTACCGGACCCTCGGCGTCTCGCCGGAGGCGTCGCCCGAGTTCACCCAGGGCGACAGCAAGCGCACCGCGTACGCCCAGGGGCTGCGGCAGATCCACGACAAGCTGCGCGAGCTGGGCCAGTATCCGATGGGCCAGCCCACCCCGGACGGTTACCCGGACGTCTACGTCGCCTGGACCTCCGCCGGCACCATGGTCAACGGCTGGAACGAGGCCGGCGAACTGCTCGCCGGCTACCGCAACCAGTTCACGTACACCAAGCCGGAGAAGCTGGTGGCGAGGCCGCCGGCGACCGCCGGGGCGTACGTGGACGCGCTCGCCCTGCGGCTGGTGCACCAGAAGCTGAGCGCCCGGGAGAAGGCGCTGATCCTCGCCGTGGCCGGCCTGCCGGCGACCGCCCGGGTCGACGCCACGTTCAACGGGGCCATCACCGCCGTCGCGCGGGCGATCCTCGCGTCCCCCCAGCACCACCTCCGGTGAGGCACCCGATGGAGAAGACTGTGCGCACGTTCCCCCTGCACCCCGAATGCCCCGACCTGCGGCGACTGGCCGACAACCCGGCCGAGGCGCTGCTGCGCGCCGAGGCGGAGGTCGTCGCCGCCGAGAACGCCGCCGAGCGGGACCGCTACCGCCGGCTGGAGGACCTGGAGGAGGCCCAGCAGGACGGCCGCGGCGTGACCCGGCGGACCTTCGTCGCCGGCGCCGCCACCGCCACCGCGCTGGCCACCGCCCAGTTCGTCACCACCTCGGCGTCGTTCGCCGCGACCAGGACCGGCACCCTGATCCACGTCTTCCTCTACGGCGGGCTGGACGGGCTCAGCCTGGTCGCCCCGGCCGACGACCCGGTGCTCGCCAAGGCCCGACCCGACCTGCTGCTCGGGGACGACTCGCTGGCGCTGGGCCGCGGCTTCAAGCTGACCAGCGCGTTCAAGCCGCTGGAGCAGTGGCTCAAGGCCGGCCAGCTCGGCTTCATCCCGGCGGTCTCCGACGAGCGGCTCTCCCGCAGCCACTTCCAGGCGGCGGACGCCTGCAACCTCGGCGGCCTGCCCAGCGAGACCGGCGGTCGGGGCTGGCTGGACGGCCTGGTCGACGCGCTCGGCAAGGGCACCGCGTTCCGCAGCGTCGGCATCGGCAGCACGCTGCCCCGGTCGCTGGTGGGCAACAACGGCGCGCTCTCCCTCAACAGCGTCGGCTCGCTGCGGCTCAACGGCGACGAGAAGTACCGCGAGGCCACCGAGAAGGCGATCCGGGGCCTGTTCACCGGGATCAACCACCCGGTCGAGGAGGCGGTGCTCGACGGCATGGGCGCGCTGGCCACCGCGCAGAGGCTCTCCGCCAAGCCGTACCAGCCGGCCGAGGGCGTCAGCTACGACGGCGTTGGGAAGGCGTTTCAGCAGCTCGCCCAGCTGATCAAGGGCGGGGCGAACGTCCGGGTCGCTACGGTCGGCATGGGCGGCTACGACACCCACGAGAACCAGGGCAGCCGGGACGGCGGCCGGTTGCACCGGCGGCTGAACGAGCTCGCCAGCGCGATGGCGGCGTTCTTCACCGACCTCGGCGACAAGGCCGCCAACGTGACGATCATGGTGTCCAGCGAGTTCGGTCGGCGGGTCGCCTCCAACGGCGGCGGCACCGACCACGGCCACGGTGGGGTGGTCACCATCCTGTCCGGCCGCCGGCTCGCCGGCTCGCTGCTCGGCACCTGGAACGGGCTGAACGATCTGGACTCGGGCGACGTACCCGAGTACAACAACATGTTCAACGTCTACGGAAGCGTGGCGCAGGGCCGGTTCGGCCTGACCAACGCGGAGGTGGACAAGATCTTCCCGAGGCAGAAATACACCCCCATGAAGCTGTACGCGTGACATACCAGGACACCTACGCCGCCGGCCGTCGTACCGGGAAGCGGTGGTTGCAGGCCGCCATCGACAAGGCGTTCTGACGCGATGGCGCCGCTGGTCCGTCCCGGCCTGCGCCGGGATGAGCAGATCATGGGTACGGCGATCAGCCTGGACCTGGCCGACGACCTGCCCGCCGCGACCCTGCACGAGCTCACCCGGCACCGACCTGGCGGTCGCCCCCTTCGGCGTCCACGAGCGGGGCCGCCACGTGCTCGACCCGCGGCGGGGTGAGCCGGCCCGCGGCCTACGCTCGGTCACCGTGGTCGGTGCCGACCTCGGCTTCGGCGCATGGGCGCCCAGACGGGCGGACCCGGTGCGGGCGCGCTCGTCAGCGGGCGGGGCGGCGGGTGCCGGCCGGGCGGGAGCCGGCGGGTCGGGCCCGCTCCGGGCGGGAGCCACCCGGCCGGTTCCCCGACCAGCGGCGCACCGGTGCGTGGTGCGGTGGTGGCTCGGCGCCCTCGGCGTGCTGTGCGGCGTCGTCCGTGGCCATCATGTACCCCCGTTTCCCGGCGTCAGCGCGCCGTCATCCGGTGCAACGAGGTCGCCACCGCCGGGGACGCTGCCGGCAACCCGACTGACGGCTCAGTGGCCCTGTCGGGGCAGCGGGAGCTGGCCGGGGAGCAGCTCGGGGGTGAGCGTGACGCCGGTGGCCCGCAGCGCGTCGATCAGGGTGTTCTGCACCAGGTAGGAGTCGGGCAGCTGCCAGCGTGCCTGCTCGGGGGCGACCGCCCAGCGCACCGCGCCCTCCGGCAACCGGGTCGGCGGGGCCGGGATCCACGAGCCGGGCCCGTGGCGCACCACGTGGAAGCAGTGCTCCAGTTCGGGCCGGAGCGGATCGCCGGGTCGGACCAGGAACATCCACCGTCCGGTCGGGGTCACCACCACCGGCCCCCGTATCCCGGCGCCGGCCGGGTGGCCCGGGATCGCGTCGAGCACGTACCGGCCGAGGTGCGCCGCCACCTCCAGCACGTCGAAGGCCCGGCCGGTGGGCAGCAGCACCCCGTGCGGACGGCTGCGCCACCAGGTCGCCACCCGGGCCGGGTCGGCGGTCGCCGCGCTCTCCCAGTCCTCCAGCGCCGGATGGCAGCCGACGGTCGGGCAGCCCGCGCGGCCGCAGACGAAGCGACTGCGGGCCAGGCAGGCGCCGGGGGTCACCTCCCAGCCGTGCATGGCGTACCGCACCGCGATCCGGCGCAGCCGGACCCGCTCGATCGGCGACAGCTGGGCGACCCGCGGTCCGACGTTTCCCCACATAACCCGTGATCTCCCCCCTCGCCGGAACGCACGCCGCCACGTCACACGTCGCGCACCGTGACTGCCGTAACCCGCGATCGTTGAGCGGACGAACGGCTCGTGCAACTTGCACGAAAACTACGAGGACTGGCTGTATGGCTGACGTACAACCTGTGCGACCAGCGAAAACCTGAGACGGACGGATCACCGCACCCGCGGGGGGTCGTCCGGAGCGGGGCCGGACGACGACACGAGGGGGAGGAGCAGGGGATGGACGAGCTGCCGATAGGGCGACGGGTGGCCTACTGGCGCGGGCGGCGCAAGATGTCGCAGCAGGTCTTCGCCGACCGCCTGGGCAAGTCCAAGAGCTGGGTCGACAAGGTCGAGCGCGGGGTGCGCCGGCTGGACAAGTTCTCCGTCCTCTACGAGATCGCCGACATCCTCCAGGTCGACGTCCAACTCCTGGTCGGCAAGGATCCGGAGCGGCGTACCGACGCGCTGAACTGCATCGACCAGATCGAGGTGCAGGAGATCCGGGCCGCCCTGGAGCGGTACGACTCGATGAGCGCGTACTTCGACGCCGCGCCGTACCCGCCGCCGCTGACCGACTTGCGCAAGGCCGTCAACCACGCCTGGCTCACCTACCAGTACGGCCGCTACGGGATGCTGACCCGGGCCCTGCCCAAGCTGCTGCGCGACGCCCAGGCGGCCGACGCCGGCTACGGCGGTGACCAGGCGAAGGAGGCGGCCCACCTGCTCGGGCAGGTCTACCAGATCGCCTCCTCGGTGCTGCGCAAGCTCGGCGAGTGCGACCTGGCCTGGCTCGCCGCCGACCGGTCGATGGCGGTCGCCCAGCGGGCCGACGACCAGTTGCTGGCCGGCATCGCCACCACCCGGGTCTGCAACGCCCTGGTCGCCATGGGCCGGGCCCGCCCCGCCCTGGAGCTGAACGTCACCATCGCCAACCGGCTCGCCCCCGGCGGCGGCAACGACGCCGACCCGGACCGGCTCTCCGTCTACGGGATGCTGCTGCTGCAGGGCGCGATGGCCGCCGCCCGGATCGGCGACTCCGCCACCGTGGACGACCTGCTCAACGGCGCCGACGAGGCGGCCACCCTGCTCGGCAGCGACCAGAACCGCTACTGGACCTCGTTCGGCCCGACCAACCTGGAGCTGCACCGCGCTGCCGCCGCGGTCGAGCTGGGCGACGGCGGGCGGGCGGTGGAGATCCACCAGCGGATCCCCGAGCCGGCGTTCAACGCGCTGCTGCCCGAGCGCCGCGCGCACCACCTGCTCGACATCGCGCGCGGGTTCGCCCAGATCGCCGACGTGGCCAACGCGGGCGAGATGCTGCTGCTGGGCGACCGGCTCGCGCCGTCGGAGATCCGCTGCCGGCCGATCGCCCACGAGGTGATGTCGGACGTGCTGCGTCGCACACGGGGTGCGCCGCCTCCGCCGATAGCGGAGTTGGCTGAGCACATGGGAGTCGGAGTATGACGACGGTGCCGGCCGGATGAACGGCCCGCACCCGAGCAGCGAGCGCCGCGGGGTGCTCTACGTCATCGCCTGTGGTTCGCCGCTGGCACGCCACATCGGTCGTCTCGTCGAGCTGGCCCAGCAGGACGGCTGGGAGGTGTGCGTGATCACCACGCCGGACGGGGCGAAGTTCGTCGACCGGGCCGCGCTGGCCCGGCAGACCGGTCACCCGGTACGCACCCACTACAAGAACCCGGGCGACCCGGACCTGCTGCCGCCCGCCGACGCGATGATCGTCTGCCCCGCCACGGTCAACACGGTCAACAAGTGGGCGGCCGGGATCACCGACACGCTGGCTCTGGGCCTGCTCGTCGAGGGGCAGGGTGGGGGACTGCCGGTGGTGGTGGTCCCCTTCACCAACACCGCCATGGCCCGGCACCCGGCCTTCCAGGCCGGGCTGGCCCGGCTCCGCGAGTGGGGGACCACGGTGCTCTTCGGCGACCACGTCTTCCCGCTGCACCCGCCGGGTTCCGGTGAGCGTCACCTGCACGCCTTCCCGTGGGAGGTCGCGGTGGCCGCCCTGCCCGACCGGTCCCGGGTCACCTCGGCCGCCTGACCCCGCCCTCGTCCCGCCCGGCCGGCCCCCCGAAACGGAGTGGATCAAGCCGGATCGCGCGGGGCGTGCCGGGGGACACTGCGGCGGGCGTGACCGTGCCGGACGGCCCGCGCCGGTAAGCTGACCCGTCGTGAGCACAACCGCGGCCCCGCCGACCGTCGCCGACGTGGTGGCCGAGCTGGAGCGGCGTTACCCCTCCGTGTGGGCCGAGGAGTGGGACCGGGTCGGCCTGGTGCTCGGCGAGCCCACCGACCCGGTACGCCGGGTCGCCTGCGTGGTCGACGTGGTGCCGGAGACGGTGGCCGAGGCGCTCGCCGCCGGCGCCGACATGATCGTCGCGCACCACCCGCTGCTGCTGCGTGGCGTCTCCTCGGTCGCCCCGACCACGTACAAGGGGCGGATCGTGCACGACCTGATCCGTGCCGGCGTGGCCCTGTACGTGGCGCACACCAATGCCGACGTCGCCGACCCGGGCGTCTCCGACGCGCTCGCCGCCCGGTTCGGGCTGACCGGGCTGCGCCCACTGCACCGCCCGGCGCCCGGCTCCCCGGCCGACGGCCCGGGTCGGGGCACCGGCCGGATCGGCGACCTGCCCGCCCCGATGACCCTGGCCGAGCTGACCCGGCACGCCGCCGCGGTCCTCCCCGTCACGGCGTGGGGCGTTCGCGCCGCGGGCGATCCCGGGCGTATCGTGCGTACCCTCGCGGTCAGCGGTGGCTCCGGCGACGCCTTCCTGAGCGAGGCGACCGCCGCCGGGGTGGACGCGTTCCTCACCGCCGACCTGCGGCACCACCCGGCGGGCGAGCACCTCGCCGCCGGGGGACCCGCCCTGCTGGACGCCGCCCACTGGGCGACTGAACGACCCTGGCTGGACGACCTGGCCGCCCACCTCCGGGCCGGCCTCGGCGTCGAGACCGTGGTGTCCGACCTGGACACCGATCCGTGGACCGTGCACGCCGCCGCGCCCGAACTGGACGACAAGGAGCCCGACCGTGAAGGCTGAACCCCAGGTCCAGCGCCGCCTGCTCGATCTGCAGGCCATCGACACCGCCCTCGCCCAGCTCGCCCACCGCCGCCGCGCGCTGCCCGAGCGGGCCGAGCTGGAGGGGCTGGCCCGCGAGCTCTCCGCGCTGGAGGACGAGCGGGTCCGCGCCCAGGTCGCCGTGGACGACCTGGACCGGGACATCGCCCGGCTGGAGAAGGACGTCGAGCAGGTCCGGGCCCGCAAGAGCAAGGACGAGGCCCGGCTCGCCGCGGGCAGTGGCCCGGCCCGCGAGCTGGAGGCGCTCCAGCACGAGCTGGCCTCGCTGAACCGTCGGCAGGGCGACCTGGAGGACGCCGAGCTGGAGCTGATGGAGCAGCGGGAGACGGCCCAGGGGGGGCTCGACGGGATTGAGGCGCGGTTGGCCGAGGCGCGTGACCGGCGCGCGGCCGCCGAGCAGCGCCGCGACGACAGCCTGGCCGCGATCGCCAAGGAGGAGGAGTTCAAGCGGGCCGCCCGCAAGCCCCTCGCCGGCGACCTCCCGACCGACCTGGTCGCCCTGTACGACAAGATCCGCGAGGACACCGGCCTGGGCGCCGCGCTGCTCACCGCCGGCCGGTGCGGCGGTTGCCGGCTGGACATCTCCGGCGCGGACCTGGCCCGGATCCGCAAGACGGCCCCGGACGAGGTGGTCCGCTGCGAGGAGTGCCGGCGGATCATGGTCCGCACCAACGAGTCGGGCCTGTAGCCCGGTGGCCGTGCGCGCGGTCGTCATCGAGGCCGACGGCGGGTCCCGGGGCAACCCGGGGCCCGCCGGCTATGGCGCGGTGGTCCGGGACCCGGCCTCCGGCGAGGTGCTGGTGGAGCGCTCCGAGGCGATCGGGACGGCCACCAACAACGTCGCCGAGTACCGAGGGCTGATCGCCGGGCTGGAGGCCGCGGCCGAGCTGGGCGCCGCCGAGGTCGAGGCGCGGATGGACTCCAAGCTGGTGGTCGAGCAGATGTGCGGCCGTTGGCAGATCAAGCACCCGGGGCTGCGTCCGCTCGCAGCCCGGGCCGCCGTGCTGGTGGACCGCTTCGACGCGGTCCGGTTCAGCTGGATCCCCCGGGAGCGCAACCGGCACGCCGACGCGCTCGCCAACGCGGCGATGGATGCCGCCGCCGGCAAGCCGGCGAAGCGGGCGGTGGAGGTCGAGCCGCCCCGCGAGGTGGCCGCCCGGGCCGCCACCCGCAACGCCGGCACCGACCCGGCCACCATCAAGCCCTCCTGGGAGCCGCGGCCGAGCTTCACCGCGACCCGGCTGATCCTGGTCCGGCACGGCGAGACGGAATGGACCGTCCAGCACCGCTACGCCGGCCGCGCCGACGTCCCCCTCTCCGACCAGGGCCGGGCCCAGGCCCGGGCCACGGCCGAGCGGGTGGCCGAGCTGGCCCCGTCCGTCGCGGCCGTGGTCAGTTCCCCGTTGTCCCGGTGTACGGCCACCGCCGAGGCGATCGCCGACGCGCTCGGCGGCCTGCCGGTGCGCCGGCAGGACGACTGGGTCGAGTGCGACTTCGGCGACTGGGACGGGAAGACCTTCGCCGAGGTACGCGAGGGGTGGCCGGGCGAGTTGGACGCCTGGCTCGCCTCGACCCGGATCGCGCCGCCCGGCGGGGAGTCGTTCGCCACCGTCGCCGAGCGGGTCGACCGGGCGGTCGCGGCGCTGCGCGAGGCGTACCCGGGGGAGACCGTGGTGGTGGTCTCGCACGTCTCGCCGATCAAGCTGGCACTGCGCGACGCCCTCGCGGCAGGCGACGCGTTCCTGCACCGGCTCTACCTCGACGCGGCCGGCATCTCGGTGCTGGACATGTGGCCCGACGGCGGGGTCGCGGTCCGCTCGGTCAACGACACCGCCCACCTCGCCGGCCGCTGATCCCGCCGGCCGCCGGCCGCCTGCCGACGCCGTTCGGCGCAGGCGGGCGGCCGTTCGGCGCAGCTCCGCCCCCCGGATGATCGTGACCGCGCTCACCGAGTCGTAGCCTCCGGCCGTCACATGGCGAGTTACGACTTCCCGGAGGTGTGTCACATGGCTGCACCGGAACCGGAGGCGCCGCAAACGGCGTCGTCCAGGGCGAAGGACCACAGTCCCTGGAACTGGTTGCTTTTTATCCCGATCGTGGTGCCGCTGATCCCGGCGTTCTTCAATGCGGACTCACCCCGGTTGTTCGGCTTCCCGCGCTTCTACTGGCTGCAACTGGCCTACATCCTGCTCGGCGTGGCCACCACCACGCTGGTCTACCAGATGACCAAGAAGCGGGGTGAGCGGTGATGTGGCGGGATCATCTCACCGAGATCATCGTCTTCTCGTTCCTCTTCCTGCTGGTCAGCGCGATGGGGTTCGTGGCCGCCCGGTGGCGCGCGCCGAAGGACATGGCCCACCTCGACGAGTGGGGGCTGGGCGGGCGAAACTTCGGCGGCTGGATCACCTGGTTCCTGGTCGGCGGTGACCTCTACACCGCGTACACCTTCGTCGCGGTGCCGGCGCTGGTGTTCGGCGCGGGCGCAATGGGCTTCTTCGCCGTGCCGTACACCATCGTCATCTACCCGCTGGTCTTCCTGGTGCTGGTCCGGCTCTGGTCGGTCTCGCACCGGCACGGCTTCGTCACCCCGGCCGACTTCGTCCGTAGCCGGTTCGACTCGCCGGTGCTGGCGCTGCTGGTCGCGATCACCGGCATCGTCGCCACCATGCCCTACATCGCGCTGCAACTGGTCGGCATCGAGGCGGTGCTGAAGACCATGGGGGTGACCGGCGACAACGCGGTGGCCCGGCACCTGCCGATCATCATCGCGTTCGCGATCCTGGCGGCCTACACCTACCAGTCGGGGCTGCGTGCGCCAGCGCTGATCGCGTTCGTCAAGGACACGCTGATCTACATCGTGATCCTGGTGGCGGTCATCTACCTGCCGTACAAGCTCGGCGGCTGGGGCGGCATCTTCGACGCCGCCGACGCGAAGTTCAAGGCGAGTCCGGCGCCGGGGGACGGCATCCTGCTCAACGCCAACAACCAGCTCCAGTACGTCACCCTGGCGTTCGGCTCGGCGTTGGCGCTCTTCCTCTACCCGCACAGCATCACCGGCGTGCTGGCTGGCCGGAACCGCGACGTGATCAAGCGAAACATGTCCGCGCTGCCGGCGTACAGCCTGCTGCTCGGGCTGATCGCGCTGCTCGGCTACATGGCGATCGCGGCCGGGGTGAAGCCACTGCCCGGGGCGACCCAGGGCACGGTGGACAGCAACACCGTGGTGCCGGTCCTGTTCGACCAGCAGTTCCCGGACTGGTTCGCCGGCGTCGCGTATGCGGCGATCGGGATCGGAGCGCTGGTGCCGGCGGCGATCATGTCGATCGCGGCGGCGAACCTGTTCACCCGCAACATCTACAAGGAGTACCTGAAGCGGGACGCCAGCCCGGCGCAGGAGGCGAACGTCTCGAAGATCACGTCGCTGGCGGTGAAGGTCGGGGCGGTCGCCTGCATCGTCTTCCTCGACCCGCAGTTCTCCATCGACCTACAGCTCATCGGCGGCGTGATCATTCTTCAGACGCTGCCGGCGGTGGCGCTCGGTATCTACACCCGCTGGTTCCACCGGAACGCCCTGATCGCCGGCTGGGCGGCCGGCATGGGGCTGGGTATGTGGATGCTCTACCAGATCCCGCATCCCAACGCCGCGCTCAACCGCAAGCACTTTGGCGGCTCCGGATTCCCGCTGGAGAAGTTCGGCCTCGACACCAAGATGACGATCTACGTCGGCATCGTTGCCGTGCTGGTGAACCTGCTGGTCGCGGCACTGGTGACGCTGGCGCTCCGGGCGGCGAAGGTCGCGGAGGGGGTCGACGGCACCACGCCGGACGACTACTTCGCCGACGAGGGCGACCCACGGGTCGCCCCCGGCCCCGACAGCGACGCCGACTCCGCCCGCGAGCCGGTCGCCTGAACCGGCGGTCCGCCCGGGCGCCCGCATCGACGGCGTCCGGGCGGCCGCTCCGGGGCGGCCGGCGGCTCCTCCAGGGGTCCGGGCGGTTACTCCGAGAGCGTCCGGTTCCTCCGAGGGCGTCCGGGCGGCTTTTCCGAGGGTCCCGGGCGGCTCGTCGGAGGATGCCCGGGCGGCCGGCGTGGGACGGTCCGGCCCACCCTGTTCGGACGCTGTAGAGCTGATGTCGTAAACGGATCAGGGCCGGACATCCGGCCCTGATTCGTTTGTGAGGTCAGCCCGGAGGGTCCGCAGCCCGGCCCCGGTCGGCTGATCCGTTCGTGACATCAGCTCCACAGCGTCCGCAGCCCCACCGCCCCGGACGGCCTCCTGGAGCGCACGACGGCCCAGGCCGGACCGCCCCGTAGAACCGGCGGGGAGAGCCGTGACCGTCCGCTCAGCGGCGGCGGCTGCGGGTTTCGAGGGCCTCGTTGAGCCGGCGCAGCATCGTTGCCAGGGTGTCCCGGTCGTCGCCGGTCCAGTCGGCGAGAAGGTCGCCGTAGAGCCGGGTGCGGGCCGCCTGGACGGCGGCCATCCGCTGCAGACCGGCGGCGGTGGGGGAGATGACCGTGCCGCGGCCATCCGCCGGATCGGGGGCGCGGGCGATCAGGCCGTCGCGCTGCATGGCGGAGACCTGCCGGGTCACCGTCGAGCCGTCCAGGTTGAGCCGGGCCGCGAGCGCCGAGACGTTCTGCGGGCCGGCGGCGCTCAGGTGCCGCAGGATCACGTACGCCGCCCGGTCCAGCACCCGGTGCTCCGCGGTGCCGGTGGCCCGGCGGGTCGCCTCGACCAGGCGCATCAGCAGGGCGACCTCGGTCTCGATCCGGCCGAGGGTGATCTCGTCCGGGTCCGTACCCGTCGCGTGGTCGTCGCTCATAACTGTATGATACAACAGAACTATCTGCACGATACAGCTAAATGGGAGGCGGTGGATGGTCGGCCTCCTCGAGACCGCGCTCGGTCTCGGCTTCGCCGTCGGCCCGCTGATCGGCGGCCTGCTCGGCGAGGTGAGCTGTCGGCTGCCGTTCTTCGCCTGCGGCGTCTTCATGGTGCTCGCCCTCGCGGTGTCCTCCCGCAAGCTGCGCGAGCCGGCCAATCGCCAGGCGCCCGTACGCGTGGGTCAGATTTTCGCCACCTACCGCAAGCCGGCGTTCATCACCCTCTGCGTGGTCACCGCTGGGGCCTCGGCCTGGTCGCCGGCATCCTGGTGATCGGCGGCCAACGCCAACCTCACCGACCCGGTCAGCCCAGCGCGCGCCAGAGCAGGTAGAGGCCGATCACCGTGCCGAAGGCGACGATCAGCGTCTTGAGCACCACCGGCGGCAGCCGCCGGACCAGCCTGGCCCCGACGTACCCGCCGACCAGGGTGGCCGGCGCCACCACCGAGACCGCCGCCCAGTTCACCGGGCCGAAGAGCGCGAAGATCGCCACCGTGGTCAGCCCGACCACCGCGGAGAGCAGGTTCTTGATCGCGGTCACCCGGGCCATCGTCGCGTCCAGCACCAGGGCCAGCCCGGCGACCAGCATCACCCCGAGCGCCGCGCCGAAGTAGCCGCCGTACACGGCGCCGAGGCCGACCATCGCCTGCACGGTGACCGTACGGCGGCGCGGCGACAGGTCGCGCGGATGCCCGACCAGCCGGCGCAGCGGATCCTGGAAGGCCAGCACCGCGGTCGCGCCGAGCACCAGGAACGGTACGACCAGCTCGAAGGCCCGGGCCGGGGTGGCCAGCAGCAGCAGGCAACCGAGCACGGTGCCGACGACCGTTGTGGGCACCAGCGCCGCCAGCCGGCGGGCCGGCGGCAGGTCCGCCCGGCTGCCCGCCACGCTGGCCAGGTAGCCGGGGCAGACCGAGACCGAGTTGCTGACGTTCGCCGGCACCGGCGGCAGGCCGACCGCGATCATGGCGGGGAAGGTGATGAGCGAACCGCCCCCGGCCACCGCGTTCATCGTTCCCGCGGCGAGACCGGCGGCGAGCAGGAGCGCGGCGTCCGAGAGATCCATGGGCCCCGAGGCTAGTACGCCCCGTTCCGCACCACGCGGCCGCACTTGCCCTGCGGCGGCTGCCGCAAGCACCGCCACCGCAGGAGCCCGCCCGTGGCGGCCCGGTTGATACCTCATGGGTCTCTTCGGACGATATAGCACCAATGACGCGGATGGTCCGAAGCGTGGCGGGCGGGGCGGGTCGCCCGGGGCGGAAATGAGATCCGCGGCCACGTCGTTAGGATGAAGGCGCGACGGACGAGTCGACCGGGCGGTCGCGTCGACGGGCTCCGGCCCGTCGCCGAGGAACGTCCGGACTCCACAGGGCAGGGTGGTTGCTAACGGCAACCCGGGGTGACCCGCGGGACAGTGCCACAGAAAACAGACCGCCGGCCCATCGGGTCGGTAAGGGTGAAACGGTGGGGTAAGAGCCCACCAGCACCCCGGGTGACCGGGGTGGCTCGGTAAACCCCACCCGGAGCAAGGCCAAGAAAGGGCCGTCACCGCAAGATGACGGCTCGGCGCAGACGCTCGAGGGCTGCCCGCCCGATGTCTGCGGGTAGGCCGCATGAGCCTGTCGGCGACGGCAGGCCGAGATGGATGGCCGCCGCCGGCGCGGATCCCGCGAGGGGTACGCGCTGGCACAGAATCCGGCGTACAGGTCGACTCGTCCGTCGCCCACCAGGTCGCAGCCTTGATCAAGGCTGCGACCTCGCTGTCTGCCGACTGTCGAGGCGGGCGGCCCGGTCAGCGGTAGAAGGTGCCGACCATGTTGCCGCTGGCGATCTCGTGGTCGACCAGCGCCTCGTGCACATCGGTCGCCTGCGGCGCGTCCGGCAGGTCGATCGGCTTCTCCAAGGCGTACAGCCGGAAGAAGTAACGGTGCGGATCCTCGTGCCGGGGCGGGTGTGGCCCGCCCCAACCTGTGCCGCCGAAGTCGTTGGGCCATTCGCGGCCGCCCGGCGGCGCCTCGCCCTCGCCGACGCCGCGGGACTGCGGATCGATCCCGGTCACCAGCCAGTGCAGGAACGGCGCCTTCCCGGCGTCCGGGTCCTCCACCAGCAGAACCAGCTCTGTGGTCGGCGCCGGGACGTCCGCCCATTCCAGCGGCGGTGACACGTTGCCGCCTTCGCGGGCGAAACGCGGGGGCAGCAGGTCATGGTCGTTGAACGCCGTACTGCGCAGCATGATCCCAGCCATCGGGTCATCGCCTCCTCTCCGTCCTGCGGCGCGTACCCCTCGGCATGGCGGCGAAACGGGGGCGGCGCCGGAGGCGTCAAACGCCGCCATCGCAGCCCTGTGGACCGAAGTGGACCCGCACCCTATGTAGAGTTGCGATATAGTCCCTGCCATGCGGATGACCATCCCGGTCGCCAAGGTGCTCTCGGCGCTGCTCGTCGAGCCCGACGCCGAGCGCTACGGCCTGGACCTGATGAAGCTGACCGGCCTGCCCAGCGGCACCCTCTACCCGGTGCTGCACCGGCTCCAGGACGCCGGCTGGCTTGCCGCCGACTGGGAGGCGGTCGATCCGGCCGCCGCCGGTCGGCCCGCCCGGCGCTACTACCGGCTCACCGCTGACGGGATGGTCGCCGCCCGGCAGGCGCTCGCCGAGCTGCGGGCGCTCACCCCCGAGGCCGGCCCGTCCTTCGGCGGCCCGGCAGGGGCCCCCGCATGGTGACCCGGCGCGTCGCCGAGGCCCTGCTCCGGGCGGCGGTCCGCCGCTGGCCCGCCGCGCTCCGCGACGAGCTGCACCGGGAGTGGGCGGCCGAGCTGCACGTGCTGGCGGAGCGCCGGCAACGGGCGCGGATGCTGCGCTTCGCGGCCAGCCTGGCGGCCAGCCGCCCGGCCACCCCGGTGGTGGACCGCGCGGTGTTCCACCGGCAGCTCCGGCGTACCGCTGCCGCGCTGCTGCTCGCCCCGGCCGCCTGCGTCGCGATCGTGGTCGCCGCGGCGGTGTTCGCGATGAACACGGTGTACCACGCACTGCTCCCGGTGGCCGGCTGGGCCGATGCGATGCAGCTGCCGCTCTGGTCCGCGCTGACCGCCGGGCTGGGCGTGCTGCTGGCCGTGCTCGTCGCCCGGGCGGCCCGGCACGGCGTACGGGTCGGTCCGCTGGCCACCGCGTTCGGCGTCGGGCTGCCCGTCGCGGCCGTCGTGCTGCTGGTGGAGTTCGGCGTCCTCGGCGCCGGCGAGAAGCTCGCCAACACCCTGCCGGGGGTGCTGTTCTGGTTGGTCGGGTTGACCCTGGCGATCTGGGCGGCGGCCGGGCTGGCCCGGCGGGGGCGGCTCCGCCTCGCCTGGACGGTCGGCGTGCTCGGGGCCTTCGTGGCGGCGGACGTCGCGGTGGTCCTCACCGTGGTCGCCAACATCCCCGCCGTCGACCCGCTGGCGTACGGCGGCGAATCGCCACCCGACGCCGTGGACCGGGTCTCCGCGCCGCTCTGGCTGCTCACCTGCTGGACGGACTCGTCCTTCGGGCTGCCCCGACCGACCAGCTGGGAACGGTTCCTCATCACCGACCTGGTGCTCACCGAGCCGAACTTCTACCTGGCCTGCACCCCGTACGCGTTGACCTGGGCGATCCGCACGGGGCGTGCCGAACCCGCCGGCGCGCCCGCGCCGGCCGCGGCGCCGGCCTGAGCCCGTCCGTGGAGGAGCCCGACGCCGGCCCGCGGTCAGCGCGCGGCGGCGAGGTCCTCCCAGGACATGCCGGCCGGCAGATACCAGGCGGTCGGGTCGTCGGCCAGCGCCCGGTCGATGACCAGCCGGGCGTGCGCGTCCAGCTCGGGCAACCGGTCCGCCGGGAACCACTCCACCGCGAGCGACTCGTCGTCGTTGACCCGGGCGGTACCGGAGACCAACCGGCAGCGGAAGCCGAGGTTGAGGTACTCGCACCGGTCGCCGTTGGGATAGGTGTGCGGGTGCGAGACGACGCTGCTCAGCCGTACCGGTTCGACCCGCAGGCCGGTCTCCTCCTCGACCTCGCGGACCACCGCGGTCGCCGGCTGCTCACCGGGCTCGACGAAGCCGCTGACCACCGACCAGCGGCCGTCGTCGGCGCGCTGGCCCAGCAGCAGCTCGCCGGCGGAGTTGCACACCACCGCGCTGACGCTCGGCAGCCACAGCAGGTCGTTGCCGACGTGCTTGCGCATCCGCAGGATGTAGTCCGGTACGCCCATCCGGCGACTCTAGCCGCTGGCGGCCGGCCGTCCCGTCCCGTCCGCGCCCGCCCGGCGGCCCGGGTGGTCGGCTGGACGGGCGACCATCCGGCTCACCCGGGTACGAGGGAACGTCCACCGCCGACCAGGCTCACGCCGGGCACTGCAGCCGCTCCAGTGCCGCCGGCCCGGACGTGCCACGCACCACCTGGGCGAAGCACCTCGTCACGGTGGCCCGCTGCCAACCGAAGACCGTCGAGGCGGTCTTCGCCACGCGTACCCGGAACACCAGCCGGACCCCGTCGCGGCCCGGCCCGGCACCCTCGAGGGTGAGCACCTCCACCCCGTCCACCGCCTCCGCGGTGCGGCGCAGCCGCTCCCGCGGGGCAGACGGATCGGCCAGCAGCTCGCCCCGCGCGCGCTGCGCAATCGCGGTCACCTCGCGGTCGGCCCGCCGTTCCAGCCGCTGCTGCGAGCGGTCGCGCAGCAACGGCACCGCCACCGTCAGCCCGACCACGGTGACGGTCACCGCCACCCCCGTGACGAGCAGTCCCCGCCGGGCCCGTGCTGATGTCCGTCCCCCGAAACGCATCGGTGAATTCTCCGCCACCGACCGTCCCGCCGGCTGCCCCGTCGGGCCGCCATGGATCCGCCGATCCGGCCCCCGGGCCCGGTACCACGTCTACTGTGGATGTCGTCGGCGACTTTTGGCGGTTCCGGTGGCGGCCGGGCTGCTTGCGGTGCACAGTGATCCCATGAACGACAGCGGAAGTGGTGGGCGCTACTACTGGTGCACACGACACCACCGGGTCGAGACCGATGCCGACGTGTGCCCTGCGAAGCACGTTCTCGGACCGTACGACTCGGCCGCCGACGCGGAGAACGCCCTGCAGAAGGTGCGGGAGCGCAACGAAGCGTGGGAGGCCGAGGACGCCCGTTGGGCCGGGGAGGGCTGAAAACGGCGCGGGACGGCCCGCGTCGAGGAACTCCGTGCCTCCGTGAGGAGGCACGCGGGAGCATGTCCCCCAAGGAGGGAACCGAGATGGCCGAAGCACGTAAGGCCACCACCCGCCCGGCCGCCAAAGGTACGACCGCGAAGAAGACCGCCGGGGCGAAACGGACCGTCGGCGCGACTACCGCCAGGACGGCGACGGTCACCAAGGCGTCCCCGAACGCCGCGGGCGCCGGAGCCGGCCGGGTCCCGGCGAAGAAGGCGGTCGCGAAGAAGGCCGCCGCCAAGAAGGTCGTGTCCGCGGCGAGGAAGGCGCCGGCCAGCAAGACCGCCGCGAAGAAGGCACCCGCCACCAAGGCCACCGCCAAGAAGGCACCCGCCAGGAAGACCACCGCGGTGGCGAAGAAGACTCCCGCGCGGAAGGCGGCGGCGAAGACCACGGCGGCGAAGAAGACCACGGCGGCGAAGAAGACCACGGCGGCGAAGAAGACCCCCGCGAAGACCACGGCCGCCACCCGGAAGGTCACCTCCACCGGGAAGAAGGCCACCGCGGCGGTGAAGAAGGCCGGCCCGGCGGCGAAGAAGACCGCCGCGAAGAAATCCACGACCGCGGCGAAGAAGGCCCCTGCGAAGAAAACCACCGCCACGAAGGCCGCCTCGACCCGCCCGACCGGGGGCGCCCGCAAGGCGGCGGCGAAGAAGGCTCCGGCGAAGAAGGCCACCGCCACCTCCTCGACCACCACGCGCAAGTCGGCGGCGAGGAAGGCGACCTCCGCGGCGTCGTCCGTAGGCCCCGTCGAGGCCAGGACGAGCACCTCGACGGGCACGCACAAGCGGCTCACCGCCGCCCGGAAGCCGGCCGGCACGAGGGTCGTCGCCGGACGCTCGACGGCGAAGCCGGCGAGCGGCCGGAAGGCGACCAGCTGACGTCGGGGCCTGCCCCTGACCGGAGGCACGCCGGGCCGGAGAGCGGATCGCCCGCCCCACTGCCAAGATTGACCCCGTGGTCATCCGACGCGTACTGGCGCCCCGCATCGACTTCGGCGCGCTGCGCCGCGAGCTGGGACTGCCCGAGAGCTTCCCGGCCGCGGCGCAGCGTGAGGCGGACGAGGCGGCCGCCGCGCCGCTGCCCGCCGGGGCCGACCGCACCGACGTCCCGTTCGTCACGGTAGACCCGGCGACCTCGCGCGACCTCGACCAGGCGATGCACCTCAGCCGCCGACCGGGCGGCGGCTACCGGGTGCGGTACGCGATCGCCGACGTCGCCGCGCACGTACGCCCGGGCGGCGCCCTGGAGGAGGAGACCTGGCGGCGCGGCCAGACCGTCTACCTGCCCGACGGCAACGTGCCGCTGCACCCGCACACCCTCAGCGAGGGCGCGGCCAGCCTGCTGCCGGACGCCGACCGGGCGGCCGTGGTCTGGACCATCGACCTCGACGGCGACGGCGCCACGGTCGCCGTCGCGCTGGAACGCGCCCGCGTCCGCAGCCGCGCCAAGCTGGACTACGTCGGCGTGCAGGCCGACGCCGACGCCGGGCGGCTGCCCGAGCCGATCGCGCTGCTGCCCGAGATCGGCGCCCTGCTCACCGCCCGCGGCCTGCGCCGCGGCGCGATCAACCTGCCGCTGCCGGAGCAGGACGTCGAACCGGACGGCGACGGCTGGCGGCTGGTGCTGCGCGGCCCCGTCCCGATGGAGGAACACAACGCACAGATCTCCCTGCTGACCGGGATGGCCGCCGCCGACATCATGCTGGCCGGGGGGGTCGGCCTGCTGCGCACCATGCCACCACCGAAGCCGGAGGCGGTGGCCCGGCTGCGCGCGGCGGCCGCCCCGCTGGGCGTGGACTGGCCGGACGGTGTGGGCGTGGGCGAGATCCTGGTCCGGCTGGACGCCTCCCAGCCGCGCGCCGCCGCCTTCATCGACCAGGCGGCCGAGCTGATGCGCGGGGCGGCGTACACCGCGTTCGACGGCGAACTGCCCGAGCAGCCGGAGCACGGCGGGGTCGCGGCCGCGTACGCCCACGTCACGGCCCCGCTGCGCCGGCTGGCCGACCGGTACGCGACGGAGGTCTGCCTCGCCCTGCACGAGGGCCGGCCGGTGCCCGACTGGGCGCGGGCGGCGCTGCCGAAGCTGCCCGAGGTGATGGCCACGACCGACCGGACCGCGGGCGCCGCCACCCGGGGCGCCATCGAGCTGGCCGAGGCGGTGCTGCTCGAACACCGGGTGGGGGAGACCTTCTCCGCCGCGGTGCTGGACACCGACGTCCCGGCCAACGGGCAGCAGAAGCCGGGCCGGCAGCCCGGCGGGACGGTGGCGCTGGACGACCCGCCGGTCCGTGCCCGCTGCACCGGCGAGCTGCCGCTCGGTGAGCGGGTCCGGGTACGCCTGGTGACCGCCGACCCGGAGCAGCGCAAGGTCCTCTTGAAGCTGGACTGAGCCGCGCCCGCGCCCGCCGCGGGCTCCGCGCTCGCGGCGGACGCTGCGCACACGCGTGGGTCGCGGTGCCGGGCGCAGCGGGGATTCTCACAGCGGCCGGCGCTGCTGCCGATCGCCGCGGTTTGCGAGGATGGCCGCATGGCTTACGACGCGACCACGCTGCCCGACGTGTCCGGGCTGACCATCGGCATCATCGGTGGCACCGGCGACCAGGGGCGGGGTCTCGCCTACCGGTTCGCCCGGGCCGGGCAGACCGTGCTGATCGGTTCCCGATTTGCCGAGCGGGCCGCGGAGGCCGCCGCCGAGATCGCGGCGCTGCCCGGGACGCCGGCCGGCGTGGACGTGACTGGCGCTGACAACGACGAGGTGGCCCGGCGCAGCGACGTGGTGGTCATCGCCGTGCCGTGGGACGGCCACGCCGTCACGGTCGCCGCTCTCGCCGAGCCGCTCGCCGGCAAGATCGTCGTCGACTGCGTCAACCCGCTCGGCTTCGACAAGCAGGGCCCGTACGCCCTGACCGTGCCCGAGGGCAGCGCCGTGCAGCAGGCCGCCGGGCTGCTCCCGGATTCCCGGGTGTGCGCGGCGTTCAACCACGTCAGCGCGCCGCTGCTGGCCGACCCGGAGATCGACCGGATCGAGCTCGACGTGCTCATCTGCACCGAGGACCGGGAACTCGTCGACATCGTCGGCGCGCTCGCCGCCCGGATCCCCGGCATGCGCGGCATCTACGCGGGCCGGCTGCGCAACGCCCACCAGATCGAGGCGTTCACCGCCAACCTGATCGCCATCAACAAGCGCTACAAGGCACACGCCGGCATCCGCGTCACCGACCTCTGAGCCGGGTCGGCCGAGCAGCGCAAGGCCGGCCGACCGTCCGTCGCGGGGCTCCACGCGTTCCCGGCCCACCGCGTCGCGCACTGTGGCCGGCCGAGCGCGTTCCGGGTGAGTCCGGATGCGAGGGACTCACGTCCGCCGGTGGTAGGGGTTGCGACGGGGCACGCCCTGCGGGTCCAACCAGGCGGGCGGCACGAACTCGGGCCGCCCGTCGGCGGCGATCCTGACGCGCCAGTCGCTGTGGTGCATCTGCCGGTGATGGTGGCGGCAGAGCAGGACGGAATTGCGCAGTGCGGTCTTCCCGCCGTCGGCCCAGTGCACCACGTGGTGGCCGTCGCACCAGCGGGGCGGGCGGTCGCAGCCGGGAAAGGCACAGCCGTTGTCGCGCAACACGAGGGCCCGTCGGAGCGGTCCGGTGATGAGGCGACGCTGCCGTCCAAGGTCGAGGATCTTACCGTTTCCGCCGAGGACCGCCGGCAGGACGGCCGCGTCGCAGGCCAGCCGGCGAACCGTGGCGGGGGTCAGGGCCGTGCCGGTGTCGAGGCTGCCGACACCGAGCTGCCGGCTCACCGCGTCGTAGCTGGTGGTGACCACGATCTGCGCCGCATCGCCGCCGTGCTCGGGCAGTTCCTCGGACCGCAGGGCGAGTCGGCAGAGGTCGCCGAGCGCGTCGTGGCGGCGCTGCCCGGGCGTACGGCTGTCATCCGACCCTGCCGGTGTTGTCAGCGGCGCGAGTGCGGAGGTGAGCGACGCGGCTGTCTCCGCGTCCAGGGTGCCCGCGAGCCGGAACCGCCCGTCGTGCAGGTCAGAAAGGGTGAGGTGGCGGTCGCGGGCAGCCCGCGCCTCCTCCGAATCGAGGGCGGCCCGGGCGACCGCGTCCGCGGTCGGCGCCGTCGCGCCGAGCGCTGCGGCGTCTGCCACCAGGCGGCGAGCCCGGCCAATGGGGAGCCGCCACCTCTCCCGGAGCCAGACGGCGGTGGAGGAGGCGCCGTGGGGTACGGCGACACCGCTGCCGTCGAACTCCCGGACCAGGGTCAGCTTGACCGTCGCCAGGCATTGCTCCAAGGCATGCACGGCATCGAGGGCCGCCACGAGCTCAGCGTCGGACAGAGACCAGGCAGGGGTGCCGGTAGCGGCCCGCACCGCCCAATCCGCCCGCCCCAGCTCATCGATCACGCCAACAGATTAGAACAGGTGTACGACGAAATCGGCCCCGCGGCGACGCTGTCGTACCGGCGGGGCATCATCGCGGGATGGAATGGCAACTGGTGATCGACTGTCGGGACCCGGCACGGCTCGTCGCGTTCTGGGCGGAGGCGCTGCGGTACCGGCCGCAGCCGCCGCCGGAAGGGCACCCGACCTGGCGGGACTGGTACCTGGCGGTCGGCGTTCCGGCCGACGAACTCGGCGAGGGCGACTCCCTGGACCGGTTGGAGGATCCGACCGGGGCGGGGCCACGGATCTGGTTCCAGCCGGTGCCGGAGCTGAAGTCGGTCAAGAACCGGCTGCACATCGACCTGAAGGTGGGTGGTGGCCGGGCGGTCCCCCTGGCAGAGCGGCGGACCAGGGTCGACGCCGAGGTGGACCGGCTGACGGCCCTCGGGGCTCGGGTGCTTGGAGCGATGGACGACCCGGAGAACGACTACTACTCGGTCCAGCTCGCCGACCCGGAGGGCAACGAGTTCTGCGTGGGCTGATGCGCCCGACCGGCCGGTCCGCCCGACGACGACAGCGCGGCGGGTCGGGTGCCGGAGGACGCGAGGGGAGCGGTGCGGGCCCGTGCCGCCCCGCTCCCCGTCGTACGTCAGAAGGTGTGCTCGGCGGCGGGGAACTGGCCGCCGCGGACCTCGTCGGCGAACCGGTGGGTGGCCTCGGTCAGCGCCCCGGCCAGGTCGGCGTAGCGCTTGACGAAGCGCGGCGCCTTGCCGGTGCGCAGGCCGGCCATGTCCTGCCAGACCAGCACCTGGGCGTCGGTGTCCGGGCCGGCGCCGATGCCCACCGTCGGGATCGTCAGCTCCGCGGTGATCCGCTTGGCCACCTCGCCCGGCACCATCTCCAGCACCACCGCGAAGGCGCCCGCCTCGGCCACCGCGCGGGCGTCGGCGAGCACCTCGTCGGCGGTGTCGCCCCGCCCCTGCACCCGGTAGCCGCCCAGGGTGTGCTCGCTCTGCGGGGTGAAGCCGATGTGCGCCATCACCGGGATGCCGGCGCCGACGATCGCCGCGATCTGCTCCGCGCAGCGCCGCCCGCCCTCCAGCTTGACGGCGTGGCAGCCGCCCTCCTTCATGAACCGCACCGCCGTGCGCAGTGCCTGCGCCGGGCCCTCCTCGTACGAGCCGAACGGCAGGTCGCCGACGATCAGCGAGTGCCGGGTCGCCCGGACCACGGCCCGGACCAGCGGCAGCAGCTCCTCGGCGGTCACCGGCAGGGTGGTCTCGTAGCCGAAGACGTTGTTCGCCGCCGAGTCGCCGACCAGCAGCACCGGGATGCCGGCCTGGTCGAAGATCGACGCGGTGTACTGGTCGTACGAGGTGAGCATCGACCAGCGGTCGCCACGCTCCTTGGCGGCGATCAGGTCGCGGGTGCGTACCCGCCGGGTGGCCGGGCCGCCGTAGAGGGCGGTCACCTCGGTCGGGGTGGACTCCACCATCACTGTCTCCTTTCCTCGAGGCCGCCTGCGCGGTCCCCGGGTTCCGCCGCGATCGTCCCACCGGCGCACCCGGTCACGGCAGGGCGGAGTGGAGGATTTCACTCCGCCCCGCCCCGCGACGCGACAGGAACGAGATCAGCCGTGCTCGCGCCAGCGGTTGGTGATCGGCAGCCGGCGGTCCCGGCCGAACGCCTTCATGGAGATCTTCGTGCCCGGGGCGGACTGCCGGCGCTTGTACTCGGCGGTGTCCACCAGTCGGAGCACCTTGTCGACCACGGCGGGGTCGTGGCCGGACCCCACCAGCCCGTCCCGGCCCAGGTCGCCGTCGACGTAGCCGATCAGGATCGGGTCGAGCACGTCGTAGTCCGGCAGGCTGTCGCTGTCCAGCTGGCCCGGGCTCAGCTCGGCCGACGGCGGCTTGCCGATCGAGCTCTCCGGGATCGGGGCGGTCTCGCCCCGGCGCTCGGCGTCGGCGTTGCGCCACTTCGCCAGCCGCCAGATCAGCGTCTTCCACACGTCCTTGACCGGGTTGAAGCCGCCGACCGAGTCGCCGTACAGGGTGGAGTAACCCACCGCCAGCTCGCTCTTGTTGCCGGTGGTGAGGACGAGGTGTCCCTCCTGGTTCGACAGCGCCATCAGGATGACGCCGCGGACCCGGGCCTGGAGGTTCTCCACCGTCACCCCGGAGAGCGACATGTTCGCCAGGAAGGTGTCCACCATCGGCTGGATCGGCTCGATCCGGTAGTCCAGCCCGGTCCGCTTGGCGAGGTCCTCGGCGTCGGCCCGGGAGTGCTCCGAGGAGTGCTGGCTGGGCAGCGACACCCCGACCACCCGCTGCGGCCCGAGCGCGTCGACGGCGAGCGCGGCCACCACCGCCGAGTCGATGCCGCCGGAGAGGCCGAGCACCACCGACGGGAACTTGTTCTTGTTGACGTAGTCGCGCAGGCCGAGCACCAGCGCCTGCCACACCTCGGCCTCGTCGGCGACCGGTTCCATCACGCCGCCGCCGGCCGCCGGGCCCGTCGGGGCCGGCGGGACGGACCCGACGGTACGGCGGACCAACCGCATGCCGTCGGCCAGCTCCTCGTCGTCCGCCCCGTGCGGACCCGCCTCGGGCAGCTCGACGTCGTGCACCAGCAGGTGCTCGACGAACTGCGGCGCCCGGGTGAGCAGGGTGCCGTCGGGCGTGACGATCATCGAGTCGCCCTCGAAGACCAGCTCGTCCTGGCCGCCGATCATGTTGACGTACGCGATCGGTGCGCCGGCCTCGGCGGCCCGGCGGCGGACCAGCGGCAGCCGGATGTCGTCCTTGTTCAGCTCGTACGGCGAGCCGTTGATGTTGACCACCAGGCCGACCCCGGCCTGCCGGGCCACCGCGAACGGCCCGCCGGCCTGCCAGAGGTCCTCGCAGATGGTCAGCGCGACGTCCACCCCGCCGACCCGCACCACGGTGAGGGTGTCGCCGGGCACGAAGTAGCGGTCCTCGTCGAAGACGCCGTAGTTGGGCAGGTGGTGCTTGAAGTAGGTGGCCACGATGCCGCCCTCGTGCAGCAGCGCGGCGGCGTTGCGGGCGCCCCGGCCCGGCTCGGCGTCCCCGCTGATCTGCGGCGGGCCGTCCGCGTCGAGGTAGCCGACCACCACCGGCAGGTCGCCGAGGCCGTCGGCGGCCAGGTCGGCGGCGAGCCGCTCCAGCGTCGTCTTGGACGCGGCGACGAAGGAGCGGCGGAAGACCAGGTCCTCGACCGGGTACCCGGTCAGCATCATCTCCGGGAAGGCGACGAGCTGGGCGCCGGCGTCGGCGGAGCGCCGGGTCCAGGCGCGGACCAGTTCGGCGTTGCCGGCGAGGTCGCCGACGGTCGGGTTGACCTGACAGAGAGCGAGACGCAGGGTGGGCATGCCCTCATCTTGCCCCAGTGCCCGGACGCCGATCCGGCACGCCGGAAGAGACGGCGGACACCCTGCGCCGGGCGGGGAGGCGGGGCCGGCGTCGCGGGCGGCCGGGGCGGTCCGTCCGGGGCGCTCGGGGGGGCGGGACGACCGGCGGCGGGGGGCGTAACGTCGGCGTAACGAGGCCCGGGGAGACTGGGCGGTCAGGTCGGGTAAAGCCCGGTCGAAGGCGGACAAGACTGTCGCGAGGGGTTGGGGAAGTGGACCGTCAGCAGGAGTTCGTCCTCCGCACGCTGGAAGAGCGGGACATCCGCTTCGTCCGGCTGTGGTTCACCGACGTGCTCGGCACGCTGAAGAGCGTGTCGGTCGCCCCGGCCGAGCTGGAGGCGGCCTTCGAGGAGGGCATCGGGTTCGACGGCTCGGCGATCGAGGGCTTCGCCCGGGTCTTCGAGTCCGACATGGTCGCCATGCCGGATCCGACCACCTTCCAGGTCTTCCCGTTCGAGGGCGGGGTCAGCGGCGAGAGCGCGAGGATGTTCTGCGACATCCTGCTCCCCGACGGCGGACCGTCCTGGGCCGATCCGCGGCACGTGCTGCGCCGGGCGCTGTCCAAGGCGGCCGAGAAGGGCTTCACCTTCTACACCCACCCGGAGATCGAGTTCTTCCTGCTGGAGAACGGTCCGATGGACGGCTCCGTGCCGGTCCCGGTGGACACCGGCGGCTACTTCGAGCACACCACCCACGCGGTGGCCCGGGACTTCCGACGGCAGGCGGTGCTGGCGTTGGAACGGATCGGCATCTCGGTGGAGTTCAGCCACCACGAGGTGGCGCCCGGCCAGCAGGAGATCGATCTGCGCTACGCCGACGCGCTCACCACCGCCGACAACATCATGACCTTCCGGCATGTGGTCAAGGAGGTGGCGCTCTCCACCGACGTGCAGGCCAGCTTCATGCCGAAGCCCTTCACGGACCAGCCGGGCAGCGGTATGCACACCCACCTGTCGCTGTTCGAGGGAGAGCGGAACGCGTTCCACGACGCGGGCGACCCGATGAAGCTCTCCAAGGTGGCGAAGTCCTTCATCGCCGGCCTGCTGATGCACGCGCGGGAGTACACCGCGGTCACCAACCAGTGGGTCAACTCGTACAAGCGGCTCTTCCCGCTGGCGCTGCCGGACCGGATCACCGAGAGCCCGGCGTACGTCTGCTGGGGTCACCTGAACCGCTCCGCGCTGGTCCGGGTGCCGGCGTACGGCAAGCCGAACTCGGCCCGGGTGGAGGTCCGCTCGCTGGACTCGGCGGCGAACCCGTACCTGGCCTTCGCGGTGATGCTCGGCGCCGGGCTCAAGGGCATCGAGGAGGGTTACGAGCTGCCGCCGGGCGCCGAGGACGACGTCTGGTCGCTGACCAGCGCCGAACGGCGGGCCATGGGGTACGAGGCCCTGCCGGAGAACCTGGCCGAGGCGATCGACGTGATGGCCGGTTCGGAGCTGGTCGCCGAGGTGCTCGGCGAGCACGTCTTCGACTTCTTCCTGCGCAACAAGCGGGCCGAGTGGGAGCAGTACCGCCGCGAGGTCACCCCGTACGAGCGGCAGCGGTACCTCTCGCTGTAGCGCGGGGCTGCCGACGCTGGCGCGGTGCCGCTATCGTCTCGATCACCGCGCTGGCACTCCCGCCGGGCGGAGAGGGTCGGGAGGCCGTCGGTGCTGGAGGATCTGCTCACCGGAGCATGGCAGAGCGTCGTGTTCGGGGTCGTCGGGGTGGCGCTGATGGCGGCCGGCTTCGTGTTGGTCGACCTGCTCACTCCCGGCAAGCTGCGGGAGCTGATCTGGGTGCACCGCAACGGCAACGCCGGGCTGCTGCTCGCCGCCAACCAGCTCGGCATCGCGGGGATCGTCTTCACCGCGATCCTGACCAGCTACAGCGACTTCGGCAAGGGGCTCGCCTCCACAGTGATCTTCGGGCTGATCGGCCTGCTGATCATGGCGCTCGCGTTCTTCGTGCTCGACCTGCTGACCCCGGGCAAGCTCGGCGAGATCATCTGCTCGGACCAGCCGCACCCGGCGGCCCGGGTCAGCGCCGCCGCCCACTTCGGCGCCGCGCTGATCGTCTGCGCCTGCATCGCCTGACCGTCGTACCTCCGTCGTAGGTTCCGGCGGTGAACCGGACGGACCGTCTCTACGCCCTGGTGGAGGATGGCGGTCGCGCTGCACCGGTTGGATGCCACCCCGTTCGCCGGGGCGGGCGCCACCGCGCAATCGACCGGCCTCGCCTTGAACTGCGACTCCGACACCACCAGGGGGCGCCATTGATAAAGCCACCAGACGAGACCAAACCACCCATGGACCGGTCGTCCAAGGCGGTGATCTCGCAGGTGCTCGCCGATAGCGTGACGCCGCTGCTCAAGCGGCACGGGTTCGACCGCCGGGGCCGCACGTACGACCGGGCCAGGGATGGGCGGCGAGAGCTGATCAATGTCCAGCCCAACAAGTGGAACAACCGGTACGGTGGGTCGTTCACGATCAACTTGGGAATCTTCATCCCCGAGGTGGACTCCATCGTCTCGCTGTATCCGCTGCAGGCGCCGCCGCAGGAACCCGAGTGCCATATCCGGTGCCGGATCGGCGATGTCGGGCCGGACGGGCGGATGCGCGACGACAAGGGCGCCGACGCGTGGCGGGGCTGGCGGGCGTTTGACGCGCAGACGGACCTGTCCGCGTTCGGTGCCGAAGTCCGCCAATGGGTTGAGCGCAACGCGCTCGGCTTCTTCGACAAGATGAGCACCGGGGCGGGCATGCTTGCGCGGCTGCGCCGATACCCGATGCCGGCCGACTGGGTGGGGCTGCGGGAGGTCGTCCTGGCCGCGTACGCGGGCGAGCCAACCCTGGCCCAGGAATGCCTCGACGTGGTCGTCGCCAAGGCTTCCCCTGGGCCGAACCGGATACTCCGCGAGGCCGCACGCGTCGCTGGCCGGCTTGGCCTCGCCTGCCCGGCACCAACCGACGAACCTGCCCTGACGGCTGTGTTCCGGGTGGCCGCAGACACGACGCCACAGGACCGCTACAGCGCGTTCTACCACCTGGAGAACAAGTTCAGCCAATACGTTGCGCTGTTGCGCACAGTGCTACCGGTCCAAGACGCAGCCCAGCTGTACCACACTGCGGAGTGCACAAGCCTTGCCTGCACCGTCACCTTCTACGGTGCTAATCCCGAGGACCTGCTCGACCGTCTTCGACGTGCCTTCGAGCGCCTGTCCGAACTGTTCGCCGAGATCACCTGGCAGGTCAATCCGGCCGCTCCACGGCGCGCAGCGATCTCCGATGTCGTACCCTGACCAACTTTGACTTTTTCGGAGGTTGAGTTGGCTGAGTATCCGCAGGAAGTCACGCAGCGCTTCCAAGGCACCCCCGAGCAGATGGCTGCCGCCTTGGTAGGCGAGCCCCCAATAAAGTGGCAGTCCATCGTCATCGAGGATCATGACCCGGCTTGGGTGGATCGATTCGCTGCTGCCAGCTCGTTGCTCAACGAGGTTCTGGGCGGCCTGATCATCATGGTTGAACACGTCGGGTCCACATCGGTGCCGGGTCTGGCGGCTAAGCCCATCATCGACATCGATCTCCTTATTGAGGACACGACGGACGAGTCCCGCTACATCCCCGCCCTTGAAAGGCTCGGGTACCGACTCGTTCTTCGAGAGCCGTGGTGGCACGGGCACCGGATGCTCGTGAGCCCTGCGGAGGACGTCAATCTGCACGTCTGGCCGCAGGTTGCGCCTGAACCCGTACGGCACAGGCTCTTCCGCGACTGGCTGCGCTCGCATCCAGAAGACCGGGAGCTTTACGCCACGACCAAGCGGCGCCTCGCGCGGGACACCGCGCATCAACCTAGCGACTACAGCCTGGCGAAGAACGACGTCATCGATGACATCTATGCGCGCATCTTCGCAGCAACCGGCGAGGAGGGTCGGGGCTGACCCCAAGCCGTGGCGACGCGGACGCACTCGGCCTGGGAGGCAGGCGTCCGCTCAGCCGATGCGGTATTTGGATCACCAAGCCGGCCGCGAGGTGGCCCCGCCGCGGAGGCGGTTCCGGCCGGGAGGAGAGGGACGGCCGGACGGGGGGACGGCGGGGCCACCGGGTCACCTGCCGGTCGTACCCTGCGGGCCGCCGTGGTGGCCGCGGCCGCCCGGGCCCGGGAATACGCCGGCCTCGACGGCCTTGGTGATCGCGTCGGCCTGCTCCTGGGTGAGCTTGCCGTCCTTGACGGCCTGGTCCAGCCGCTCCTTCAGCTGTGCCTGCCGGTCCTCGGTGGATGGGCGCTCCGGCCGGTCGGCCTTCTGCTGCTCGCGCACCTTCTCCAGGGCGGCGGTCACCTTGTCGGTGGAGACGCCCAGCTCCTTGGCGAGGGCTTCGGCGAACGCGGCCTGCCGGTCGGCCCGCTGCTGCTGCCGGTCGGTGCCCTGCTCGGTGCTGTTGCTGGCGCTGGGCGTCGGGGTGGCATCCTCGGCGAAGGCCACGGTGGGGGCGGCGATCCCCACGCCGAGCACTCCGGCGGCGGCCAGGCCGGCCAGCAGGTGCTTCTTCGACATCGTGCGGGACATCAGTCCTCCAGCTGTTCGGTGGTGGTGCGCTGACGTCACCGACCGTGACTGCCGAACCTGGGGGAATCCCGTCCCGACCCTGTCAGCGAGCTGGCAATCGTGCCCGCAATTCTGCCCAAACCACCCACACCGCGCCCTCCGGCCCCGGGAGCGGGGCCGGGGTCAGCGGACGGCGGGGGAGACGGTGAGCGTGCCGGCGTCGGTGTCGAGGACCGCGCGGGTGCCCACCGGGACGGTCAACTGACCGGCGCCGTGCCCGATGGGCAGGCCGCCGAGGACCGGGACGCCGAGGTCGCCGAGGCGTTCGGTCAGCACGTCGACGACGGTGGTGTCCCAACCGTCGGCGCACTCGGTGAACTGGCCCACCGCCACCCCGGCGATCCTGTCCAGCGCGCCGGCTCGGCGCAGGTGGGTGAGCATCCGGTCGACCTTGTACGGCGGCTCCTGCACCTCCTCGACCAGGAGTACCGCCCCGGTCAGGTCCGGCAGGTCCGGGGTGCCGATCGACGCGGTGATCAGGCAGAGGTTGCCGCCGAGCAGCGGCCCGGCCGCCCGCCCCGGCACCCGTACCCCGAAGGTCTCCTCCTCGGCCACCGCGGCGACGGTGACCGGCTCGGTGGTCATCAGCGCGGCGTGCAGCGACTCCGCCGAGCGCAGCGGGGTGCGCTCGTCCAGCCAGGCGGCCCCGGGCCCGTGCACGCTGGCCAGCCGGGCGCCGCGCCAGAGCGCGAACTGCAGCGCGGTGATGTCGGAGAAGCCGGCCACCACCTTCGGATTCCGGCGGACCGCGGCCATGTCGATCAGGTCGACCACCCGCTGCGCGCCGTAGCCGCCCCGGGTGCAGATCACCCCGCGCACCTCCGGATCGGCGAACGCGGTGTTCAGGTCGGCGGCGCGCAGCTCGTCCCCGCCGGCCAGGTAGCCCCGCTGGGCGTACGCGTTCGGCGCCAGCACCGGCCGCAGCCCCCAGCCGGTGAGCAGCTCGATGCCGCGCGCCACCCGCTCCGGCCGGGTCGGCCCGGACGGCGACACGAGCATCACGGTGTCGCCCTCGCGCAGCACGGGCGGAAGCAGGGCGGAAGCGTCGTCGATCACAGCGGCAGAGCCTAGCGGGCGTCGCCGCCTGGCCGAGCCGTTCCCGGCGGCCGGTGGCGCACCCGATAGCCTCGACACCGTGGCGACCGCGCTGGTGATCGAGAATGACCCGACCGACGACCTCCGCCGGCTGGGGGAGTGGCTGACCGAGGGGGGCTTGGAGCTGCACGTGCTCCGCCCGCACGCGGGCGAGGAGCTCCCCGCCGACCTGGCGGGGTACGCCGCGCTGGTGGTGCTCGGCGGCGAGCAGCAGGCGTACCCGCTGCCCGACGGCACTCCCGGCGCGCCCTGGTTCCCGGCGCTCGAGGGGCTGCTGCGCAAGGCGGTCCGGTACCGGGTCCCGACCCTCGGCGTCTGCCTCGGCGCCCAACTGTTGGCCACCGCGCACGCCGGCCTGGTGGAGCGCAGCCCGTCCGGCCCCGAGGTCGGCCCCGGGGTGGTCGGCAAGCGGGACGCCGCCGACGCCGACCCGCTCTTCCGGTACGTGCCGCTGATCCCGGACGTGCTCCAGTGGCACTCCGACGAGATCACCGAGCTGCCCCGGGGCGCCACCCTGCTGGCCGCCTCCACCCGCTACCCGCACCAGGCGTTCCGCCTCGGCGACCGGGCCTGGGGGTTGCAGTTCCACATCGAGTGCGACACCGCGATGATCGCCGACTGGGCCCGCGACTCCGACCTGCTGGCCGAGCTGGGGTACGACGAGGAGCTGGTGGTCGCGGCCTGCGACCGGGTGATGGCCGACGTCGAGGAGGTGTGGCAGCCGTTCGCCATCCGGTTCGCCGCTCTCGCCCTCGGCGAGCTGGACGACGACACCCCCCGCCGCAGTCTGCCGCTGCTCGGGCACTGAGATGACCAGACCGGCCAGGGGACTGCTCGCCCGGTACGGCTTCGGCACCGCCGAGGGGGACGGCGGCGCCCGTGCGGCCGACCTGCTCGGCCCGGAGGGGCTCGGGCTGTGGCGCACCGACGAGCAAGAACCCACCGACGAGGACGCCGCCGAGCTGCTGGCCGCGCTCTCCCGGGCCGCCGACCCGGACCTGGCCCTGCGCCAGCTGCACCGCCTCGTCGAGGCCGAACGCCGCGTCGCCGACAAGCCGGCGGTGCTCGACGCACTGCACGCCGACCCGGGGCTGCGCCGCCGGTTGGTCGCCGTGCTCGGCGCCTCCTCCGCGCTCGGCGACCACCTGGTGGCCAACCCGAGCCAGTGGTCGGTGCTGGCCACGGCCGCGGACGGGCTCGCCCCCGCCGCCGACGGCCGGCTCGACCTGGCCCTGGCCGGGCGGCTGACCGTCGCGACCCAGCCGGTGGCGGTGCTCCGCCAGGCGTACCGGTTGGCGCTGCTGCGGATCGCGGCGGCCGACCTGACCGGCGGGCGCGGCCTGGAGCAGACCATGGCGGCCCTCTCCGCACTGGCCGACGCGACCCTGTCCGCCGCGTACCGGATCGCCGTCGACGAGCTGCCCGAGGGTACGCGCCGGCCCCGGCTGGGCGTGGTGGCGATGGGCAAGTGCGGCGGCGACGAGCTGAACTACGTCTCCGACGTGGACGTGATCTTCGTAGCCGCCGACGACGAGGACCTGACCGCCGCCACCACGGTCGCCACCCGGCTGATCCACGTCTGCGGCCTGGTCGCCTGGCCGGTCGACGCGGCGCTGCGTCCGGAGGGCAACCGGGGGCCGCTGGTGCGAACCCTGGCCAGCCACCTCGCCTACTACCAGCGGTGGGCCCGGACCTGGGAGTTCCAGGCGCTGCTCAAGGCCCGGCCGGCCGCCGGCGACCTGGCGCTGGCCGGCGAGTGGATCGAGGCCCTCGCCCCGCTGGTCTGGCGCGCCGCCGAGCGGCCCGAGGCGGTCGAGGACGTCCGGGCCATGCGCCGGCGGATCATCGAGAACATCCCGCCGAAGCAGCTGGAACGCGAGATCAAGCGCGGCTCCGGCGGGCTGCGCGACATCGAGTTCGCGGTGCAGCTGCTGCAACTGGTGCACGGCCGCGGCGACGACTCGCTGCGGGCGCCCGGCACCATCCCGGCGCTGCGCGCGCTGGTCGCCGGCGGCTACGTCGGCCGGGCCGACGGCGAGGCGCTGCTGCGCGGCTACCGCTTCCTGCGCGGGGTCGAGCACCGGCTCCAGCTCCAGGGCCTGCGCCGTACCCACACCGTGCCGACCGAGCCGGCCGCGCTGCGCTGGCTCGCCGCCGCGCTCGGCTACACCGCCACGCAGGGCCGCAGCGCCGTCGAGATCTTCCGCGCCGACTGGGTCGCGCACGCCGCCGAGGTACGCCGGCTGCACGCCAAGCTGCTCTACCGGCCGCTGCTGGAGTCGGTGGCCCGGGTGCCCGCCGACGGGCTGCGGCTGACCCCGGAGGCGGCCCGGCACCGGCTGGAGATCCTCGGCTTCGCCGACCCGGCCGGGGCGCTGCGGCACCTCCAGGCGCTCACCGGCGGGGTGAGCCGGACCGCCGCGATCCAGCGCACCCTGCTGCCGGTGCTGCTCAGCGAGTTCGCCGACGCCCCCGAACCGGACCGGGGGCTGCTCAACTACCGGCAGGTCTCCGACAAGCTCGGCAGCACCCCCTGGTACCTGCGGCTGCTGCGGGACGAGGGGCCGGTGGCGCGCCGGCTGGCCCGGGTGCTCTCCTCCTCCCGGTACGCGGCCGACCTGCTCGCCCGGGAGCCGGAGGCGCTGCGGCTGCTGGCCGAGGAGAGCGAGCTGGTGCCACGTACCCGGGAGGTGCTCTGCGACGGCTTCGCCGCCGCGGCGGCCCGCTACCCGGACCCGGAGCAGGCCACCCGCGCGGTGCGCGCGCTGCGCCGGCGGGAGCTGGTCCGGATCGCCTGCGCCGACCTGCTCAGCCGGGCCGGCGGGCTGGCCCCGCGCCCCGAGCGCGGGTCCCGGTCGGCCGCCCTCGCCGAGGTGGCCGCGGTCGGGACGGCGCTGGCCTACGTCACCGACGCCACCCTGGCCGCCGCGCTGCGGACCGCCCGAGCCGCCCAGCCGGCACCGCCCGGGCTGCGCTTCGCGGTGATCGGCATGGGCCGGCTCGGCGGGTACGAGTCGAACTACCTCTCCGACGCCGACGTGCTCTTCGTCTACGACCCGCCGGCCGGGGTGACCGAGAGCGCGGCCAGCGCTGCCGCGCACGCCGTCGCCGAGGAGCTGCGCCGACTGCTCGGCATGCCCGCCCCCGACCCGCCGCTCGGCGTCGACGCCGACCTGCGACCGGAGGGCCGGCAGGGCCCGCTGGTGCGCAGCCTCGCCGCGTACGCGCAGTACTACGCCCGCTGGTCGAAGGTGTGGGAGGCGCAGGCGCTGCTGCGGTCCCGGTTCGTCTGCGGCGACGCCGACCTGGGCGCCGAGTTCGAGGCGATGGTCGACCCGGTCCGCTACCCGGCGGACGGGCTGACCCGGGAACAGGTGATCGAGATCCGCCGGATCAAGGCCCGGGTGGAGAACGAGCGGCTGCCCCGGGGCGCCGACCCGGCCACCCACACCAAGCTCGGGCGGGGTGGCCTGGCCGACGTCGAGTGGGCGGTGCAGCTGCTCCAGCTCCGGCACGCCGGTGAACAGCCGGCGCTGCGCGGCACGCGTACCCTCGACGCGCTCGCGGCCGCCCGGGACGCCGGCCTGGTCGACCCGGCGGACGCCGCCGAGATGGCCGCCGGCTGGACCCTCGCCGCCCAGGTCCGCAACGCGCTGATGCTGGTCCGCGGCCGGGCCGGCGACCAGCTGCCCCGGCACGGGGTGGAGCTGGCCGGGGTGGTCCGGCTGCTCGGCCGGGACGACCCGGGCGAGTTCCTCGACGAGTACCTGCGGACCGCCCGGCGTTCCCGTGCCGCGATGGAACGGGTGCTGGAGGCCTGAGCCCCCGCCGTTACCGCCGGCGCACCAGCACCAGGTGGTCGACCAGGGTGGCGGGCTCGCCGTCCGGGCCGGTGGCCGGCCGGCGCGGCGCGTCCAGCCGCTCGGTGTGCCAGCCGTCCGGGTCGAGGTCGAGCGCGGCGAGCGTCTCTTCCGGGGTGGGGAAGCGCACGTCGGGGTGGGCCAGGCGGCTCCACGGCGGGACCTCGCCGTGCTCGACGACGAGCAGCCGGCCGCCGGGCGCGACCGCCCGGGCCGCCGCCCGCAGCACCTCGGTCCGGGGGAAGTCCAGCGGCGACTGGAGGAACTGCGCGGAGACCAGGTCGAACACGCCGGCCGGGAAGGTCCGGGCGAGGTCGTGCCGCTGGAAGTCCACCAGGGACGACACCCCGGCCCGGGCCGCCTCGGCCGCGGCCCGGTCCAGCGCGGTGGTGGAGACGTCGACCGCGGTGACCCGCCAGCCCCGGCCGGCGAGCCAGATCGCGTCGCCGCCCTCGCCGCAGCCGAGGTCCAGCGCGGTGCCCGCCGGCAGCGACCCGGCGACGTCGACCAGGTGCGGGTTGGCCCGCCCGCTCCAGACCCGCTCCCGCCGTTGGTAGAGCTCGTCCCAGTGCCGCGCGGTCTCGGCGTCCACACCGGCCGCGTCCACGTTGGCCGCGAGGGCGCGCCGGGCGGCAACGGCCCGGTCGGTCTCCTCGGCGATCAGATCGGCGTTGAGCGCGGCGGCTGCCTTCAGGCCCGCCGCAGCGGCCGCGATCACCGTGGCCTGCGGGTCGGCCACGTTGCCGGCGACCCAGACGCCCGGCACCTCGGTCGCCCCGGTGGGGTCGGCGGTGACGTGGCTGCCGAGCACCTGCCCGGCGACGACGAAGTCGCTGGTCGGCAGCCCGAGATCGGCGAGCAGCCCGACCCGGGCGTGGAACCGGGGCGAGACCACCAGGGCCTGCCGGGCGAGCACCTCGCCGGAACGGAGCCGTACCCCGGTCAGCCGGTCGTCGGTCACCTCCAGCGCGGTCACCTCACCCGCGACCACGGTGACGCCCCGGGCGGCCAGCTGCTCGGCCTGGTCGTCCGGCAGCGGCGGCCCGGTGTGGGTGAACACCACCACGTCGTCGGTGAGCTGGCGGAACAGCAGCGCCAGGTGCGTCGCCGTCGGGCCGGTGGCGAGCACGCCCACGGCCTGGTCCCGTACCTCCCAGCCGTGGCAGTACGGGCAGTGCAGCACGTCCCGGCCCCACCGCTCGGCGAGGCCCGCGACCGCGGGCAGCTCGTCGGCGAGGCCGGTGGTGACCAGCAGCCGTCGGGCCCGCACCGCGCGGCCGTCGGCCAGCTCCACCGCGAACCGGGCGCCGTCGGGCTCGTCGTCGGGCAGCCGCCGGGCCGCGGTCACCCGGCCGTCGCGGACCGGTACGCCGTACCGGGCGATCTCGGCCCGGCCGGTCGCGTAGAGCTCGGCGGGGGGCAGGCCCTCGCTGGTCAGGTAGTTGTGCACGTGGCCGGCGGGGGCATTCCGCGGGGTGCCGTCGTCGACCACCAGCACCGACCGGCGGGACCGCCCCAGGGCGAGGGCGCCGCTGAGCCCCGCCGCGCCGCCGCCGACGACCACCACGTCCTGGATCGCTGCTTCCGTCATCGTCCGAGCCTCCTCCGGGCGGGCCGGTCCCGCCCCGACCTTCCGGATCGTCCGCGCTCCCAGGCGTCGGTGACAAGTATTGTTGCCGTTATGGCAAACGACGGAGGGCCGGCGGACATCGCGACGACCGCGGCGGCGCCGGACGAGGTGCTGGCGACGGTCGGCCCTCGGCTGCGCGCGCTGCGCCAGCAGCGCGGGGTGACGCTGGCCCAGCTCGCCGCGGCCACCGGGATCTCGGTCAGCACGCTGTCCCGGCTGGAGGCAGGCGGGCGCCGGCCGACCCTGGAGTTGCTGCTCGCCCTGGCCCGGTTCCACCGGGTGCCGTTGGACGACCTGGTCGGCGCGCCGGAGACCGGGGATCCCCGGGTGCATGCCCGGCCGGTGGTCCGCTTCGGGATCACCATCGTGCCGCTGACCCGCCGTCCCGGGGGTGTGCAGGCGTACAAGATGATCTATCCGGCGCGGATGCCGGCGGGGGAGCCGGCCCAGCAGGTCCACGAGGGGTACGAGTGGCTCTACGTGCTCTCCGGCCGCTGCCGGCTGCTGCTCGGCCCGCACGACCTGACCCTCGACGCGGGGGAGGTCGCCGAGTTCGACACCCGGACGCCGCACTGGTTCGGCAACCCGTTGGACACCCCGCTGGAGATCCTCAGCCTGTTCGGGCCGCAGGGGGAGCGGCTGCACGTCCGGGCCCGCCCCTCCCCGGTCCGCCGCGACCCCGACCCGGCCTGACCCGGAGAGCGCCGATCGGATCGCCCGGGGCGGCCTGACGGGCGATGCGCCGATGGGACGCCCGGGGCTGCCATCCACTGTCGCGGCCCTTTCGAGCTGATGGCGCGAACGAATCGCCGCTCCGTGGCACCGTCGCCGCCGTCCCTGGCGGGCCGGCCCGCTGCTGTCCTGGGCGTGCCGGGCTCGCCGCCGGCCAGGGGGTGCCTGGCCCGCCACCGGCGGGGTTGAGTCGTTGACGACATCAGCTCCACAGGACGCGCGGGAGGCGTCCGACACCCGGCGCGAGACTGGGCGGCCCGAGCGGCCGTCAGCCGCCCAGGGTGTACGTGCCGGCGCGCGGCACCGTCACCGTCGTCCAGTCGCCGTCGGCGCTGACCGTGGCGCCGCCGGAGGCGGTCAGCCAGCGGGTGTGCCGGACCCGGACCGGCACCGTCCCGGCGGCCGGCGTGCGGAAGGTCAGCGACGCCGCGTCCTGCCGGACCAGCTCGCCCGGCGCGCCGACGATCGGCGTCGGGTCGGCCACCGCCCAGAGCCGCCAGTGGGCGTCCGACCAGACCTCGGTCAGGTACGGCACCCCCGCCTCGACCAGCTCGGCCTCGGCCCGGCCCACCCAGGAGAGCGGGACGTCGGGGACGGCCACGTACTGCACGGCGTTCTCCGCGAGCCAGGCCCGGTAGCTCTCCGAGGTCAGCGGCACCCCGGTGCCGGTGGCCCCCGGTACGGTGCCGAAGAAGAGCGGATTGCGGGCGATGTCCGCCTGCCGCAGCCAGCCCCGGGCCAGCGGCACCTCGCCGAGCTGCGCCGCCTCCCAGTAGTTGCGGGTCGGCGGGACCTCCACCCGCCCGGTGAGCCCCCGCCGGGCCAGCTCGGCGCGGAGCGGTGCGAAGAACGACCGGCTGGCGGTCTGGTCGTCGACGCTGCGCAGGTCGGCGGCGACCACCGGCGGCTGCCACCAGCAGACCACCACCAGCAGCGCGGCCAGCGCCACGCCGCCGGCCGCCCGGCTCCGCAGCCGCTCGGCGAGCCGACCCGCGACCCCGGCGGGCGGGCGGGCGGCGGCGGCCAGCACCGGGAGCGCGAACATCGTCACCAGCCGGGTCGCGTTCAACCCGACCGGGGTGTGCACCAGCGCCGCCGCCAGCACCCCGGCCGCCGCCAGCAGCGCCCCCACCCGCACCGGCCGGTACGCCACCAGCGCGGCGACCAGCAGGCTGGTCAGCACCGCCCGCAGGGTGTCGGTGCGGCTGATGTTCATCCAGCCGCCCTCGCCGAAGAGCAGCCCGGTCATCCCGATCGGCACCGCCGCGGCGACGCCGAGCAGCAGGCCGTCGGCGTACCGGCGGGTGAGCAGCAGCGCCGCCCCGGCCAGCCCGACGAAGAGGCCGGCCACCGGGCTGGTCGCCGACGCCAGCAGCGCGCCAGCCACCACCAGGACCGGCCTCGTCCAGCGTCGGGACCCGGCACGACCGGCGCCGGACCCCGGGCCGGTCCCGCCCTCCGGCGAGGCGGGCGGGGGCAGGGTGAGGGCGAGCAGCGCGGCCAGGCCGAAGGCCACCCCGAGGGCGTACGTCACCCGGCCGGAGACCACGTTGCCGGCGATCGTGAGCACCCCGACCAGGCTGCCGAGCAGGGGCCGGGGCACGCCGGTGCGGACCAGCAGCGCGGCGAACGCGGTGGCGGCCGCGACCAGCGCCAGGACCCCGGTGAGCCGTACCCCGAGGGTGGCCATCAGCGGCGGGGAGACCAGGCTGTAGCCGAGCGGGTGGATCCCGCCGTACCAGCGCAGGTCGACCAGGGCGGGGCCGTGCGCGGCGAAGAAGTCGGCGCGGGCCACCTGGGCGGAGAGGTCGGAGCCCATCCTCGGCAGGGCCAGGTACACCCAGCCCAGCACGGCGGCGCAGACGGCGGAAAGCCCCACCACCCTGCTGCCCCGCATGCCCACCTCCGGTCCGCGACCACGGTACTGGCAGCATGTCCGACGTGCCTCACCACCTCTCGCGCTGGATCGGACTGGCCGGCTCGGTGCTGCTCGCCGTCGCCGCGTACCTCGGTGGCGCGCTGCCCGACGGGGAGCTGCGCCCCACCCCGGTCAGCATCTGGCAGGGCCCGCACGGGCCCTTGATCATCGGCCTCTGGCTGGTCGGCACCGCGCTGATGGCATGGGCCTGGTGGTCTGTGCGCGACCGGGTGCCGTCGGCCCGCTGGGCGCTGGTCACCGCCGGGCTCTGGCTGCTCCCGCTGCTGCTCGCGCCGCCGCTCGGCAGCCGGGACGCCTACGCGTACGCCTGCCAGGGCGCCAGCTACGCGGCCGGGATCAGCCCCTACGAGCAGGGCGTCTCCGCATTGCCCTGCCCCTGGCTGGACACCATCTCGTACATCTGGCGCGACACCCCCGCGCCGTACGGGCCGCTGTTCATCATGATCTCCGGCGCGATCGTCAAGGCCACCGGCTCGCTCACCGCCGCCGTCGCGCTGTTCCGGCTGCTGGCGGTGGCCGGGCTGGCATTGACCGCCTGGTGCCTGCCGGTGCTGGCCCGCCGATGCGGGGTCCCGGTGCCGCGGGCGCTCTGGCTGGCGCTGGCCTCCCCGCTGATCGGCGTGCACCTGATCTCCGGGGCGCACAACGACGCGCTGATGGTCGGCCTGCTGGTCGCCGGGCTGGCAGTGGTGGCGTCCCGGCCCGGTCGCCGCTGGCCGCTGCTGGCCGGGGGAGTGCTGCTCGGGCTCGCCGCCGCGGTCAAGGTGACCGCGCTGGTGGTGGTGCCGTTCGCGGCGCTGGCCGCGATGGCCGGGCCGTACCGGATCCGGACGCTGGTCCGCGACGGCGGCCCGGTGGTCGGCGGCGCGCTCGCCGCGGCGGTCGGTGTGACCTTCGCGGCGGGCCTGGGCTTCGGCTGGATCAGCGGGCTGGAACAGGGCAGCCTCGTGATCGCCTGGACCTCGCCGCCCACCGCGGTCGGGCAGACCGTGGGGTACGTGGCGGCGCTCTTCGGCGCCCACGTTGACGCGTTGCCGGTGACCCGGGCGATCGGCGTGCTGGTCCTCGCGGTGCTGCTGGTCTGGCTCTGGTGGCGGGCCCGCACCCGGGACCCGCTCTGGCACGCCGGCCTGGCGCTGGCCGCCACGGTGGCCCTGGCCCCGCTCTTCCACCCGTGGTACTGGACCTGGCCGCTGGTCGTGCTCGCCGCCACCGCCCGGCGGGACACCCGGTGGTTCGCGCTGGTCGCGCTGGTGTCGTCGTTCCTGGTGCTGGCCGACGGCACCGGGCTGGCCCGGTACACCAAGATGCCCGGCGCCCCGCTGATGACGCTGTTGGTGATCGTGGTGGCGGTCCGGTTGGTACGGTCGGCTCGGGCGGCCCGCCGGCCGGCCCCCATCGACTGAGGAGAGGTAGCCGGTGACCGAGCCCGGCGCGCCGAGCGACGGCCGGGCCCGCCTCGCGCGGTACGCCGGCCTGGTCGGCGCGGTGCTGCTGACCGTGGCCGGTTGGCTCGGCGGTGCGCTGCCGGACGTCCCGCCCACCGGCCCGTGGCTCGTCCGGCACGGGCCCTGGGCGCTGGGTGGCTGGCTGGTCGGCACCGCGCTGCTGGTCGGCGCGTGGTGGGCGCTGCGCCGGGGCGTCCCGTCGACCCGGTGGGCGTACCTCACCGCGGGGTTGTGGCTGCTGCCGCTGCTGGCCGCGCCCCCGCTGTCCAGCCGGGACGTCTACTCGTACGCCTGCCAGGGCTGGTCGTACGCGGCCGGACACGACCCGTACCAGGCGGGGGTGGCGGCGGCGGGGTGCCCGTGGCTGGACTCGGTGGCGCCGATGTGGCGGGACACCCCGGCCCCGTACGGCCCGTTCTTCGTGCTGCTCGCCGCGTTGGCCGCGATCCTCGGCGGCGGTCTGGTCGGCGCGCTGGTGCTGCTGCGGCTGTTCGCCCTGGCCGGGGTGCTGCTGGCCGGGCTCTGCCTGCCGGGGCTGGCCCGGGCCGCCGGGGTGCCCACCGGTCGGGCGGCCTGGCTGGCGTTGGCCTGTCCGCTGGTCGGGGTGCACCTGGTGGCCGGCGCGCACAACGACGCGGTGATGCTCGGGCTGCTCCTGCTCGGCCTGCTGGTGCTGGTCCGGATGCCCGGCAGGCCGGGGCCGCTGCTGGTGGCCGGCGCGCTGCTCGGGCTGGCGGTGGCGGTGAAGGCCACCGCGGTGGTGGTGCTGCCGTTCGCCGCCCTCGCGGCGGTGCTCGGCCGCTACACCTGGCGGGCGCTGGTGCGCGACGGCGGCTGGCTGGCCGGCGGGGTGCTGGCCACGCTGGCCGCCACCTCGGCGCTGTCCGGGCTGGGACTGGGCTGGATCGGTGGGCTGGCCCGCAGCGGCGACTCGCAGCAGTGGACCTCGCCGCCGACCGCGGTCGGCTTCGTCGTGGACTACCTCGGGGAGTTGACCGGGCGCCGGCCGGGCGCGGTGCCGGTCACCCGGGCGGTCGCGTTGGTGCTTTTGGCGGTGCTGCTGGTGGTGCTCTGGTGGCGGGCCTGGACGTCGCTGCGCCGACTCAACGACGTCCCGCAGCGGGTGCGCCGGCTGGCTGCGGCCCGGCCCCGGGTCGCCCTCTTCGGAGCCGGGGTGGCGCTGGCCGCCACGGTGGCCCTGGCCCCGGTCTTCCACCCCTGGTACGCGACCTGGCCGCTGGCCGTGCTGGCCGTCTCGGCGGTCCGGACCACCTGGTTCGTGCTGCCCAGCGCGGTGGCCGCCTTCCTGACCCTGCCGGACGGCACGACGGTGGCCCGGTACGGCAAGGCGCCCGGGGCGATCGCGATGACGGTGCTGGTGGTGGCGCTTGCCGGCTGGACGGTGCGGGCCCGCCGGACGCGTTCGAGCTGAATTCCCGGAGGTGCTTGACGGTGACCCCGTCGGAACCTATATTTAACGCATCCGTTAATTAACGAGGTGGTTAAGGAAATGGCGACCGATCGACTCAGCGTCATCTTCGCGGCGCTGGCGGACCCGACCCGCCGGGCGATCCTCGCCCGGTTGGCCGAGGGGGACGCCACCGTCACGGAGCTCGCCGAGCCGTTCGCGATCAGCCTCCCGGCCATCTCCCGGCACCTGAAGGTGCTCGAGCATGCCGGGCTGATCTCCCGGACCCGCGCCGCCCAGTGGCGCTCCAGCAGTCTCAACCCGGAGCCGTTGCGGGAGGCGACGGCCTGGATGGAGCGGTACCGGCAGTTCTGGGACACGAACTTCGACCGACTCGACGCGCACCTCAAGCGGATGCAGCAGGCACAGGCGACACCGACCGAGGATCCACAGTGAGAGAGGACAGCACCATGAGCGAGACCACGGCCACCAAGGAACTCGTCATCACCCGCATCTTCGACGCGCCCCGGGAGCTGGTCTACCGCGCCTTCACCGACCCCGACCAGCTTGCCGCGTGGTTCGGCCCGGTCGGTTGGTCGGTGCCCCGGGAGAGCGTCGACGTCGACGCCCGGGTCGGCGGCCACCAGCGGTTCACCATGGTCAACGACGACGACCCGAACATGACCTCCCCGGCCAACGGCACCTTCATCGAGGTGATCGAGAACGAGCTGCTCGTCGGCTACGAGGACGTGCAGGGCATGCCCGGCATGGGCCCCCGGCTCACCATGCGGCTGGAGTTCCACGACGAGGGCGGCAAGACCCGGCTGGTGCTGCGGCAGGGCCCGTTCAGCGAGGAGATGGAGGGCATGTCGCGGGAGGGCTGGAACAGCTCCTTCACCAAGCTGGACGCCCTGCTCGCCCGCTGAGCACCCGGCGACAGGAAACGGCCGGGCCGGCCCCGCGCGATCGCGGAGCCGGCCCGGCCGGTGGTTGAACGCTGCTCAGCAGTCGTAGTACATGGCGAACTCGTGCGGGGTCGGGCGCAGGCGCACCGGGTCGACCTCGTTGGCCCGCTTCCACTCCACCCAGGTGGAGATCAGGTCCGGCGTGAAGACGCCGCCGTCGAGCAGGTAGTCGTGGTCGGCCTCCAGCGCGTCGAGCACCTCGGGCAGCGAGCCCGGCACCTGCTCGACCGAGCCCCACTCCTCCGGCGGCAGGTCGTACAGGTCCTTGTCGATCGGCGTCGGCGGCTCGATCTTGCTCTTGATGCCGTCCAGGCCGGCCATCATCATCGCCGAGAAGGCCAGGTAGACGTTGGCCGACGGGTCCGGCACCCGGAACTCGACCCGCTTGGCCTTCGGGTTGCTGCCGGTGACCGGGATGCGGGTGCAGGCGGAGCGGTTGCGCTGCGAGTAGACCAGGTTGACCGGCGCCTCGAAGCCCGGCACCAGCCGGCGGTACGAGTTGACCGTCGGGTTGGTGAAGGCGAGCAGCGACGGGGCGTGGTGCAGCAGGCCGCCGATGTACCAGCGGGCGGTGTCCGACAGGCCGGCGTAGCCGGTCTCGTCGTAGAACAGCGGCTCGCCGTTCAGCCAGAGGCTCTGGTGGGTGTGCATGCCCGAGCCGTTGTCGCCGAAGAGCGGCTTCGGCATGAAGGTCGCGGTCTTGCCGTTGGCCCAGGTCTCGTTCTTCACGATGTACTTGAAGAGCTGGAGCTGGTCGGCGGCGTGCAGCAGCGTCGAGAACCGGTAGTTGATCTCGGACTGGCCGGCGGTGCCCACCTCGTGGTGCGAACGCTCCACGGTGAAGCCGGTGTCGACCAGCCGGCGCACGATGCTGTCGCGCAGGTCGGCGTAGTGGTCGACCGGCGGCACCGGGAAGTAGCCACCCTTGTACGCGGTCTTGTAGCCGCGGTTGCCGCCCTCTTCGACGCGGCCGGTGTTCCAGGCGCCCTCGATCGAGTCGATGTAGTAGAACGACTGGTGCGCCGAGGTCTCGTGGCGGATCGAGTCGAAGATGTAGAACTCCGCCTCGGCGCCGAAGTACGCGGTGTCGGCGATGCCGCTCGCGGCGAGGTACGCCTCGGCCTTCTTGGCCACGTTCCGCGGGTCGCGCGAGTAGGCCTCGCGGGTGAACGGGTCGTGGATGAAGAAGTTGAGCGCGAGGGTCTTCTGCGCGCGGAACGGATCGATGAAGGCGGTGGCGACGTCCGGGAGCAGGAGCATGTCCGACTCATGGATCGCCTGGAAGCCGCGGATCGACGAGCCGTCGAACGCGAGGCCGTCGGTGAAGAGCTCGTCGCTGACGGACTCGACCGGCAGGTTGAAGTGCTGCATCACGCCGGGCAGGTCACAGAAACGTACGTCGACGAACTTCACGTCCTCGTTCTTGAGGTATCGCAGGAGTTCCTCGGGATTGGCGAACACACGTCCTCCTGGCACGTCCACGGGGTGGCTGGGCTCTGGCGACGCTATGACCGCGGGGTTGCCCGGCCGTGTCTCCGATGTTTCTGCCGTGTTACGTCGCTCGCGGAGCGTCATCTGCGCCGCTCAGTCCCCTCCGGGTCTCCGTTCGGACGATACCGGCTGATGCGGAGTATTGCTAATTGATGCTTTTGGTCCGATTCCGCGATGCGTGCCGATCCGGGAACCACCGGGCGCCTCGCTACCCTTGACCGCTGTGACCAACCCCGCCGCCGCCGTACCGGTGCCGCCCGCCACGGACCCCGCCTTCACGCCCCCGAGCATCGGTCGTCGCTTCGGCGCCCTGGTGATCGACTGGGTGCTCTGCCTGCTGATCGCCCGGGGCTTCGCCGATCCGGTCCGTGACGGCTGGCCGCCCGTCCTCGTGCTGATCCTGGAGTACGGCTTCTTCCTCGGGCTGTTCGCGCAGACCCCGGGCATGTTCATCACGAGGATCCGCTGCGTGGGCTGGGCCGACGGCGGCCGGATCGGGCTGGTCCGGGCCCTGCTGCGCGGCCTCCTGCTCGCCCTGGTGGTGCCCGCACTGATCATGGATGAGCACCGGCGCGGCCTGCACGACCGCCTCACCGGCTCGGTCATCACCGACGCTCCCCGCCCCGCCCGCCCCTGACCGCCGGAGCCGGGTCCGCTGTGGCGGGCCCGGCTCCTCGCGTACGGCTGGGGGGTCAGCGGCCCCGCGGCTGGCGGAACGCGCCCGGCGGCCGCATGTTCTTCGGGATCGCGCCCTTGGGCATCTGCGGGCGGGAGGTGAGCGCCTTGAGCCGCTTGTCGAGCGAGTTGACGTCCTTGCCGTTGAGCGTGCGCGGCAGCCGCATCAGGGTCATCCGCAGCTTGCGGATCGGCAGCTCACCCTCGCCCTGACCGATCACGTAGTCGTGCAGCGGCGCGGAGCCGATCACCTTGGCCAGCCGGCGCTTCTCCTGGCCGAGCAGGCCGCGCACCCGCTGCGGATTTCCCTCGGCCAGCAGGATCACGCCGGGACGACCGATGACCAGGTGCACCATGTCCATCTGGGTGGTGGAGCTGACCGCCGGGGTGACCCGCCAGTCGCCGCGCATGCTCTCCATGATCTGCGCCGCCGCGCCGGGCTGCCCCTCGGCGGCGTTCATCATCGCCTTGTTGGACCGCAGGTTCAGCACGATCAGCACGGCGAGCAGGGCGAACAGGATGCCCAGCGGCAGCCAGAGCCAGCCCCAGAGGATCACCGCGACCACGGTGAGCGCGAGCGGGATCAGCACCGCCGCGGCGGCCAGCGGCGCGAACCACCTGTCCTGCTTGGCGGTGAACCGGAACACCATCCCGATCTGCTTCAGCCGCTGGCCGAACGAGACCTTCTCCTGGGGCTTTGCCATGTCGGAGAGTCTAGTGGTCCCGCGCGACGAGATGATCCGCGGCCGGCTGAGTACCTTACGAGCCCTCAGCGGTCGTTTCCGCGCCGGGTAAGGAGGGGGAGCGGCCGAAGATCAGGCGGCGCACCCATGCCCCCGGGCCACCTTCGCGCGGAGAGTCAACGTCAGAAGTCGACGACACGATCCGAAGGAGCCCGACATGTTCGGCAACGACGCAGAATTCCTCCTCAGCATCCACCGCTCGCACGCCGCCGAACTGCAGGCCGACGCCGAGGCGGACCGGCTCGCCCGGTCGCTGCCCCGCCGGCACGCACGGGGCTGGCTGGGCCGGCGGCGCCAGCCGGGCCGCTCCGACGCCGCCCGCCGGTGACCAGCACGACGGCCGCCGCCCCGGCGGCCACCCTCGACGGGCCCCCGCCGCCGGCCGGCACGGACCGGCCGGTCGGCGGGGACGGCGCCGGCGCCGCACATGGCATGCTCAGTGCCGTGACCGTACGCGCCGCCAGCACCGTCCTCGTCGGCCGCCAAGGCGAACTCGGGATGCTGCGCGCCGCGCTCGACCGGGCCCGCTCCGGCGAGCCCACCACCGTCCTGGTCGGCGGCGAGGCCGGGGTCGGCAAAACCCGCCTGCTGGAGGAGTTCGGCACGCTGGCCACCGCCGGCGGGGCCCGACTGCTGGTCGGCCAGTGCCTGGAACTGGGCGAGGCCGGCCTGCCCTTCGCGCCGTTCGCCGCCGCGCTGCGCGAGGTGCTGCGCCGCGACGGGGCGGGCGCCTTCGACGGGTACGAGTCGGAGTTCGCCCGCCTGCTGCCGGAGCTGGCCCGGGTGCCCGCCGCCGTCGCCGCGCCGGCCGGACCGGTGCCCTCCGACGCCCCCCGGGGCTACCTGTTCGACCTGGTCGGTGAGCTGTTCCACCGGCTCGCCACCGCCCAGCCGCTGGTGCTGCTGATCGAAGACCTGCACTGGGCCGACCGGTCCACCCGGGACCTGATCGGCTTCCTCGTCCGGGCCGCCCGCACCGCGCGGCTGCTGCTGGTCTGCACCTACCGCACCGACGAGCTGCACCGCGGCCACCCGTTGCGGCCCTTCCTCGCCGAGCTGGACCGGGCCCGGGGCGTGGAGCGGATCGAGCTGGGCCGGCTCGAGCGGGACGACACCGGCGTGGTCCTCGCCGACCTGCTCGGCGGTGAGCCCTCCGCCCGGGCCGTGGACGACATCCACGAACGCACCCAGGGCAACCCGTTCTTCATCGAGGAGCTGGCCGCCGCCAGTGGCCCGGTCGGCTGCGCCACCCTGTCGGACACCCTGCGGGACCTGCTGCTCGCCCGGGTCGATCGGCTCCCGGACGCCGCCCAGCGGGTGCTGCGCATCGCCGCCGCCGGCGGCACCCGCTTCGCCCACCAGCTCCTCGCCGAGGTCGCCGGCCTGCCCGAGCATGAGCTGGAGGACGCGCTGCGCGCCGCCGTCGCCGCCCAGCTGGTCGTCGCCGACCCCGACGGCGACTACGAGTTCCGGCACGCGCTGGTCCGCGAGGCCGTCCACGACGAGCTGCTCCCCGGCGAGCACGCCCGGCTGCACGCCCGGTACGCCGCCGCCATCGAGGCGCAGCCGCACCTGGTCGCCGCCGGCCGGGCCCCGGCCGAGATCGCCCACCACTGGCACGCCGCCCACGACCACCCCCGCGCCCTGGTCACCGCTCGCGCGGCGGCCGGCGCGGCCGCCGACCGGTATGCGTACGCGGAGCAGAGCCGGCTGCTGGAACGGGTCCTTGAACTGTGGGAGGTGGTGCCCGACGCCGCCGACCGGCTCGGCATGGACCACCTGGCCGTGCTGGAGGAGACGGTGGTGGCGGCCACCGTCGCCGGCGACTACGGTCGCGCGCTGACCCTCACCCGGGCGGCGCTGGACGAGATCGACGAGGCGGCGCAGCCGCTGCGGGCCGCCCGGCTGCTCTACCGCCGGGGACGGCTGCTGACCCTGCTGGGCAAGACCGACGGCACTCCGGAGCTGCGCGCCGCGTACCGGCTGGCGGCCGGGGTGTCGGACGGTCCGGAACGCCTCCGGCTGCTCGCCGACGTGGCGGCCTTCCTGGCCCGCATCGACCGCGACGAGGGCGCCCGGATCGCCGACGAGGTGCTTTCCGCGGCGGACTCCTCGGGCGCGGCCGGCCCGCTGCTGCCGCTGAAGCTGACCCTGGTACGCCGCCGCGACGGGCTGCCCGACCTGGGGCTGGCCGACCTGCGGCGGGCCGAGGAGTCCGCCCGGCACGCCGGCGAGGGGTGGGCCGTCGTCAGCGCCCTGGTGCACGTCTCCGACGTGCTGTTCGAGCTGGGTCGCTACGCGGAGTCCGCCGAGGCGGCGGCGACCGGGGCGGAGGAGGCGCGGCGGGTCGGGGTGAGTCGCTCCACCGGCGCGTACCTGCTGTCGAACCGGGCCGAGGCGCTGCTCGCGCTCGGCGAGTGGAACGCCGCCGAGGCGACCTGCGCGGAGGCGGCCCGGATCGACCCGCCCGGGGTCACCGGCCTGCACTGGCTCCAGCTGCGCGCCGGGCTGCGGCTGGCCCGGGCCCACCCGGGCACCGAGGAGGCCCTCGGGCGGGCGCTGGCCTTCCTCGCCAAGCCCTACCTGCATCCGCACCAGCGGCTGCCGCTGCGCGAGCTGGAGGTGGAGGCGGCGCTCGCCGCCGATGACCGGCCCGAGGCGCTGCGGGCGGCGGCCGCCGCCGTCATGGAGGGCCGCCTGGCCGACCACCCCCGGTACGCGTGGCCGCTGCTGGCCGCCGTTGCCCGGGTGCTCCGCGCCACCGGCGAGCAGGACCTGGCCGTCCGGCTCGCGGCGGCCGCGTCCGGGCTGCCGACGCGGTTCCCGGCCGAGCGGGCGTACGCCGCCGAGGTGGCGGCCACCCTGGCGGGGCGGGACGCGGAGCTGCCGGCCTGGCGTACGGCGGTGCAGGCGTGGCGGGTCGACGGGCAGCCGTACGCCCTCGGCCGGGCGCTGCTGGCGCTGGCCGAGACGGCCGCCGCGGCGGGGGAGCGGGACGAGGTGTCGGCGGCGGTGACCGAGGTCGCCGGCATCGCCGGGCGGCTGGGCGCGACCCCGCTGGCCGAGCGGGCCGCCACCCTGGCCCGGCGGGTCGGGCTGCGCGGGGCGACCCGGGGCCGGCCCGGCGCCGACCTGCTCACCTCCCGGGAGCAGGAGGTGCTGCGGCTGGTCGCCGAGGGGCACAGCAACAGCCGGATCGCCGAGCAGCTCTTCATCTCGCCGAAGACGGCGAGCGTGCACGTGTCCCGGATCATCGCCAAGCTGGACGTCACCAACCGGACCGAGGCGGCCGCCCTGGCCCACCGCCTCGGCCTCCTCCACCACCCCGACCCCACCCCCCGCTGACCCCCCCGCCCGCGCACTTTCACGGGAAGAGTGGTCATTCGCGCCCGCCAGGCCACTCTTTCCGTGAAAGTGCGCAGGCGTACGCCGTGCCCGAGGCCGGCCGGCGGGGGTCAGCGAGCCGGCAGCCAGATCCGCCAGCCGTCGACGGTCACCGCCGTCAGACCGGCCGGGGGCCGCTGGTCGAGCCGCGCGGCGAGCGGGGAGCCGAGCGGCGCGACGTACGCCGGGTCCGCCGCCCGTTCCACCGCCCGTCGGTAGGCCGGCACCCGGTCGAAGCCGGGGCGCAGCCGCTCGTCCAGCACCGCGCAGACGATCTCCTCCCGGGCGGCGAAGGTGAGCCGGTTGCAGGTCCAGTACTCGCCGTACACCTGCCGGACGCCCCGCTCGCGCAGCGCGTCGACCAGCGCGCGGTGCCGCTGCGCCTCGGCCCGGTTGGCCGGCACGGTGGTCAGCGTCCCGGCGGTGGCGACGGTGGCGGTGGCGACCAGGGCGACCAGCGCCCCGACCGCCGCGACCCGCACCGGTGCCGTCCGACCGGCCGCCGGACCGCCGGCCTGTTCGCGGCCGCCGCGCGGTTCGCGGTTGCCGGGCCGGCGGGCCGCCTGCCACAGCGGCCAGAGCAGGGGCGGGGTCGAGATCAGCAGGCAGGACAGGTAGCGGGAACTCTCCACCGGGGTCCGCCCGGCGGCGCTGCTGACCGTGTACGCGGCGAGCGTCCCCACCGCGCCGAGCACCAGCGCGAGCCGCACCGCCGCCCCGGACGGCCCCGTGGTGCGGCTCTGCCGTCCCTTGATCGACTCCGTTCGCGGGCCGCCGGCAAGGGGGCGCAGCGTGCGCCAGGCCGACAGCCCGGCGAGGACCAGCAGCACCGGCAGGGCGACCGCCCACCAGAGCTGCCAGGGCGCGCAGTGGCTCGGCGAGCAGAGACCCATCCCCAACGGGGGCCCGAGCACCAGGCCGCCGTGCAGCCGGTCGACCCAGCCCGCCGTCGCGTCCCCGCCGCCGGCGGCGAGCACCGCCGCCACCGGGTTGCGGCCGTGCGCGAGGCTGTGCCCGAGCAGCGGCGCGGCGCCGAGCAGCGCGGCCCCGACGAGCAGCAGGCCATGCCGACCGCGCAGCTCCCGCCGGGCCGCCCAGACCAGCACCGCGCCGAGCGCCAGCAGGTACGGCAGCAGCAGCGGGTCGACCCAGAGCACCAGCCCGGCGAGCAGCCCGAATCCGGCGAAGCGCCACGGTCGCCCGGTGGGTCGGCCGGCGGCCAGGTCCAGGGTGAGCAGCGCCAGCGCCACCCCGATCGGGTTCAGCTCCGGGTAGCCGCCGCCGGCGATCAGCTGGTTCTTCACGATCCGGTCCGAGCCCAGCGCCAGCACCCCGACCACGAGCAGCGCGAACCAGCGGTCCCCGCCGAGCCGGCGGGTAAGCCGCCAGCCGAGGAACAGGAAGAGCGCGTACGACGCGAGCAGGGGCAGCCGCAGCGCCAGCACCGAGGGCCCGGCCAGGGCGAACAGCGGCGCGGCCAGGTACGCCTCCAGCGCCCCCATGTACGCCTGGCCGTAGAAGAAGACCGGGAAGTCCTCGCCCCGGGCGATGTGCAGCGCGGCGAGCCCCATCGTCGCCTCGTCGCTGTTGGTGCGCGGGGTGTCGGCCAGCAGCAGGGCCAGCCGGTACCCGACCCCGGCCAGGCCGACGAGCAGGGCGAGCAGCACCGGCGGTGGGGGCCACCGGCGGGCGCACGGGCCCGACGCGTCGCGCGCCTGCTGGCGTACCCCGGCGGTCATGCCTGTGATCATGACATCCGGGCGGCGGCGGACGGCCGCCGACGCGGCGACCGGTGGCCTCAGCTGGCGGCGGTGACCTGCTCGCGGGCGTCGAGCGCCTGCTGGTAGAGCCGGCCGGCCCGGTACGACGAGCGCACCAGTGGCCCGCTCATCACGCCGGCGAAGCCGATCTCCTCGGCCTCCTCGCGCAGCTCGACGAACTCCTCCGGCTTGACCCAGCGGGTGACCGGGTGGTGCCGGGGCGAGGGGCGCAGGTACTGGGTGATGGTGATCAGCTCGCAGCCGGCGTCGTGCAGGTCGCGCAGCGCCTGGGAGACCTCGGCCCGCTCCTCGCCCATGCCCAGGATCAGGTTGCTCTTGGTGACCAGGCCGTCGGCGCGGGCCTGCCGGATGACGTCCAGCGAGCGCTCGTAGCGGAACGCCGGCCGGATCCGCTTGAAGATCCGCGGCACCGTCTCGACGTTGTGCGCGAGCACCTCCGGGCGGGAGCTGAAGACCTCGGCGAGCTGCTCGGGGACCGCGTTGAAGTCGGGGATCAGCAGCTCGACGCCGCAGCCGGACTGCAGGGCGTGGATCTGCCGGACCGTCTCGGCGTAGAGCCAGGCGCCACCGTCGGGCAGGTCGTCGCGGGCGACGCCGGTGATGGTGGCGTAGCGCAGCCCCATCGTGGCCACCGACTCGGCCACCCGACGCGGCTCGTCGGCGTCGAACTCGGCCGGCTTGCCGGTGTCGATCTGGCAGAAGTCGCAGCGCCGGGTGCACTGGTCACCGCCGATGAGGAAGGTGGCCTCGCGGTCCTCCCAGCATTCGTAGATGTTGGGGCAGCCGGCCTCCTGGCACACGGTGTGCAGCCCCTCGCGCGAGACCAGCCCGCGCAGCTGGGTGTACTCCGGCCCCATCTTGGCCTTGACCTTGATCCACGGCGGCTTTCGCTCGATCGGCGTCTCGGCGTTGCGGGCCTCGATCCTCAGCAGGCGGCGCCCTTCGGGGGCGGCCGTCGCGGTGCGGCTGGCCTGCTCGGTCGTCGGCGTGGAGTGCTCGATCGTCACGAAAACGAGCCTACGCCGGTCGGCCGCGGTCGATGAACGTCGGGCGACCGGCGTCACGCCGCAGATGTTGTGACACCGGACACCGTGGGGCGAAAATAGGTCGTCACATCGGCCCGGTCGGCGTGCTAGCGTCCCGGGCAGAGCTGTGACGGAGCCGAGTAGCGCCCCGATCCGCCAGTGCAGAGAGCCGCCGGTTGCTGGGAGGCGGTCTGGCGCCGGCGCGTGAAGACCCTCCCGAGCTGCGGGAAGAACGGCGTCCGCGCCCAGTAGAGCCCGCCCGGCTGGCCCCGGTGAAAAGGCGACGAACGAGGCTCCCGCTCCGGCGGGGGCGAAGGTGTGGTGGCACCGCGAGGACCCGCTCGCCCACACCTCCCGGGATCGCGTTGCGATCGATCGAGGAGGTAACCGCCGTGCAACGCATCCTTTCCACCCAGCTCCGTTCCCATGTCGGCGAGACCGTCCGGATCGCCGGCTGGGTGCACCGCCGCCGGCTGCTCAAGTCGGTGGCGTTCCTGATCGTCCGGGACGCCGCCGGCCTGGCCCAGGTCGTGGTCACCGACCCGACCGTCCGCGCCGAGCTGGAGAAACTCACCGAGGAGACGGTGGTCGAGGTGGTCGGCGCGGCCACCGCGAACGACACCGCGCCCGCCGGGGTCGAGCTGACCGACCCGACGGTACGACCGCTCGGCCCGCCCGCCGTGCCGCCGCCGTTCGACCTCTACCGGCCGGCGCTCACCGCGACCCTGCCCACCCAGCTCGACCACGCGCCCGTCGCGCTGCGGCACCCGTCGAGGTCGGCGGCGCTGCGCATCTCGGCGGCGGCCGTGGCCGGCTTCCGGGCCACCCTCGACGCCCGGGACTTCGTGGAGATCCACACCCCGAAGGTGGTCGCCTCGTCGACCGAGAGCGGGGCGAACGTCTTCGCGCTGGACTGGTTCGGCCGGCCCGCGTACCTGGCCCAGTCGCCGCAGTTCTACAAGCAGCTCATGGTGGGTGTCTTCGAGCGGGTCTACGAGGTCGGGCCGGTGTTCCGGGCCGAACCGCACGACACCGTGCGGCACCTGGCCCAGTACACCTCGCTCGACGTCGAGCTGGGCTTCGTCGCCGACCACCGGGACGTGATGGCCGTGCTGCGCGACACCCTCGCCGGGATGCTGGCCGGCGTCGCCGAGCGGGCCGGCGGCACGGTGGCGACGTTGGGCCTGGAGCTACCCGAGGTACCCGCCGAGATCCCGGCCGTGCACTTCACCGAGGCGCTGCGCATCGCCGGCGCGCCGGCCGACGAGCCGGACCTCGCCCCCGCCCACGAGCGGGCGCTGGGGGAGTGGGCCCGCGCCGAGCACGGCTCGGACTTCCTCTTCGTCACCGGGTACCCGATGGCCAAGCGGCCGTTCTACACCCACCCCGACCCGGCGCGGCCGGCGTACTCCAACGGCTTCGACCTGCTCTTCCGGGGGCTGGAGCTGGTCACCGGCGGGCAGCGGCTGCACCGGTACGACGACTACCTGGCGGCGCTGGCCGCCCGCGGCGAGCCGGTCGAGCCGGTCGCCGGCTACGTCGACGCGTTCCGGCACGGCATGCCGCCGCACGGCGGCTTCGCCATCGGCCTGGAACGGTTCGTCGCCCGGCTGACCGGCGCGGCCAACGTCCGCGAGGTCACCGCCTTCCCGCGCGACCTGCACCGCCTCACCCCGTAGCGGTACGCGTCGGCCCGGCGAGGCCGGGCCGACGCGGCCCACCGGTCTCCTACGGTGCGACCGGCAGGCGGCGCTTGTGGTCGGTCGCCCGGTAGCGGGCCACCAGCGCCTGCTCGACCTCCGGCGGGACCGGCCGGCCCTCCAGGTAGTCGTCGATGTGCTCGTAGGCCAGGCCGAGCGCGTCCTCGTCGAGCTTGCCCGGGTCGAGGCTCTCCAGGTCCGCGGTGGGCGCCTTGCCGACGAGTTCGGCGGGAGCCCCCAGCGCCTCGGCGATCGCGCGTACCCGCCGCTTGGTCAGCCCGGTCAGCGGTACGACGTCCGCCGCGCCGTCGCCGTGCTTGGTGAAGAACCCGGTGACCGCCTCGGCGGCGTGGTCGGTGCCCACGACCAGCCCGCCCATCGCGCCGGCGACGGCGTACTGCGCGATCATCCGCTGCCGGGCCTTGATGTTGCCGTGCACGAAGTCCCGCTGCCCGGCATCCCGGAAGGTCAGCCCACCGGCGACCAGCGCGTCCAGGGCGGCATCGCTGGCCGGCTTGACGTCGACGGTGAGCACCCGGTCGGCCTGGATGAACTTCAGTGCCGTCTGGGCGTCGTGCTCGTCGGCCTGCACCCCGTACGGCAGCCGCATCGCGACGAAGATCGCCGGGTGGCCGGCGGCGCGGGCCCGTTCGACCGCGAGCTGGCAGAGCCGACCGGCGGTGGTGGAGTCCACCCCGCCGCTGATGCCGAGGACCAGCGCCTTCAGCCCGGTGTCGACCAGACGGTCGGCGAGGAAGACGACCCGCCGTTCGATCTCCTCTGCGGCGTCGAAGGTCGCCGCCACCTGGAGTTCGTCGGCGATCTGCTGCTGCATCGACATCACGTCGGTCATCGGGGGTCCTTCCGTCGGCGGCCGGGGTCTCGACAGCAGCCAACCCTTCCCGAGGACCGGCGGTCAATCGGGTTGAGACGGAGACGACACCGGGGCGGCGCGGGTTCAGGCGGGGCCGAGCAGATCCCAGGGGTTGCCGGCGATGTCCCGGAAGACGGCGACCCGGCCGTACGGCTCGGTGCGCGGCGGCTTCACGAACTCGACGTTCGCGTCGCGCATCCGGCGGTAGGTGGCCTCGAAGTCGTCGACCTGGAGGAAGAAGCCGACCCGGCCGGCGACCTGGTCGCCGACCGCGGCCTCCTGCCGCTCGCCGTCCGCCCGGGCCAGCAGCAGGCCGGTTTGCGCGCCCGGCGGGCGGACCACCACCCAGCGCTTCGGACGACCGTCGTTGGTCAGCGACGGGGAGTCCTCGGCCAGCTCGAAGCCGAGCACCTCGGTGAAGAAGGCGATGGCGGGGTCGTAGTCGGCGACGACGAGGGTGACGAGATCGATCTGCACCCCGAGAGGGTATGGCCTCAGCGGGCAGCGCGGTGAGGCGCCGACGCCGCCACCGGAACGATCGGGTGGACGCCCGGCGGGATCAGACCTCGACGAGGGTGGCCAGGCGGCGCTCGACCACCGGGAGCACGTCGGCGACGGTGACCGGGCGGCCCAGCTCGGCGGTGAGTGAGGTGACCCCGGCATCCCGGATGCCGCAGGGCACGATCCGGTCGAAGTAGCCCAGGTCGCAGTCGCAGTTGATCGAGAAGCCGTGCAGGGTCACGCCGCGGGCCACCCGGATGCCGATGGCGGCCACCTTGCGGGCCGGCCCCCGGTCGTCCTCCGGCACCCAGACCCCGCTGCGCCCCTCGACCTGGCCGGCGGCCAGCCCGAACTCGGCGCAGACGTCGATCAGCAGCTGCTCGGTGCGGCGTACGTAGGCGACCACGTCCACCGGGTCGGGCAGCCGGAGGATCGGGTAGCCGACGAGTTGCCCGGGGCCGTGCCAGGTGATCTTGCCGCCCCGGTCGACGTCAACCACCGGGGTGCCGTCCATCGGCCGGTCCCACGGCTCGGTGCGCTTGCCCGCGGTGTAGACGCTCGGGTGCTCCAGCAGCAGCACGGTGTCGCCACGCTCGCCGGCCACCACCGACTCGTGCAGGCGCCGCTGCTCGTCCCAGGCGGCCTGGTAGTCGAGCACGCCGGCCCGAACGGCCGTCAGCCCAGAAGTAGTCGCAGTCACCCTCCCAGCCTAGACCCGCCACGGCCCGCCACCCGGCGTGAGCCTCGTCGCGTCAGGCGGCGGGGACGATCCAGAGCCAGACGTCGTCGACCCGGCGGGGCTCGCCGAGCAGGGCGGTGGCGGTGCGGCGCAGGGCGTCCTCGTCGATGTCGTACTTCGCGCCGTGCACCTGGTCGGGGAGCACGACCGCCCGCACGCCCCAGTAGCGCAGGTCGGCCCGGGAGAGTTCGATGCTGCCCTCGGTGACGATCGGGACGAGCCCGGTCCGGCCGGCCTGGTCCATCAGGGTGTCGAAGGTGCGCGGCGGCGGGCCGATCTGGCCCCGGCCGTCCGGGCCGCCGGGGCCGAGGAAGAAGCCGGACGGGATGCGGAACTCGCCCTGCCGGTGGGAGAGGGCGTACGCCTGCCAGCGCTGCCCGTCGGGGGTGACGTCCAGGGTCAGCGGCAGCGGGGTGAGCACCCCGTCGGGCGGGACGTACTGGCGCCAGGTGCCGGCGGCGATGAACTGCGGGACCGGCGGTCGCCCGCTGGTCAGCAGGGGGATGGGCAGCAGCGGCAGCAGCGCGGCGGCGAAGCCGAGGATCCAGGCCGCCGCCGCGCCCCGGCGTCGCGGCGGGTCCGCGCGCAGCTGGTCGATCGTGTACGCCAGCAGCAGGCCGATCACCGGGGCGACCACCAGCGCCAGCCGGGACGGCAGTGCGGCGTTGACCACCGGCAGGTTGTCCAGCACGCCGAACGGCAGCAGCTGGCCGGTGCGCCGCCCGGCCCAGGTGGCCAGCGGCCCCCAGGAGAGCACGGTGAACACGACGGCGGTGATGCCCAGCGCGGCGAGGGTCGCCCGGCGGCCCGGGGCGGCCCGCCGCCACAGCGCCACGAAACAGGCCACAGTGAGCAGCAGCAGCGGCACCCCGAAGAAGGAGTTCTCCTCGGTCGGGTTGGGCGCCAGCGAGGTGCCCAGCCCGGCCGCCCCGGCCAGCGACCGGCGCGGGTACGCCCCGAACGCCGCGATGTCCTCGGAGTGGATGAGCGGGTCGAAGCCGGTGCCGTGGAACCGCTGCGGGCCGGCGAAGTGCAGCCAGAGCGGGTACGCCAGCAGCACCCCGGCCACCAGCGCGGTCACCCCGAGCCCGCGCAGGAAGGTGGGCAGCGCTGCCCGCGCCTCCGCCCGGCGGGCCGGGTGCAGCGCCCAGGCGGCGAGGAAGACGGCGAGCGCCATCGCGGTGAAGAAGAGCCCCTCGGCGGCGATGGAGAAGGCGACCGCGACCAGCACGCCGAGCAGCACCCCGCCGCGCAGCCAGCGCCCCGGCCGGCGCAGCGCGAAGACGCCCTGGACGAGCAGCGGCACCAGCCAGCCGGCGGTCCAGTTCAGGTGGGCGTTGGCGTGCGCCACCATGCCGGGGGAGTATGCGATGAACAGCGCCCCGACCCCGGCGGCCAGCCGGCTGCGGACCAGGTGCCGGGAGAGCAGCCAGTACCAGGCCAGCGCGGTGGCGACCAGGTTGAGGGTGAGGATCACCAGGAAGGTCGCCGGCGCCCCGATCAGGTACGTCAGCGGCGCGAAGACCGCCGCGTACACGGTGATCGAGGTGTTGACCGCGAGGTTCACCCCGTGCGGGACGTTGATCAGGTGGGTGTAGAGCGGGTTCTCCCCGTGGGTGAGCGCGTGCCCGCCGAAGGCGAGCAGCCACTCGAAGAGCGCCTGGTCGCTGGAGTTGACGGCGATCGCCCGGTTGTTCGGGTCGCGCCACAGTCCGCTGGTCACCCAGACGGCCAGGGCGACCGCGAGGAGCGCCACGATCAGGTCGGTCCGGCGACCCCGGCCGGTGGCGGGCGCGGCGGCGGGTGGCTGGTCGGCGGCCCGGGTCGGCGAGGTCGGCACGGAGCGGACGTTACCAACCGGACCCGGCGGCACCGGTCAGACACGAAAGCCGGCCGGACGCGGAATCTTGATTAACGGCCGGCTCCCGACCACTACATCGGCGGCGGCGAATGTGTGAGCGCCGCCCATGTCGCTGGTCTGAAACACGGACGTAACGTCGCGGCAATTCGGGGGTGACCCAGCTCACATCGCAACAGGAGGTCGCCGTGCGCCGCTCCTCATCCATCCTCACCCGGCTGGCCGGGGCAGTCGCCGGGGCCGCGCTGGCCGCGGCGGCCCTGGTCGCCGTCGCCGCGCCCGCCCAGGCCGCCAGCCTGACCCAGGTCACCGGCTTCGGCTCGAACCCCGGCAACCTCGCCATGTACGCCTACCGCCCGGACGGCCTGCCGGCCAACGCGCCGGCCGTGGTCCTCCTGCACGGTTGCACCCAGAACGCCGCCGGCTATTTCGCCAACTCCGGCTGGCAGAAGTACGCCGACCTGTGGAAGTTCGCCCTGATCGTGCCCCAGCAGTCCAGCGCGAACCAGTCGCTGAGCTGCTTCAACTGGTACACGGAGGGGGACATCAATCGCGGTCAGGGCGAGGCGCTGTCGATCAAGCAGATGGTCGACTACGCGAAGACGAACTACGGCCTGGACGGCAACCGGGTCCACATCAGCGGGCTCTCGGCCGGCGGGGCGATGACCTCGGTCATGCTCGCCACCTACCCGGACGTCTTCGCCGCCGGCTCGGTGATCGCCGGGCTGCCGTACCGCTGCTCGCCGCCGGCGTCGACCAGCACCTGCCAGTACAGCGGGGTGGACAAGACCCCGCCGGCCTGGGGCGACCTGGTCCGCAACGCGTACTCCGGCTACACCGGCCGCCGGCCGCGGGTGTCCATCTGGCACGGCACCTCGGACACCACCGTGGTGCCGATGAACGCCACCGAGTCCCGTGACCAGTGGACCAACGTGCTCGGGGTCTCGCAGACCCCGACCAGCACCTCGTCGCTGCCTGCCGGCACCAGCCTGGAGGTGTACGGCAACGACGCGGTCCGGCTCTACCGGGTCTCCGGGATGGGGCACGGCACGCCCGTCGACCCCGGCTCGGCCACCGACCAGTGCGGCACGGCGACGTCGTACTTCCTGGACACCATCTGCTCGTCGTACCGGGACGCGCTCTTCTTCGGCCTGAGCGGCGGCGCCACGCCCAGCCCCACCCCGACCGCCACCGCCTCGCCCACCCCGACGCCGACCCCGACCGCCTCTCCGGTCTGCGTCACGGCCAGCAACTACGCCCACGTGACGGCCGGCCGCGCCTACCAGTCCGGCGGCTACGCCTACGCCCTGGGCAGCAACCAGCGCATGGGCCTCTACAACACCTTCTACACGACGACCCTCAAGCAGACGGCCCCCAACTACTGGGTCATCGGCTGCTGACCCGCCCCCCGATCATGAAGTTGTCGCCCGCCGCCTCGTCGCGTCGGGGCGACAACTTCATGATCGACGACCTCATTCGGTGAGGGCGGCGTGGAGGGCGCTGGGCAGGTCGAGGTGGGTGTAGGGGAAGTTCGCCTTGGTCAGGACGCCGGGGAGGACGCGGGCGCTGGTGAGGGCCTCCTGGGCGAAGCCACCCAAGGCGACCTTGAGGGCCAGCGCGGGGATCGGGATGATCGCGGGGCGGTGCAGCTGGCGGGCGAGTTCCTTGGTGAACTCCGCGTTGGTGACCGGAGCCGGGCCGACGACGTTGACCGGACCGCCGATGTCGTCCCGGTCCAGCAGGAACACCGCCGCGTCCAGCCAGTCCCGCATGGAGATCCAGGGCAGCCACTGCCGGCCGCTGCCCAGCCGCCCGGCGATGCCCAGCTTGAACGGGAGCAGCTGCGGCTTGAGCAGCCCGCCGTCGCGGTGCAGCGGCAGCCCGGTGCGCAGCCGGACCACCCGTACGCCGGCGTCCTCGGCCGGCCGGGTCGCGGCCTCCCAGACCCGGCAGACGTCGGCCAGGAATCCCTCGCCCGCCGGTGCGTCCTCCTCGACGACCCGGTCGCCGGTGTTGCCGTACCAGCCGGCGGCGGAGGAGTTGAGCAGCGCCATCGGCCGGTCCGCCGGCGGCAGGTTGGCGATGGTGATCGCCAGGGTGGTGGTGGTGTCCACCCGGCTGGACCGGATCAGCTGCCGGTAGGCGTCGTCCCAGCGCTTGTCGCCGACGCCGGCGCCAGCCAGGTTGACCACCCCTTCGGCCTCGGCCACCACGGCCGGGTCGAGCTGCCCGGCGGACGGGTCCCACTGCCGTTCGTCGGGGGTGCGCGGCGGCCGCCGGACCAGCCGGGTGACCTGGTGCCCGTCGGCGGTGAGGCGGTCGACCAGCCGGGTGCCGAGGAAGCCGGACGCGCCGGCGATGAGGATCCGCATACTCATATCTTCGGGTACGGGGCCGGCTTTGGATTCGGATGAAGAACATCGGAAGTCCAGGAGTCTCGGTGACGGCCTTGGTGCCGAGGGAGGCGTCACGAGTTGGCTCGCGATCGGCGGATGAGCGCCCAGCCCAGGAACCGGTCGAAGAGGTGGGCCGGCTCAGGCGCATCGTGCGGGTTGAGCGTGTGCAGTTGGCCGGCCGCGTCGTGAAGAAGTCCACCGAGGTAGACCAGCAGTGCCACCCGGTCGTGCGCGTACTCCCCGAGGAGGGTGAGTCGCGCGGTGGCGCACGGCCAGGGCGCGGCGCAGGCCCGGCAGAGCCAGAGCGGGCGGATCGGCAGGTGCGGGCGCGGCGGGCTCACCACCGGCCGCCGTTGGCTCGCCAGGTTTGCGCCGGGGTGAGCCGGCCAACCCGCCCGACCTGCGGGTTGGCTCGGGTTGCCTCGTCCCACCAACGGCTGTTCGGCAGAGGCGTCGGTGGCTCGGTCGGGACCGGCACGTACCGGTCCGGGCACGCGGTCCAGCGCAGGCCGCACGAGCACCAGCGCCGCCCACGTCGCCAGGTCCGCCGGTGCCGCGGTCCGAGCGGCACCGGGCCATCGTTGCGCCGCCGGCCTGGCCACACCTCAGCGCCGCCCATCGGGTACCCGGAGTTGCTGCTCGGCGCGGTCCACCAGCTCGTCGACCGCCCGCTCGGACAGCCCCCGCGAGTGCAGCACCCGCCGCCCCCAGCGGTGCAGGCGACACGGGTACGGGGTTCGGTCGCTGCGGCACATCGGGCCGGCGGGCCAGGACTCGGGGGAGTGCACCACCACCGCCCGGACGGCGAGCCGGACGTGTTCGCCCGTCACGTACCGGGGCATCGGCAGCTCACCGAGCACCTTCTCCACCGCGTCGACCGGCTCGTTGACCAGGGGCTGCACGCGTACCGCCTTCCTATCGCTGATCGGTGCGGCACCGAGGCGGGCGGGGACAGCCGTTGCGCGGCGGCCGGAGCCCGGCACCCACCCCGGGCCAGCTCGATGCGCCCGCTCATGGCGACGGGCGCGATCCGGCACCCGGCCGACCTCCGGGTGGTCGACCGGGTGCGTCTTTCAGGACGACCAGCTCGTGGTTTGCAGACCTGGGAGCCGGTCAGGGAGAGCTTTGCACGACAAGTTGTGCAAAGCAAGGCATGTCTACTCCTTACTTGTTGTGACTAGTGGTCCATGGTCGAATGGCGGTGCAGACCTGGGAGTGTGGATGCCCGCCAAGGCAAAATGGGCGCAGCTTGCTGACTACATCCGCGAGCGGATCGAGTCCGGTGAGCTCGCGCCGGGAGAGAAGCTGCCGTCGACCGCGCAGCTCAAAGAGGAACACGGCGTGTCGCAGACCGTCGTGCGACAGGCAATCCTCGTCCTTCAGATGCAGGGATGGGTCGAGGGCGTGCACGGTGTCGGCGTCTTCGTCGCTGAGCGGCCCACGGACTGACGGCACTGTGCGCGAACGGGTGACGGCGGAGCGGCTCGTCCTGCTCAACCAGGTCGAGTGGTTCCACCTCGACCGGCCGGTGCTGGTCTGGCCCGGCCAGACCTACTGGGTCGACTACGGCACCAAGGAGTTCTGCGTCGACCGTGGTGACGACCGGATCACCCGCGCCCCCGGCTGGGTCTGCCGCTGACGCCGGACGCGGCCGAGCGTGAATCGTTTACGTCATCAGCTCTGTAGCGTCTCGATTTGACGGTCGGCTCCCGACCGGGTCGGCTCGCCGCTGATACCCGGCCGACCCCGCCAGGTCAGGCCAGTCGGGCGAGCACCGGGGCGAGCGGTTCCAGCGCGTCCTTGCGTACCACGAACCGCGTGACGCCCCAGCGGCGCTCGTGCTCGGCGACCGCCGCGACGATCTCGTCCTCGGTGCCGATCAGCACGAACGGCGTGGCCAGCAGTTCGGCGACGCTCATGCCGTTGCCGCGCGCGTGCTCTGCCGCGGCAGCCTCGGCGTCGTCGGTGACCACCACCCGCTGCACCAGCGCCTCCAGCGCCGGCGGGTCGTCCCGACCCGCCGCGCCGGCGGCGACGCAGGCGAGCTGCGCCTCGATCTGGTCGGCCCGCCAGCGCGCCTCGTGGGTATGGCCGTCGGCGAGGGTACGACCGAAGCCGCTCAGCCCCACCACGTCGGCGTGCGCGCCGGCCCAGCGCAGCAGCGTCGAGTTGGCGGTGCCCATCGTCAGCGGGATCCGTCGCTGCACCGGCCGGGGCGCGGTCAGCCGGGCGGCGCGCACCGTCAGCTCGGGGGAGTCCACGGTGACCTCGTCGCCGTCGAGCAGGGCGCGGACCGCCTCGGCGACGGCCAGGCAGCGGCGGACCCGGCCGGCGACGTCGGGGCGTTCGCGGCCGACGGCGTGCCACTCGGCCGGGGTGTGGCCGGCGCCGACGCCGAGCCGGGCCCGTCCGGCGGAGACCACGTCGAGGGTGGCCACGTCGGTGGCGAGCAGCATCGGCTCGCGGACGCCGAGGTTGGACACGTACGACCCGAGCCCGATCGTCGAGGTGGCCGACGCGGCGGCGGCCAGCGCGACGAACGGGGAGGTGACGTCGCCGGGGTGGTCGGCGGCGAGCAGGGCGTCGAAGCCGGCGACCTCGGCCCGGCGGGCGAGATCGAGCCAGCTCGCCGCGTCGGTCGGGGTGGCCTGGAGGGAGAAGGTGGTCACCGGCCCAGCCTGCTCCGCGCGGGACCGCCCGGCCAGCCCGCGAACGCCGATTCTGCCGACCGGCGAATCCGCCCACCGCGAACCGTCTAGGTCGGCTCGCCCTCGGCGGGCGGCTCGCCCTCGTGCCAGCGGGCCCGCCACGCCGCCTCCTGCGCCTCGTGGTTGACCCGCTCGTCGTGCACCAACTTGCGTAGCGGGCGCCGGGAGTCCGCCAGCACCACCACCTCCACGGCCACCAGCCCGACGCAGATCGCGGTCAGCAGCCCGAGGGCGCCCAGCGCCGACAGGTGCTGCCCCAGCGGCATCCCGGCGGCCAGCGCCACCAGCACGCCGAGCCGGGTCCAGGTGAGGGTGCCGAGGGTGCGCAGCTGGAACAGCAGGTTGGTGGCCAGATAGCAGAACACCCCGCCGAAGAGCATCGGTACGGCCGGGCCGTGCGGCCGCGCGGTCGCCCCGTCGGCCGGGTCGGTGACGACCCGGACCAGCTCCTCGGTGCCGATCGCGAACAGGATGATGCCGGCGATCATCGGCAGGTACAGGTACGCGTAGGCGTCCCGGGCCATGGTCCTCCGCGCCCGGCCGGTCGCCGCGTGCAGCGCGATCCGGGCGGCCGGGCCGATGAGGTCGAAGTGGGCCCACCAGAGGGCGGCGGTGAACACGATGCCGAGCGTGGCGGCGGTGATCGCGGGCCAGGTGACGGGCTTGCCCAGCAGGTTGCCGCCGACGCCGGCCGAGATGATCGACTCGCCCAGGGCGATGATCAGGATGAGGTCGTACCGCTCGGTCCAGTGCTCCGCGGAGGTCACCCCCCAGCCCCAGGCGCCCGCGACCACGCCGGTGCCGTACTGGAGCAGCACCACCGTGATCCACAGCACGTCCCGCACCAGCGCGGCCCGGTCCGGGTCGGCGAGCTGCGGCGGGATCAGGGCGGCGGCCACCAGCAGCACCGTGCTGCCCGCCAGTTCCGGCATGAACCGGGTCAGGTGCCGGCGGTCGGTCGGGTCCTCCCGCACCGCCTTCCAGAACAGCACCAGGTGCACCGCCCGGATCGCCACGTAGCTGCCGGCCACCACCAACGGCCCGGCCGCCCCCTGCCGGGGATCGCCGAACGCCTGGGGCAGGGAGAGCGCGAAGGCGAACAGCGAGGCCATCGCCACGACCATCAGCACCGGGACGAAGCCCTCGCCGAGCCGGACCCGGGTGGCCACCATGCTGTGCACCACCCAGCACCACCAGAGCACCGCCAGCACCAGCATGGCGTGCAGCAGCGCCCGGCCGGTGATGTCGATGGCGGTGGCCCGGGTGATGATGAAGAACGAGACGACGAAGACCAGGTCGAAGAAGACCTCGAACTTGTCGACCCGAGCGCCGGGGGCGATGGCGACGGCGGGGCCGAGTGGTGTTTTCCGCCGCTCCCCGTCCATTGGTCCACTCTCGCAGCGTCCGACGCGGCCGGGGGCCATTCGCATCAGTCCGTCGGGCGGTACCGCAGGCCGTCCATCAGCAGGTCGAGCAGCCGGTCGGCGAGGTCGCGCCGGTCCGGCTCGCCGGCGGCGAGCGACACCCCGCTCAGCCCGGCCAGCACGTCGGCCGGGTCGACGTCGGCCCGGACCCTGCCCGCGGCGGCGCCCGCCGCCAGCAGCCGGGTGAGCGCGGCGACCAGCAGGTCGCGGCTCTGGGCGTACGGGTTGGCGCCGGAGGCGATCACCAGCCGGAGCGCGTCGGCCATCCCGCGCTTGGTGGCCAGGTAGTCGATGAAACGGTCCATCCAGGCACGGGTCGCCTCGTCCGGCGGCAGCCGGTCCAGCAGTTCGCCGGCCGCGTCGCAGAGCTTCGCCAGTTCGTTGCGGTAGGCCGCCTCGACCAGCGCCTCCCGGGTGGGGAAGTGGCGGTACAGCGTGCCGATGCCGACGCCCGCGTCCCGGGCGACGGCGTCCAGCGTTACCTCCGGGCCCTGGCGGGAAAACGCCCGCACCGCCGCGTCCAGCAGTCGCTCACGGTTGCGCGCCGCGTCGGCGCGCAACGGTCGGGGGCCGGGCTCCGGCACGTCTCCTCCTGGGCTCGAGGTGACCGGTTGGCAACCGGAGGATCCTCCGGTTAGTCTCGGTGACGTACCGGAGGGGCCTCCGCTTCTCATCGTAGCGGCCGGACCGCACGGTCCGCGTCGCGTCGGACAAGGAGGATCATGACCACGAGCACACCAGTCAGCACGCCCTTCGACGCCCGGTCCACCGCGCTGGAGGTGGTGCGGGACGTCGACCTCACCGGTCGGCGGGCGATCGTCACCGGCGGCGCCTCGGGCATCGGCGTGGAGACCGCCCGGGCGCTCGCCGCGGCCGGCGCCGATGTCACCCTCGCCGTCCGCAACCTCGACGCCGGTCAGCGGGCCGCCGAGGACATCACCGGTACGACCGGCAACGACCGCGTCCTGGTCGCCCCGCTCGACCTCGCCGACCAGGCGTCCGTCGCCGCGTTCGTGGGCACCTGGGACGGGCCGCTGCACATCCTGGTCAACAACGCCGGGATCATGGCCTCGCCCGAGATGCGCACCCCGCAGGGCTGGGAGATGCAGTTCGCCACCAACCACCTGGGGCACTTCGCGGTGGCCACCGGGCTGCACCGGGCGCTCGCCGCGGCCGGCGGCGCGCGGATCGTCTCGGTCAGCTCCTCGGCGCACCTGCGCTCGCCGGTCGTCTTCGAGGACATCCACTTCCGCGAGCGCCCCTACGAGCCATGGGCGGCGTACGGGCAGTCCAAGACCGCCAACGTGCTCTTCGCGGTGGAGGCGACGCGGCGCTGGGCGGACGACGGCATCCTCACCAACGCGCTGATGCCGGGCGCGATCCGGACCAACCTCCAGCGCTACGTCAGCGACGAGGACCTGGCCCGGCTGCGCGCCGAGAGCGGCGGTGGCGCGGCGCCGAACTGGAAGAACACCGAGCAGGGCGCGGCGACCTCGGTGCTGGTGGCCACCTCGCCGCTGCTGGACGGCGTCGGCGGGCGCTACTTCGAGGACTGCCAGCAGGCCGGGCTCAACCAGCCCGGCACCCGCACGGGCGTCGCCGCGTACGCCCTGGACCCGGAGGCCGCCGAGCGGCTCTGGCAGGTCTCGGAGGAGACCCTCCGGGCCTGACGGTCCCGCGGACGACGAAGGGCGCCCCGGCCGAGACGACCGGGGCGCCCTTCGTGCGCTGGTGACTACAGGCCCAGCTCGGCCTCGAAGTTGCCGGCCTCCAGCCGCTCCTTCACCGCGACCAGGAAGCGGGCGGCGTCGGCACCGTCGATCAGCCGGTGGTCGTACGACAGGGCCAGGTAGACCATCGAGCGGACCGCGACGACCTCGCCCAGTTCCGGGTCGTTGACCACGACCGGCCGCTTGACGACGGCACCGGTGCCGAGCATCGCCGACTGCGGCGACGGCACGATCGGGGTGTCGAAGAGCGCGCCCCGGCTGCCGGTGTTGGTCAGCGTGAAGGTCGCACCGGCGATCTCGTCCGGGCTGATCTTGTTGGTCCGGGTGCGCTCGGCCAGATCGGCGACCCGCTTGGCGATGCCGCCCAGGTTGAGGTCGCCGGCGTTGTGGATGACCGGCACCAAGAGCCCCCGCTCGGTGTCCACGGCGATGCCGAGGTGCTCCGAGTCCGGGTAGGTGATCGTCCCCGCCTCCAGGTCCATCCGGGCGTTGACGATCGGAATCGTCTGCAGCGCCTCGACGGCGGCGAGGGCGAAGAACGGCAGGAAGGACAGCTTGACCCCGTGCCGCTGCTGGAAGGTGTCCTTCGCCTGCGCCCGCAGCTTGGCGATCTTGGTGACGTCCACCTCGATCACCGTGGTGAGCTGCGCCATCTCGTGCAGCGACTGCTGCATCCGCTTGGCGATGGCCGCGCGGATCCGGGTCAGCTTCTCGGTGGTACCCCGCTTGCTGCTCGGCTGCGGCTTGGCGGCCGGCCTTGCCGGGGCCGCCGGGGCGGCGGCCGGCTGCGGTGCGGCGGCCGGGGCGGCCTTCGCCGCCTTGGCCTTCTCGGCCGCCTCCAGCACGTCCTGCTTGCGGATCCGGCCACCCACGCCGGTGCCGTTGACCGAGGAGAGGTCCACGCCGTGCTCGCTGGCGAGCTTGCGCACCAGCGGGGTCACGTAACCGGCGGCCTCCTCGCCGCCACCCGGTGCGGGGGCGGAGGGGCGCTGCGGGGTCGGCGTCGGGCCGGCCGGCTGGGCGGCCTGCTCGGCCTTCACCGGCTGCGCCGCGACCTCGGCCTCCGCGGTCGGCTGGCTGTACGACATGCCCGGGGTCGGCTCCTCGACCGTGGGCTCCGGCTGCGCCTCGGCCTTCGGCTCCGGCTGCGCCTCGGCCTTCGGCTCCGGCTTCGGCTCCGGCTTCGGCTCGGGCTTGGCCTCCGCCTTCGGCGCGGGCGTCGGCTCCGGCTTCGCCTCGGCCGGGGCGGCGCCGGCGGCACCGATGATCGCGAGGTCGGCGCCGACGGCGGCGGTCTCGTCCTCGGCGACCTTGATCTCCAGCAGGGTGCCGGCGACCGGCGACGGGATCTCGGTGTCGACCTTGTCGGTGGAGACCTCCACCAGCGGCTCGTCGACCTCGACGGTCTCGCCGACCTGCTTGAGCCAGCGGGTGACCGTACCCTCGGTGACGCTCTCGCCCAGGGCCGGCAACTTCACCGGGGTGCCCTGGCCCGACGGCGCCGGGGCGGCCTGGGCCTGCGGCTCCTCGACGGCCGGCTGCTCCGCCTCGGCCTGCGGCGCCGCGGCGGCCTCCTCAGCCTCTTCGGCCGGGGCCTCCTGCGGCTGTGCGGCCTCGCCGCCGCCGGCCTGCTCGCCCTCACCGGCGATGACGGCCAGCTCGCTGCCCACCTCGGCGGTTTCGTCCTCGCCCACCACGATCCGGCTCAGCACGCCCGCCGCGGGGGACGGGATCTCGGTGTCGACCTTGTCGGTCGAGACCTCGAGCAGCGGCTCGTCGACCTCGACGGTGTCGCCCTCCTGCTTGAGCCAGCGCGTGACGGTGCCCTCGGTGACGCTCTCGCCGAGCCGAGGCATGGTGACCGATACCGGCATCTTCCAAAACTCCTTCGTGGCCTGGTGCGATCCTCGCCCGCTTGCCGCCGGCGTCGCGGAATGACGGTGGGTCAGGCGTGCGCGTGCAGCGGCTTGCCGGCCAGGGCCAGGTGCGCCTCGCCGAGGGCCTCGTTCTGGGTCGGGTGGGCGTGCACGAGCTGCGCCACCTCGGCCGGGTACGCCTCCCAGTTGTAGATGAGCTGCGCCTCGCCGATCAGCTCACCGACCCGGGCGCCGACCATGTGCACGCCGACCACCGGGCCGTCCTCGACCCGCACCAGCTTCACGAAGCCGGCGGTCTTGAGGATCTGGCTCTTGCCGTTGCCACCCAGGTTGTAGTTGTAGGTCTTGACCTTGTCGCCGTACTGCTCCTTGGCCTTCGCCTCGGTCAGGCCGACCGACGCCAGCTCCGGGTCGGAGTAGGTGACCCGCGGGATGCCGGCCTCGTCGATCACGGCCGGGTTCTGGCCGGCGATCTCCTCAGCGACGAAGATGCCCTGCGCGAAGCCGCGGTGGGCGAGCTGGAGACCGGGCACGATGTCGCCGACCGCGTAGACGTTCGGCACGCTGGTGCACAGCCGCTCGTCGGTCAGCACGTAGCCGCGGTCCATCTTCACGCCCTGCTCCTCGTACCCGAGGTTGGCGGTGGTCGGGCCGCGGCCGACGGCGACCAGCAGCAGCTCGGCCTCGACGGTCTCGCCGCCGGCGATGGTGACCTTGACGCCGTTCTCGGTCTTCTCGACCTTCTCGAACGGCTTGCCGACCTTGAAGTTGATCTTCCGCTTGCGGAACGCCCGCTCCAGCGCCTTGGACGACTCCTCGTCCTCGGCGGCGACCAGCCGGGGCAGCGCCTCGATGATGGTGACGTCCACCCCGAAGGACTTCCACACGCTGGCGAACTCGACGCCGATCACGCCACCGCCGAGCACGATCGCCGAGGAGGGGACCCGGTCCAGGGTCAGCGCGTGGTCGCTGGTGATGATCCGCTCGCCATCGACCTCCAGGCCGGGCAGGCTCTTCGCGTACGAGCCGCTGGCCAGGATCACGTTGCGGCCGGTGTAGCGCTTGCCGTCGACCTCGACGACGTTCTTGCCGACCAGCTTGCCGGCGCCGGCCACGAAGGTGATGTTCTTGGCGCTGCCGACCAGGCCCTGCAGGCCCTTGTAGAGCCGGGAGACCACGCCGTCCTTGTACGAGTTGACCCCGGCCATGTCGATGCCGACCAGCTCGGCCTTGACACCGAACTGCTCCGACTCGCGGGTCTGGTCGGCGATCTCCGCCGCGTGCAGCAACGCCTTGGTCGGGATGCAGCCGTTGTGCAGGCAGGTGCCGCCGAGCTTGCCCTTCTCGATCAGCGCGACGGACAGGTCCAGCTGGGCGGCACGCAGCGCCGCCGCGTAGCCGCCGCTGCCACCTCCGAGAATGACGATGTCGAAGGTCGCTTCGTTCGGCTCGCTCACGTCCAACTCCCAGGTCGCGTCGCTGCATCGGGGGGTCACGGAGGGGTGACAGGACACACCCCACCTCGGTCATCTTGTCACTAGCCCACCCGGGCCGCGTAGTGAGGTGCCCAACGACACGTCGTCGGCACGTACGCTTGGCACCGTTGTCGATGACAAACGGGGGAGGGGACGGTCGGGTGGGGCTTTTCCGACGACGCAAGCGCGCCGGCACGGTCAGTCGGGACCGGGTGGCGGACCGTGCCGATCTGGAGCATCTCGAGAACTTCGTCCGGACCCGGCGCGGGGTCGAGGCGTACATCGAGCCGCGGACCACGGTCACCGAGACCACCGTCATGCTGATCGCCGACGACGGGGAGTGGACCCGCCGCCGCATCGACGGCCCCGAGGGCGCCCGCCGCTTCGCCCACCGGCTGGCGATCCCGATCTACGACGTCCGCCTGATGGGCTACCCCCAGCGCATGCGGGACTACAACGAACGTCGCAAGCGCCGCCCCGAACTCTTCTAACCCCCCACCCCCTCGGGGCGAGGGGGTGGGAACGGCGACGGGGCGCCTCCTGTGGGAGGCGCCCCGTCCACGTGCCAGGTGTCCGTCAGCCGTTGGTGGCGACGTCCTCGACCAGCTGGACCAGGGTGCGGACCGGGACGCCGGTGCCGCCCTTGGTCCAGTACCCGGTCGCCTCGCCCGAGTGGTAGCCCGGGCCGGCGATGTCGATGTGCGCCCAGGCCACGTCCTCGGTGACGAACTCGCGCAGGAACACCCCGCCCTGCAGCATGTGACCGGCCCGGTCCATGCCCGCGTTGACCTGCGAGATGTCCGCGACGTCGGAGTCCATGCCCTTGCGGACGTCGTCCGGCAGCGGCATCGGCCAGGCCGGCTCGCCGACCGACTCGCCGACCAGCTTGACCCGCTCGCACAGCTCCGGGGTGCCCATCACGCCGGCGATCCGCTTGCCCAGCGAGATCACCTGCCCGCCGGTGAGGGTGGAGGTCTCGAAGAGGTAGTCGGCGCCGTCCTCGCAGGCCCGCGCCATCGCGTCGGCGAGGATCATCCGGCCCTCGGCGTCGGTGTTGAGCACCTCCACCTTCTTGCCGTTGTACATGGTGATCACGTCGCCGGGCCGGTAGCTCGTGCCGGACGGCATGTTCTCCGCCATCGGCAGGTACCCGGTCACCGCGACGGACGGCTTGAGCGCGGCGACGGCCAGCATGGCGGCGCCGACCGCGGCCGCGCCGGCCATGTCGGACTTCATCTCCCACATGCCCTGGGCCGGCTTGATCGAGATGCCGCCGGTGTCGAAGGTGATGCCCTTGCCGACCAGCGCCACCCGCTTGCCGCTGCCGCCACCTGAAGGGGTGTAGGTGAGCTTGACCAGGCGCGGCGGAGCCTCCGAGCCCTGCCCGACGGCCACGATGCCGCCGTAACCGCCGGCGGTCAGCGCCGCCTCGTCCAGCACCTCGACGCCGAGCCCGGCCTCGCGGGCGGCGGTGGCGACGGCCTCGGCGAAGGCCGGCGGACGCAGCTCGTTCGGGGCGGTGTTCACCCAGTCCCGGCTGGTCCGGACCGCGGCTGCCACCGCGGTCGCCCGGTCGATCTCGCCCCGCGCGGTCGCGTCGGCGGCGTCCGGCACGGCGATCAGCACCTCGGCCACCGGCTCCCGGCGGGTCGGCTGCGGCCGGGTCTTGTAGCCGGCGAACCGGTAGCCGCCGAGCAGCGCGCCCTCGGCGACCGCGCGCAGCGCGGCCGGGGCGTCGGCGTCGTCGGGCAGCGGCATGGCCAGCGCCACCCGGGGCGCCCCGGCGAGGGCCCGGACGGCCGCGCCGGCGGCCCGGCGCAGCGTCTCCGGGGCGGGGGCGGCGCCGGTCGGCTCCGGGCCGAGGCCGACCGCGGCGACGATCGGGGCGGTGACGGTGCCCAGCGTGGCCAGCTTGATCACCTCACCGGGGCCGCCGGTCGCGCCGAGCAGCGCCAGCGTCTCGGTCAGCTTGCCGTCGAAGGCGGCCGCGATGCTCTCCGCTCCGCTGGCCAGCAACAGGGTGCCGGCGAAGCCGCTGGTGGCGTCCTGCTCTGCGGTCTGGCTGTGCACGCCGATCACGATCGCGTCGACGGCGAGCTCGGCGGGGTCGGTGTCGACCAGGCTCAGGGTGGTGCTGGGCGATGTCACTGAAGCTACTCCGGGCGGGCCGGGCCGGTCGCGTCGTCGCGTACCGGCGATGAAGGTCTCCGGCGGCAACCTACCCGCCAGAGCTCGGGTGCGTCCCGCCGATGTTCATGACGGGTCCCGCCGATGCTAACCAGCGGTGCGGTCCCCGGTAAGTTGGCACCCATGACGGACGTGACCCTCGACGCCGCCGCGACCCGGCTGCGCCGTTCCCCGCTGCACGAGCGGCACACCGCTCTCGGCGCCAAGTTCGCCCCCTTCGGGGGTTGGGAGATGCCGCTCGAGTACGCCGGCGGCGGCGTGCTCAAGGAGCACACCGCGGTGCGTACGGCCGTGGGCGTCTTCGACGTCTCGCACCTGGGCAAGGCGCGGGTGACCGGGCCCGGCGCGGCGGAGTTCGTCAACTCCTGCCTCAGCAACGACCTGGGCCGGATCGGCCCGGGCCGGGCGCAGTACACGCTCTGCTGCGACGACGCCACCGGCGGCGTGGTGGACGACATCATCGCCTACCTGCACGCCGACGACCACGTCTTCCTGATCCCGAACGCGGCGAACACCGCCGAGGTGGTCCGCCGGTTGCGTGCCGCCGCGCCGGCCGGGGTCACCGTCACCGACGAGCACGAGGGGTACGCGGTACTGGCCGTGCAGGGCCCCCGCTCGGCGGAGCTGCTCGGCGCGCTGGGCCTGCCGACCGGGCACGACTACATGAGCTTCTCGGGTGGGGCGGTGGCCGGCGCGGAGCTGACCGTGTGCCGGACCGGCTACACCGGCGAGCTGGGTTACGAGCTGGTGGTGCCGGCGAAGCACGCGGTGGCGGTCTGGGACGCGCTCTTCGCCGCCGGGGAGGGCTTCGACCTGCGGGCCTGCGGGCTGGGCGCCCGGGACACCCTGCGTACCGAGATGGGCTACCCGCTGCACGGGCAGGACCTGTCGCCGGAGATCACCCCGGTCCAGGCCCGGTCCGGCTGGGCGGTGGGCTGGGACAAGCCGGCCTTCTGGGGCCGCGACGTGCTGCTCGCCGAGAAGGCCGCCGGCCCGGCCCGTACGCTGCGCGGTCTGGAGGCCGTCGACCGGGCCATCCCGCGGGCCGGCATGGCGGTCCACGTCGGGGACGCGCGGGTCGGCACGATCACCAGCGGCACCTTCTCGCCGACGAGGAAGCAGGGCATTGCCCTGGCCCTGCTGGAGACCGACCCGAAGCTCGCCGACGGCGACCTGGTCGAGGTCGACATCCGCGGCCGCCGCGCCCAGATGCGCGTCACCCGCCCCCCGTTCGTCCAGCCCTCGGTGAGGTAAGGGTCAGGCGGGGGCTTCGCCGGCGTCCAGGACGGCCTGGGTCCAGCCGCCCTCGATGACGCCGGTGCCGTCCAGCAGGGCCCAGTCGACCACGTCGGCGGTCTCCACCACGATCGGGGAGCCGATCCGGACGGTGGGGTCACTGTTGGCGTCGCTGGCGCTGGCGCCGACGATCCGCTCCGCCGCCTCCCACGAGGTCACCCCCGCCCAGACGAACTCCGGGCCCTCGTCGCCGGGGAGGCCGTACTTGACCACCAGCTGCGACTCCCGCGGCAGCTGGCCGGCGAGGAACCGGGCCCGGATGTCGTCCAGCCCGGCCCGGGCGGTGGCGATCGCCTTGCTCATCGCGTCGCCGGGACGGGCGTAGCGGACGTCCGGCTGGATGCCGGAGAAGAGCGTCGCGCAGGCCGCGGCGTAGTACTTCCTGTCCGGTCCGGGGTAACCGGGCGGCGGGCGCAGGCTGAGGAACGAGTCGGCGTCCGGGTCGGTGGCCGGGTCCAGCTCCAGCCGGAGCAGCACCGGGGCGGTCGCGCCGTGCTGCTCCGGATTGCCGTACGCCACGGCGATGTCGTGCCCGGTCACCGTGGCCAGCACCGGCAGCTGCACGAACGCCGGCACCTCCTCGCCGGCCAGCCCGTCGGTCCAGTCCCGCAGCAGCCGCCGGGCCGCCCCGGTCATCACCGCGCCCCAGGCTCGGGTGAGGTGGTCCGGTACGCCCTGGGTCTGCAGCTCCAGCAGCCCGAAGCGGCGCAGTCCCTTGGTGGTGAACCAGAGCCCCTCCGCGTCGGAGGAGTACGGCACCAGCACCCAGTCGACCAGGCGTACCCGGCCCTGCTCGTCGGGGAGTGAGCGCAGCGCGGCCGCCGGGTCGAGGAACTGCAGCCCGAACACGTCCACCACGTCGCCGTCGACCGACTCGGCGATCGCCGCGGCCACCGCGCGGGCCGCCCACTCGTGCGCCGGCGGCCAGCCCGGCCGGTACTCGGCCTGCACCACCACCAGGTGGCTGGCCGCGGCCAGCCGGCCCAGCTGCGCCTCGGTGGCGCCGAACGCGGTCAGCAGGTCCGGCGGCAGCTCCGGGAACTCGTCGATCGACCGGGTGTCCACCGTCATCAGCGGGCTGTCCAGCATCTGCTTCGCCAGCCCGTACACCGGCCCGGCCAGCCGGCCCTCCAAGGCCTGCACCGCCGTCTTCGGGCTCACCCGGGGCAGTCCCGCCATCGGCACCAGGTAGGTCGCGCTCAGCGACTCCGGGACCGGTACGGGCAGGAAGTCGTCCGTGATGAGCAAGTCGTCCCCCGGAGGCCGTGCCGGTGCTGTCGGGGCAAACGCTACCCGCCGCCGCGCCGCGCGTTCAGCCGGACAGCACCAGTCCGAGGTAGACCAGCGTGGTCACCAGCTCCACGGTGGCGCCGAGCACGTCGCCGGTGATCCCGCCGAGGCGGCGTACCACGTGGCGGAGCAGCCCGACCGCGACGGCGAGCGCGGCCGCGACGGCGAGCGGCCCCTGCCACGGCCGGCCCGGCACGGCCGGCATCGCCGCCAGCGCGACGGCGGCCGTGCCGACGGTCAGCGCGACCGGCCCGACCGTGCCGGCGACCAGCGCGCCCAGCCCCTCCGGGCGGGCCGCCGGCACCCCACGCCGGCACGCGTAGCCCACCCCGAGGCGGCCCGCCGCGGTCGCCGCGACCACCGCCGCCGTCGCGGCCGGCCAGGACCGCCCGGCCAGCTCCGCGAGCGACGCCGTCTGGAGCAGGAGTACGACCACCAGCGCGACCACCCCGAACGGCCCGACGTCCGGCTTCTTCATGATCTCCAGCGCCGCCGCCCCACGCCGGTACGACCCCAGCGCGTCCACCGTGTCGGCCAGCCCGTCCAGGTGCAGCCCGCGGGTGGCCAGCGCGGCGCAGCCCACCGTCACCCCGGCGGCGACCAGCGGGGGAGCGAGCGCGGCGAGGAGCAGCAGCAGCCCGGCGAGCGCCGCGCCGAGCAGCGCGCCGACCAGCGGGGCGAGCGCCATCGCGGTGCCCGCCGCCGGACGGTCGATCCGCCCGGCGCGCACCGGCAGGGTGGTGAAGGTGGTGAGCGCCAGCCGCAGGCCGTCGAGGCGGCGCGGCTCAGCCGGCACGCCAGCCGGAGGGGTCCGCCGCCGCTTCGGTCGTGGTCGGCCCCGGACCGGCCGGTTCCGGCTCGGTGAAGTCGGGTCCCGTCGTGGTCGGCTCCGGGCGGGCCGGTTCCGGCTCGGTGAAGTCCGGTTCGGTGGTGGTCGGCCCCGGGCCGGCCGGTTCCGGCTCGGTGAAGTCCGGCTCGCTCGTGGTCGGCCCCGGGCCGGCCGGTTCCGGCTCGGTGAAGTCCGGCTCGCTCGTGGTCGGCCCCGGGCCCGCCGGTTCCGGCTCGGTGAAGTCCGGCTCGTCCTCGTCGCCGCCGCCCAGGCGGGGGTGGACCGGCAGCGCGGCGGCCAGCGCCAGCACCGAGCGCAGCAGCGGCAGCGCGGTCAGCGCGTTGGCCCCCTCGCCGAGGTCCAGCCGCAGGTCGAGCAGGGGGGTCAGGCCGAGCACGTCGGCGGCCAGCCGGACGGCCGGGTGGCCGCCGTGGTCGGCCAGCAGGCACCAGTGCCGGGCCTGCCCGGCCAGATCCCGGCTGATCATGCCGGCGGCCAGCCCGACCGGGCCGTCGAGCAGCACCGGCACCCGGCGGGCGGTCGCGCCGAGCAGCACCCCGGTGGCCACCGCGATGTCGCCGCCGCCCAGCTCGGCCAGGACGTCCTTGGCGTCCCGTGGCGAGCGCCGGGTGCGGTGCAGCGCGTCCCGGACCGCCGCGCAGCGGGTCATCCAGGCCGCGTCGTCGATCTCGCCGCTGGCGGTGACCACCCGGCCGAGCACCGCCGGCGGCTCCGCCCCGGCGGTCGCCGCGAGCACCGCGGCGGCGGCGGCCTCCGTGCCGGCGCCGCAGGCCCCGAGCACGAGCAGCTGTACGCCCGCGTCGGCGGCCTCCTCGGCGAGCCGCCAGCCGTAGCGCAGCGAGGACTCCACCGCGGCGTGGTGCAACGCCGGCTCGTGTTCCATCGGGGCGGAGGAGGGCGTGTCCACCACCTGGAGGCTGGCGCCGCTCTCCGCGGCCAGCCGGGCCAGCGCGCCCCGGCCGGCGCGGGCCTGCCGGGCCCGCCGGGCCGACTCGCCCGCGACCGTGCCGGCGGCGGCCCCGCCCTGGTGGTCGCCGTGGAGCAGCAGCACCCGCACGGTCGTCCACGGCGTGGGGGTCGGGGTGCCCTGGGTGGCGGCGGCGAAGCCGACCACCCGTTCCAGCACCCCGAGCCCGGCGCCCGGCACGTCCAGGGTGGCGAGCCGGTCGCCGGCCTGCGGCCCGGCGTACTCGTCGGGCATGGGCAGCTCCATGCCCGGCTGGATGACCAGGCCGGTGGCGACCATCGGCAGCGCCATGGTGGGCGCCGCCCAGGCGGTGCCGTTGGTGTCACCCGGGGTGGCCGGCAGGGTCGGGGTCAGCACGTCCGGCAGCGGCGCCTCCAGCTCGCTGGTCCGCGCCAGGGTGACCTGGTTGGTGGGCCGGGCGGCCGGCGCCGGGCCGGCCTGGGCGGGCACGCTCGCCGGGCGGGTCGCGGCGGCCGGCTTGAGCCAGGCCGGCTGGCCGGCGACCACCAGCACCACCGCGTCGCAGGCGTCGGCGACGGCCCGGTTCGCCGCGCCCAGCGCGTCGGTGAACGCCCGCCCCAGCGGGGTGGTCGGCACCAGCGAGAGCCCCACCTCGGGGCTGACCAGGACGATCCGGGCCTCGCTGTCGCGTACCGCGGCGGCCAGCTCGGCGATGGTGGCGACGTCGTCGGCGGGCTGGTGCGCCGGGTCGAGCAGCACGGTCACCCAGCCGCCCAGGTCGTCCACGAGCAGGGTCTCGTTCGGCCCGGCCGCGGCGATCACGTCGGCCAGCCGGCGCGGGTCGTCCGCGGTCTCGTCGGTGGTCCAGCTCCCCGGCCGGCGCTCCCGGTGCGCGGCCAGCCGGGCCGCCCACTCGGCGTCCTCCGGGTCGGCGTTTGCCGAGGTCGCCACGTAGCGCACGGTGGCGGCGTCGCCCACCAGGGACTCGGCGAACTCCGACTTGCCCGAGCGGGTACCGCCGAGCACCAGGACCGTGTTCCACCCGTCAACGGACATGCCCGTACCTTAAAGCCGCCCGGAGTGGCGCCGCCCGCCGGGCCGCGCTCAGCCGCAGTGCTCGAAACCGCTGCCGTAGCTCGCCCCGCCGGCCGACCCGCCCCACGTCACGCAGGTCCCGGCGCGCGCCGCCGAGTCGATCACCTGGTAGCCGCTGCCACAGACCTGCCCCGGGTGAACGGGTTCGGTTGACGGCCCGGCGGCCGGCCGCGACGCCGGCCGGGGCGAGCGTCAGCCGTTCCGGGACCGGCCGACTACGCTTGCGGGGGTTCCGTCCCCCGGGGACGGTGAGCGGCGAGGGGAGACGCGGCATGGCGTGGAGCTGGCGGTACGAGGGCACGGACGGCGCCTCGGTCGACGGACCGGCGGAGACGTTCGGCAGCCAGGCGGATGCCGAGTCCTGGATCGGCCAGACCTGGCGGGAGCTCGCGGCGTCCGGCGTCACCTCGGTCGCGCTCGTCGATGACGACCGGGTGGAGTACCGGATGAGCCTGCTGCCGACGGTGGAGTGATGGCCTACGATCGCGCGGGCGGCGAGCCGCTGGTCCTCGGCGTGCCCCGGGCGGCGTTCCGGCCCAGCCCGGTCTTCCTCGGCCTGGTCGCGCTCTTCGTGGCCAGCGGGGTGATGGCCTGGAACCGGTTCGGCAACGTCCGGTTCGACGTGTTCCTCTTCGTCGTCTCGGGCTGGCTGGTCTCGCTCTGCCTGCACGAGTACGCCCACGCGGTGGTCGCGTTCCGGGCCGGCGACCGGGACATCGCCCACCGGGGCTATCTGACGTTGAACCCGTTCAAGTACACCCACCCGCTGCTGTCGATCGTGCTGCCGGTGCTGGTGGTGCTGCTCGGCGGCATCGGCCTGCCGGGCGGGGCGGTCTGGGTGGACCGGCACGCCATCCCGGGCCGGCTGCGGCACACCCTGGTCAGCCTCGCCGGCCCGGCCACCAACGTGCTGTTCACCCTGGTGCTGGTGGCGGTGCTGCGGATCGGCACCGGGGCGGGCGGTCCGATCGAGTTCTGGGCGGGCCTGGCGCTGCTGGCGTTCCTCCAGCTCACCGCGAGCGTGCTCAACCTGCTCCCGGTGCCCGGGCTGGACGGCGGCAACATGATCCAGCCCTGGCTGAACCCGCAGTGGCGCCGGATGTACGACCTGTTCGCGCCGTACGGCTTCATTCTGCTCTTCGCGCTGCTGTGGAACCCGCGCATCGGCGGCTGGTTCTTCGGCGCGGTCTTCGCGGTCGGCGACCTGCTCGGCCTGCCGTCCTGGCTCTACGCCGCCGGCCTCGACCTGATCCGGTTCTGGCAGGGCTGACCCGGCCCGGCCGGCGCGACGACCGCGCCGGCCGGACCGGACCGCTCACGGCCGCTGGGCGGGGCTCTCGGTCTTCGCCGCGTCCCGCTCGGTGACCGGCTCGACGATCTCGTCGATCGCCTTGAGCAGGTCGGCGTCGAGCTTCACGCCGGCCGCCTTCACGTTGTCGTGCACCTGCTCCGGCCGGGACGCCCCGACGATCGCCGAGGAGACGTTCGGGTTCTGCAGCACCCAGGCGATGGCGAGCTGGGGCATGGTCAGCCCGGCCTGCTCGGCCAGCGGCCTGAGCTGCTGCACCCGGGTGAGCACCTCGTCGGTGAGCCACTGGGCGATGAACCCGGCGCCGGACTTCTCGTCGGTGGCCCGGGAGCCGGCCGGCGGCGGCTGACCCGGCTGGTACTTGCCGGAGAGCACGCCCTGCGCCATCGGCGACCAGACGATCTGGCCGACGCCCAGCTCCTCGCTGGTGGGGATCACCTCGGTCTCGATGACCCGCCAGAGCATCGAGTACTGCGGCTGGTTGGAGACCAGCGGGATGCGCAGCTCACGGGCCAGCTTGTGGGCCTCGCGCAGCTGCGACGCCTTCCACTCGGAGACGCCGATGTAGTGCGCCTTGCCGGAGTGCACGACGTCGGCGAAGGCCTCCATCGTCTCCTCCAGCGGGGTGCTGTAGTCGTACCGGTGGGCCTGGTAGAGGTCCACGTAGTCGGTGCGCAGCCGGCGCAGCGAGCCGTTGATCGACTCCATGATGTGCTTGCGGGACAGGCCACGGTCGTTGCGACCCGGGCCGGTGGGCCAGAAAACCTTGGTGAAGACCTCGACGCCCTCGCGGCGCTCGCCGGAGAGCGCCTTGCCGAGCACCTCCTCGGCGCGGGTGCCCGCGTACACGTCGGCGGTGTCGAAGGTGGTGATGCCGGTGTCCAGGGCGGCCCGGACGCAGGCCAGCGCCGCGTCCTCCTCCACCTGGGAACCGTGGGTGATCCAGTTGCCGTACGAGATCTCGCTGACCAGCAGGCCGGAGCGGCCTAGGTGTCGGAATTCCATACCCCGACCCTAGTCCGGCCTGCCTCCGTGCCGCCGGTGCGGCATCCGCGCGTGGTGCGGCATTCCGGCGTGGTGCGGCCGCCGGCGAGGACGCTCATCCCCGAGCCGTCGACGAGATCGCCACCCGCCCGGGTCAGAGGACCGGGTGGGCGTCGGTCAGCAGCCGGTCCAGTTCGGCGATCACCACCTCGTGCCCCGGGTGCACCGGGTCGATCAGCGGCTCGCCGCGCCGGTCCAGCGCGCCCCAGCGGCCGGCGCCGTCACCGACCAGGAACGCCACCGGGTGGATCACCAGCGCCGGGTGGACCGGCGGCACGATCACCTTGCCGGCGCGGTCCAGCACGCCGCGCAGCCCGCCCTGGTCCAGCACGGCCAGCCCCTCCTCGCTGAAGCCGTCGAGGCGGCGGCCGTCGGCCAGCGCGGTGGCGAAGCCGTGGTAGCGGGTCGGCACGACCAGTCGGCCGTTGCGGTCGACCGCACCCCAGCCGCCCCGGCGGACCGCGGCCACCCCGCCGGTGAACGGCCGGACGTCCTCGAAACCGCCCGGCACCACCACGGTGCCGTCCGGCTCGATCGCCGCCCAGTCCGGGCCGCCGCCCTGCGACACCCAGGCCAGCCCGTCGGAGAAGGGCCGCACCGCCGCGTACGCCGGACCGAGCAGGGTGGCGCCCCGCTCGTCGATCAGCTCCCAGCCCGTGCCCGGCCGGCGTACCCAGGCCAGTCCCTCCCGGAATGGCTGCGCCTCGGCGTAGTCGTAGCCGAGGACCAGCTCACCGTCGGCGTCCGCGTACCCCCAGCGGTCCAGGCCGCCGTCGAGCGTGGGCGCCGGGGGCCGCCGTCCGTGCCGCACCTCCTCCCGGCCGCGGGGGTACGGCCCGAAGCCGCCCCGCGCGGTCGCCCGGCCGTGCACGGCGTCCAGCGCGACCCGGATCCGGGTGGTCAGTTCCGGGTCGTCGGCGCGGCGCAGGTCCAGCGCCCGCTCGAAGTGCTCGCAGGCCTCCATCAGCCGGTCCTGGTCGTAGCAGGAGCGGCCGGCGTGCTCGTGCAGGGCGGCCCGCAGCCGGTCCGGCAGCTCGGTCGAGTTGGCCTCGGCGAAGAGCCGGTCCGCCTCGGCGAACTCGCCCTTCCAGCGCAGCACCTCGGCCAGCCGGGCCCGGGCAAGCGCGGTACGCCGCAACTCGCCGGTCGCGTCCGCGTAGGTGAGGGCGAGCCGGCCGTCGGCCAGCGCGTCGTCCAGGTCGCCCACCATCCGGGAGACCACCGCGCGCAGGCTGAGCAGCCGGGCGCGGGCGCGGTTGTCCAGGGACGCGCCGAGCTTCTCGGTCAGCCGCCGCCGGATCACCCGCAGCTCGTCCGGGTCGTCGATGACCTCGCGCAACGTTTCCCGGTCCAGCCGCCAGCGGTACCCGGCCAGGATCTGCTCCGGGTCGCCCTCCGGCACGGGGTTCGCGGCCCCGCTCGGGGCACCGGCCGACGGCTGGCCGGCGACCGCCCGCTCGGGGGCGGTGGGCCGGACCGGCGGTTCCGGAGAGCCGGCCTGGACCGGTGGCTCCGGCGCCCGGGACGCCGGGGGTGGCGCAACGGGCTGGCCGGGCCGTTCCGGGACGGGCGGCGCGGAGGCCGGCCGGGCGGATGCCGCCGGGCCGGAATCTGCTGCCGCCACCAGCGGGCCGGCCGTGGGCGACGCCGCACCGCCGGCGTCGGTCGGCGTGGTGCCGGCCGGGGCCGGTTGCTGCGGCCGCGCCGCCGGCGGGGATGCCGCAGCGGGGTGGTCGGTCGGTGCCGGGAAGGCCGGCCCGGCCGTTGCCGCGGGTTCGTCGGTGGCCGTCGGGGAAACCGGGCGGGCCGAGGTCGCCGGCTCATCGGTGGGCGCCGTCGGGTCCGGGACGGACGGAGCCGCACCCTGCGGAGGCGAGCTGGTGGTCCCGGTGGGTGGCGGGGAAACCGGCTCGGCGGACGGCACGACGACCGGCTCGGCCGGCGGGCCGGCGGCCGGGTGAGCGCCGACCACCGGGGCGGGTGATGTCGGGGCCGGCGACGCCGGTGCGGGCGGTGCGGCCGGGGGCGCGGAGACCGGTCGCCCCACCAGGGCGGACGGTGTCGCAATCGGCGGGGCCGGCGCCGCCGGCTCCAACTCGGCGCTGGCGGGTGGCGCCGACCGGGCCGGGTCGCCGGATGCCGGCGGCGCGGACACCGGGCGGGCCGCCGGGATGGCCGGGCCCGGGCCGGCGGTGGCCGGGGCCGGCATGTCCGGGCCGGAACCGACCCGGGCGGCGTCGTCGGTCTGCCGGGCAGCCTCCGACGTCGGGCGGGCATCCGGCGTACCGCCCGCCGGTGCGGCGGAGGGACGGTCGGGTGCGTCCGTTCCGGCCGCGACCGGCTCGGTCGGCGCTGCGGGCGATGGCGCGGACTGGGCGGGCCGGAACCAGGCTTCCGAGGTGTTCCGCTCGGCCGGCCGGCTGGTCGCGGGCTGGTCCACGGGGTCAGGCTCGGGCGCCGGCGGCACGTAGCGGCGCGGCCGGTCGGGCGTGATGGCGAGCGCGGGGGAACCGGACGGTCCGGCTGCCCCGGGCGCCGGACCCTCCGGCCCGGCCGGCCGCCCGGTGACCGGACCGGGCTGCGGTCGTTCGGTGACCGGACCGGGCTGCGGTCGTTGCGCGACCGGCGGGCCCGAGACCGTCCGGTGATCGGTCGGGGGCACGGAGGTCGGCCGCTGCGCCGGCGGCGCGGGGTCGACCGGCGGGGCCGGCCGCTCGACCGGCTCCGGCAACGGTACGAACTCCACCCGGAGTTGGGCGGCCGGCGGCCCGGAGACGGGGGCCGCCTCGTCGGGTCCGCGCCCGGTAGAGACGGACGCACCCGGGATCGGAGCGCCGGACACCGGGGCCGGGGAGACGGGGGCGCCGGAGACCGGGGCGCCGGACACCGGAGCCGGCGAAATCGGCGCGCCGGACACCGGACGGCCCGGCACGGGACCCCCCGAGGTCGGGGCGCCGGAGATCGGGGTGCCCGGTGGCACGGAGACCGGCCGGCCGGGAACCGCCGAGGTCCCCGCCGTGCGGGCCGCCGGTCGCTCGTCGTGCCAGGACGGACGGGGGTCCGGCCGGTGCGGGCGGACCGGCTCGGCCGGGCGCCGCTGCTCCGGGTGCCGGCCGTCGCGGCCGTCGCGGCCGTCCTCCGGGCCGGGCGCGGGCCAGCGGGACCCGTCCCGGTCCGCGCCGGGTCGGGCCCACGACTCGCGGTACGCCTCGGCGGGCGGGACCGCCTCCCGCGACCGTCGATCCGGGTACGCCTCCGCGCGGGCGGCCGCCTCGCGCGGCTCCTGCCGGCGCTCGTCGTGCCCGCGGCGCTCGTCATGACCTCGGCGCTCGTCGTAGCGGGGGCGCCCGTCGTGGTCCCGGCGCCCGTCGACACCGGGGCGTCCGTCCTGGTCCCGGCGCACGTCGGGGCCGGGGCGTCCGTCGTGACCCGGGCGCCCGTCGTTGCCGGGGCGCCCGTCAACGGCAGGGCGCCCGTCGGAACCAGGTCGCCCGTCGAGAGCAGGTCGCCCGTCGAGAGCAGGGCGTCCGTCGAAGCCGGGGCGTCCGTCGGGACCGGGTCTCCCGTCGGGACCGGGGTGTCCGTCGGGACCGGGGCGCTCGTCGTACCCGCGGTGCGGCGCGCGGCGCTCGTCGGGCGTCCGCGGGGTGGGCCCGTGGCCGTCGTCGTGGCCGTACGGCGTCGACCGCGCGTCGTCGTACCCGTGGGCGGCCGGGCGTTCGTCGTGCTCGCGGCGGGGCTGCCAGCGCTGCTCGTCCTCGCGGTAGCGGCCGGGGACGTCCCGCTCGGCGCGGTACCGGGCGGCCGGCTGCTGCTCGTACCCGTCGCCCCAGCCCCGGGCGCTGCGGCCGTCGCCGGCCGGCCGGCGGTCGTACCCGGGATCGGGCCGCTCGGGCGCGGCGGCCCGGCGGGGTGACAGCGCCTCGTCCGGCTCGGGCATCCAGCCCGGCTCGGCGGTGCGGCCGTGGTTGGCGCGGACCGGCTCGTGGCGGGGGCCGGGGGAGACCGGGGTGACGCCCGGTGCGCTCCGCTCGGGCCGGGACGGCCGGGCGTCGTAAGGGTCGGGGGCGCCGCGGTCGCGGTGCCACGCCGCCTCGCGGGACGGTTCGCCGGCCCCGGGGCGCGGCTCGGACCGGCCGGGCCGGTCGTCGTGGCGGTCCGGCTCGGGCCGGCGTCGCTCCCGCTGCCAGATCGGCCCGTCGGCCGGCCGGCGGTGCGGCTCGTCGGCGGACCGCGGCTCGTCGGCGGACCGCCGCTCGTCGGCCGGCTGCCCGCCCCAGCGCGGCTGCTCGTCCTCGTCGGACCAGGACCGCCCGAGGTACGTGCCATCGGGGCGGGTCGGGGCGAGCGGGGGGACCTCGGCGCGGCCGACCACGGCGGCGCGTCCGCGCGGGGGAGTGTGCCGGGCGCCGATGTCGCCGGGGTAGCGCTGGCCGGGGAACTGCGGGTGCCACTCGGTGGTCGGTTCGACCACCCAGGACGGTTCCGCCGGATCGCGCCAGCGGTCGCGGTAGCCGCCCGTCATCGGGGGACTCCGGCGCCGCACGTGCGGCGCGCCCCGATGGCCGGCTCGCGTCGCTCGCTCACGGCGGTGTCACCTCGTTGCCAATTGTCGTGCCGGGCGCCCCCCGGTACCGGTAGAGTCGCCGCTCCGGCACAGCGTGGCTGCGGAAGGAGGGTAGCGGCGTGGGCTCGGTCACCGCCACTGTGGCACCGCCCACGAACTCAAACGTTATCCGATGGTTCCGGACATTCGGGGCGATATCCGGTTCCGGCTTCCGACGATACGCCACCTATCGCCAGGCGGCCGTGGCCGGTGTCGTCACCAACTCCGTCTTCGGGTTCCTCCGCTGCTACGTCTTCCTGGCCGTGGCCGGTACGGCCGGCACCGCCGCCGGGTACGACCGGGCCCAGCTCGCCACCTTCGTCTGGGCCGGGCAGGGCCTGCTGGCGGTGGTCCTGCTCTGGGGCTGGACCGACCTGGCCGACCGGATCCGTACCGGCGAGATCGCCAGCGACCTGCTCCGGCCGGTGCACCCGGTGACCAGCTACCTCGCCACCGACCTGGGCCGCGCCGGGTACGCCCTGCCGACCCGGCTGCTGCCGCCGCTGCTGGTCGGGCCGCTCTTCTTCGACGTCTACCTGCCCGCCCGCGCGGCGACCGTCCCGCTCTTCCTGTTCTCCGCGGTCACCGCGGTGGTGCTCTGCTTCGGCTGCCGGTTCCTGGTCAACGCCAGCGCCTACTGGTTGCAGGACGTCCGCGGCCCGATGATCCTCTGGACGGTCGGCTCCGGGGTGCTGGCCGGGCTCTACTTCCCGCTGCGGTTCCTGCCCGAGGAACTCCAGTGGGCGCTCTGGGTCGGCACCCCGTTCCCGAGCCTGCTGCAGACCCCGCTCGACGTGCTGGTGGAGCGGGACCCGCCGGCCACCCAGCTGGGGCTGGTCGCCCTCCAGCTCGGCTGGGCGGTGCTGATCCTGGTCGCCTGCCGGCTGGTGCAGCGCCGTGCCGAGCGACGCCTGGTGGTGCAGGGTGGCTGAGGCCCGGGGCGCCTTCGCGGCGTACCGGGCCCTGCTGGGGGCGCAGGCCCGGTCGCAGGCGTCCTACCGGACGTCCTTCGTGGTCGACCTGCTGGGCAACGTCGGGTCGACGGTGTTCGACGTGGTCACCGTCCTGGTGCTCTACGGGGTGACCCGCGAACTGGGCGGCTTCAGGTTGCACGAGACGCTGGTCATGGTTGGCCTCTCCGCCGGCGCGTTCGCCGTGGCCGACCTGCTGGTCGGTAACATCGAGCGGCTGCCCCGCTACGTGCGCACCGGCCTGTTCGACGCGGTGCTGGTCCGGCCGCTCGGCGCGCTGCCGCAGCTGCTCCTGATGGACCTGCCGGTGCGCAAGGTCTCCCGGGCGGTGTTCGGCCTGGCGGTGCTGGTGGTGGCGCTGGCCACCGCCGGGATCGACTGGACGCCCGGCCGGGTGCTGCTCGCCGTCGTCGCCCCGCTGGCCGGGGTGGTCTTCTTCGGCTCGGTCTTCGTGGCCACCGCCACCGTGTCGTTCCACTGGGTCGAGTCGGGGGAGCTGGCCAACTCGGTCACCTACGGCGGGCGGGACTTCACGGCGTACCCGGTCACCGTCTTCGACGGCTGGTTCCGCGCGGCCTTCGCGTACGGCCTGGGGTTCGCCTTCGTCAGCTACCAGCCGGCGCTGGCGCTGCTCGGCCGGGCCGACCCGCTCGGCCTGCCGGCCTGGGCGGGGTGGGCCGCGCCGGGCGTCGCGCTGGTCGCCGCGGCCGGCGCGGCCGCCGCCTGGCGCACCGGCGTCCGCCACTACCGGAGTACGGGGTCGTGAGCGTCATCGAGCTGCGCGGGCTGCGCAAGGAGTTCACGGTACGGGTCAAGGCCGGCCGGCTGCGCCGGGAGAAGCGGACGGTCACCGCGGTCGACGGCATCGACCTGCGGGTGGAGCGGGGCGAGATGCTCGGCTACATCGGGCCCAACGGCGCGGGCAAGAGCACCACGCTGAAGATGCTCACCGGCGTGCTGACCCCCTCGGCGGGGCAGGCGCGGGTCTGCGGCCTGCGCCCGGTCCCGGAACGCACCCGGCTGGCGCTGCGGATCGGGGTGGTCTTCGGCCAGCGCTCCCAGCTCTGGTGGGACCTGCCGTTGCGCGACTCGTTCGACCTGCTCCGGCACGTCTACCGGGTGCCGGCCGGCGACCACGCGGCCCGGCTGCGCCGCTGCCGGGAGCTGCTCGACCTGGACGCGTTCCTGGACATCCCGGTCCGGCAGCTGTCGCTCGGGCAGCGGATGCGCGGCGAGCTGACCGCGGCCCTGCTGCACGGCCCGGAGGTGCTCTTCCTGGACGAGCCGACCATCGGGCTGGACGTGGTCAGCAAGCGGGCCGTCCGCGACTTCCTCGGCGAGCTGGGCCGGGCCGGTGACACCACGCTCGTGCTGACCACGCACGACCTGGCCGACATCGAGCGGCTCTGCCGCCGGCTGGTGGTGATCGACCACGGCCGGGTGGTGCACGACGGGTCGATCGCCGACCTGCACGCCCGGTACGGCTCCCGCCGGCTGGTCGTCGCCGAGCTGGACGCCGTGCTGGCCGAGCCGCCGGAGCTGGCCGGCGCGCCACTGCACCGGGTCGAGGGTGACGGCCGCCGGCTGGTGTACGCGCTGGAGTCGGCCGGGGTGGCGGAGGTGGTGTCCGGGCTGGCCGGGCTGGCGACGCTACGGGACATCTCGATCGTGGAACCGGACATCGAGGAGGTGGTGGCCCGGCTCTACCGGGCCCCGGCCCCCGGCCCCCGTCTCGCCGGCTGAGCCCCGGGCGCCGCCCGGGCGCACCGGTCGTCAGGGGTGTTCCATCACCAGGACCGCGAAGGTGCCGGCCGCCAGCGCCTCGTACCGGTGCGGTGCGTCGCCGGGGAAGGTGGCGTAGTCACCCGGGCCGAGGTCGACCAGGTCCGACTCGGGGCCCACCCTCATCCGACCGGCGGCGACCACGATGTGCTCGACGCTGCGCGCGGTGTGCGGCTCGGCGACGCGGACGGCGCCCGGCTCGAGCTCCATCACGTAGATGTCGCGCCGGCTGTGCGCCGAGCCGGCGGCGAGCAGGGTGGCGGTGAAGTCGGCGTGCTCCGAGCGGATCCGGGGGCCCTCGCCGGCCCGGATGACCCGGACGGCGGCCGAGGGCGGCTCGACCAGGCGGCTGAACGGTACGCCGAGTGCGACTCCCAGCGCCCATAGCGTCTCGACGCTCGGGTTGCCGACCCCGGATTCGAGTTGGGACAGGGTGGACTTGGCGATGCCGGCGCGGCGGGCCAGCTCGGTCAGCGAGATGCCGGCCCGCTCGCGCTCGCGGCGCAGGGCGGCGGCGATGGTGGCCAACGGCGGAGCGGGTTCCACGGCCATTTGTTCGCTCCAGAGGTCTGTTTGTTCGGTTTGACGAACACGAGGGCTGCGTTCATCATAATGGACCATGCGTACGATAAAACGAACACCCGACGGCGGAATGCTCCGCGATGTCGCCGCCATCGGCGCGGCGATGATCGCGGTCGGCGCCTCCTTCGGCGCGGTCGCGGTCGCCGCCGGTCTGCCCACCTGGGCGACCGTCGCCATGTCGGTGCTCGTCTACGCCGGTGGCGCCCAGTTCATGGCGGTGGGGCTGGTGGCCGCCGGCAGTCCCCTCGCGGCCGTCCTGGCCGGCCTGCTGCTCAACGCCCGGCACCTGCCGTTCGGCCTGACGCTCGGCGACAGTCTCGGCCACCGCCGCTGGCGGCGGCTGCTCGGCAGCCACCTGATGACCGACGAGGCGACCGCCTTCGCGCTGGCCCGACCGGCCGGCGGTGCGCGCCGGCGGGCCTTCTGGCTCGCCGGGACGCTGCTCTTTCTGGCGTGGAACGTCGGCACCCTGCTCGGCGTGCTCGCCGGTGGCGCGGTCGGTGACCCGACCGCCCTGGGGCTGGACGCCGCCTTTCCCGCCGGGCTGACCGCCCTGCTGCTGCCGACGCTGCGGGACCGGGAGACCCGTCGGGTAGCGCTGTCCGGCGCCGCGCTGGCGGTGCTCGCCACGCCGGTGCTGCCGGCCGGGCTGCCGGTGCTGCTCGCGCTCGGTGGCCTGGTCGTGCCGCTGGTACGCCGCCACCGGCAAGACCAGGCAGCCGTCGGTCCGGGCCCGGAGAACGGGACTGCCGATGGGCTCGCCCGGGACGTCGGGTCGGGACGGGCCGCCCGGGCGGGGGAGACGTCGTGCTGATCGCCGTGATCCTCGCCCTGGCCGCCGGCACGTACGGTTTCCGGGTTGCCGGGGTGCTGCTGCGGGACCGGCTGGACCTGCCCGAATGGTCCCAGCGGCTGCTGCCGGTCGGCGCCGCCGCCCTGCTGGCCGCGCTGGCCGCGACCGCGGCGCTGACCGAGGCCGGCGGCTTCGCCGGCTATGCCCGGCCGGTGGGCGTGCTGGTCGGGGTGCTGCTGGCCTGGCGTCGGGCCCCGTTCGTGCTGGTGGTGGTCGCGGCGGCCGGCACCACCGCGCTGCTGCGCCTGCTCGGGGTGCCATGACGAAGCCCCTCCCCGCGGCTGCAGGAAGGGGCCAGGTCGGGACCGGGTCGGCTCAGATCGGGTCGCCGATGTTGACCTGCGGCGCCGGCGCGCGCATCCGGCGGAAGGTGATCGACCGCATGATCGCGTAGAGGTAGAGCGAGCCCATCCGCTCGCCGGTACGCGGGAACCGTTCGCGGACCAGCTTCTTGATCTTGCGCGAGATGAAGATCGAGTCGATCACCACGCCGAGCGCGAGCGCGCCCCAGACCACGTTCGAGGCCAGCCGGATGGCCGGCGGCATCGCCGCGTTCGACCCGATCAGCACGATCAGCGCCCCGCCGAAGAACCAGGTGCCGACCGTACGCCGGGAGTCGACCACGTTGCGGGCCAGCAGCCGCTCCGGGCCGCGGTCGCGGGGGCCGCCCTCGCGGCGGAACTCCGCCGAGGCCTCGGCGCGGGCCTTGCGGCGCTGCTCCCGCGCCTCATCCTTGGTCAGCGGCTTGGTCGGACCGGCGGGGCGGCGACCGGCGACCGGGCGCTTGGGGGTCTCCCGGCCCAGTTCCTTCTTGCTCGGGGTGTAGCCCCGGGAACGCGAGGCGGGCGACTCCTCGGTCACCACCGGGGTGGTGGCGGAGGAGTCGGAGTCGGCGGGCTTGCGGCGAAAGAGCGACTGCACGAGGTGAAGAGTAGCCAAACGACGGCGCCCGGTGCACATCACGGTGCACCGGGCGCGCGGTCGGACGCGGGTGAGGTCGGTTACGGGCGCTCGACGTGCGCGCCGAGGCTGGCCAGCTTCGCCTCGAAGTCCTCGTAGCCACGGTTGATCAGGTCGACGCCGTACACCCGGGAGGTGCCCTCGGCGGCGAGCGCCGCGATCAGGTGGCTGAACCCGGCGCGCAGGTCCGGGATGACCAGGTCGGCCGCGTGCAGCTTGCTCGGGCCGGCGATCACCGCGGAGTGCTTGAAGTTGCGCCGGCCGAAGCGGCACGGGGTGCCGCCGAGGCAGTCCCGGTAGACCTGGATGTTGGCGCCCATCGCGTTCAGCGCCTCGGTGTAGCCCAGCCGCTGCTCGTAGACCGTCTCGTGGACGATCGACAGGCCCCGGGCCTGGGTCAGCGCCACCACCAGGGGCTGCTGCCAGTCGGTCATGAAGCCGGGGTGCACGTCGGTCTCCAGCGCGGTGGCGTTCAGCTCGCCGCCCGGGTGCCAGAACCGGATGCCGCCCTCCTGACCCGGGTCGCCCAACTTCGGCGGCCGGGCGTCGGTGACCTCGTACTCGCCGCCGACCGAGCGGAAGACGTTGAGGAAGGTCATCATGTCGGCCTGCTGCGCGCCGAGCACCTCGACGTGGCCGCGGGTGGCCAGCGCGGCCGCCGCCCAGCTCGCCGCCTCGATCCGGTCCGGGATCGGCCGGTGGGTGTAGCCGTGCAGCTTGGGCACGCCCTGGATCTCGATCACCCGGTCGGTGTGCACCTTGATGATCGCGCCCATCTTCTGCAGGATGCAGATCAGGTCGATGATCTCCGGCTCGACGGCGGCGTTGCGCAGCTCGGTGACGCCCTCGGCCATCACCGCGGTGAGCAGCACCTGCTCGGTTGCGCCCACGCTCGGGTACGGCAGGGCGAACTTGGTGCCGTGCAGCCCGTTCGGCGCCGACAGGTGCAGCCCCTCCGGGGTCTTGTCGACGGTCGCGCCGAACTCGCGCAGCGCCTGCAGGTGGAAGTCGATCGGGCGCGGCCCGATGTGGCAGCCGCCCAGGTCCGGGATGAACGCGTGGCCGAGCCGGTGCAGCAGCGGGCCGCAGAACAGGATCGGGATCCGGCTGGAGCCGGCGTGCACGTTGATCTGGTCGGTGCTGGCGCTCTCGACGTTGGCCGGGTCGAAGACGAGCTCGCCGTCCTCCTCGCCGTCGGTCACCTTCACCCCGTGCAGGCCGAGCAGCCCGCGGACCACCTCGACGTCACGGATCCGCGGCACGTCGAACAGCCGGCTGGGACTGTCGCCCAGCAGGGCGGCGACCATCGCCTTGGAGACCAGGTTCTTCGCGCCGCGCACGCGGATCCGCCCTTCCAGCGGAGTGCCTCCGTGTACGACCAGGACGTCGTCGGTCAATGCAACCTCCAGCGCGCGTCGGGTGGTGCCGTGAGTCGATGATGGGGCAGGTTGTCCAGCTACCCGCCGGGGGACCGGCTCAAAACGGTCCCGGTGTGTCGTCGCCCCGCAGCATAGCCCTCGGTGACGAAAAGGGAGTCGGTCACATCGCCAGCCAGGGTACGAACCGGCGCGTCCGGCGCGTAACCGTACCAGCGATGTCACCCTGAGTGATCAGGCCGCCGTGGGCGGTGGGGTGTCGGCGCCCGGTAGGGCGAGCATCTGATCCAGCGCCACCCGGGCGTGGTGCGCGGTGTCCGGGTCGACGGTGATCTGGTTGACCACCCGCCCGGCGACCAGCTCCTCCAACGCCCACACCAGGTGCGGCAGGTCGATCCGGTTCATCGTCGAGCAGTAGCAGACCGCCTTGTCCAGGAACATGATCTGCTTGTCCGGGTGGGCCAGCGCCAGCCGGCGGACCAGGTTCAGCTCGGTGCCGACCGCCCAGGCCGAGCCGGCCGGGGCCGCCTCGATGGTCTTGATGATGTATTCGGTCGAGCCCACGTGGTCGGCGGCGGTGACCACCTCGTGCCGGCACTCGGGGTGCACCAGCACGTTCACGCCCGGCACCCGCTCGCGGACGTCGTTGACGCTGTCCAGGGTGAACCGGCCGTGCACCGAGCAGTGCCCGCGCCACAGGATCATCTTCGCGTCCCGCAGCTGCTCCGGGGTGAGCCCGCCGTTCGGCTTGTGCGGGTCGTAGAGCACGCAGTCGTCCAGCGAGAAGCCCATCTCCAGCACCGCCGTGTTGCGGCCCAGGTGCTGGTCGGGAAGGAAGAGCACCTTCGAGCCCTGCTGGTACGCCCAGTCCAGCGCCCGCTTGGCGTTGGACGAGGTGCAGACCACGCCGCCGTTGCGGCCGACGAAGCCCTTGATGTCCGCCGAGGAGTTCATGTACGTCACCGGGACGGTGTCCTCGGCGATGCCCAGCTCGGTCAGCACGTCCCAGGTGGTCTCGACCTGCGAGAGCACCGCCATGTCGGCCATCGAGCAGCCGGCGGCCAGGTCGGGCAGGATCACCTTCTGCGCCTCCGAGGTGAGGATGTCGGCGCTCTCGGCCATGAAGTGCACGCCGCAGAAGACGATGTACTCCGCGTCCGGCCGGGCCGCCGCCTCCCGGGCCAGCTTGAACGAGTCGCCGGTCACGTCGGCGAACTGGATCACCTCGTCGCGCTGGTAGTGGTGGCCCAGCACGAACACCTTCGTGCCGAGCGCGGCCTTGGCCGCCGCGGCGCGGGCCACCAGATCCGGGTCGCTCGGCGCCGGCAGGTCACCCGGACACTCCACGCCACGCTCGGTGGCGGGGTCGCTGCCACGGCCGAGGAGCAGCAGCGCGGTCGCGGTGTTGGAGGGTTCCGCCCAGGTCGAAGTCACGCTCTCCATGGTCCCACAGCGCGCCCGTCGCACCGCCGTCGCCGATGTGTGCTGCCGCACTGCCCCGCGCCGATGTGGCCTGCCACACTGCTGGGCATGCGCGTGGTGCTCTGCCCGGACAAGTTCGCCGGCACCCTGGCTGCCCAGGAGGTGGCGGCCGCGGTCGCCGAGGGCTGGCGTGCGGTGGTCGCCTCGGACGACCTGCTCATCCGGCCCCTCGCCGACGGCGGCCCGGGCTTCGTCGCGGTGCTCGCCGACGCGCTCGGCGGCCGGCGGATCCCGGTGCCGACGGTCGACCCGCTCGGCCGCCCGGCCAGCGGTGAGATCCTGCTCACCGTCGACGGCACCGGCTACCTGGAGAGCGCCCAGGCGTGCGGGCTGCACCTGCTCTCCGCCGCCGAGCGGGACCCGAAGGCCACCACCTCGTACGGGCTGGGGGCGCTGGTCACCGCCGCGGTGGAGCACGGGGCCCGCACGGTGGTGGTCGGGCTGGGCGGCTCCGGCACCAACGACGGGGGCGCCGGCATGATCACCGCGCTCGGCGCCACCCCGCTCGACGACGCCGGCCTGGCCCTGCCGTACGGCGGGGCCGCGCTGGCCGCCGTGGCCACCCTCGACGGCGCGCCCCGGCTGCGCGGGGCCACCCTGGTCGCCGCCACCGACGTGGACAACCCGCTGCTCGGGCTGCACGGCGCCAGCAGCGTGTACGGCCCGCAGAAGGGCGCCAGCCGGGCCGACGTGCTGCTGCTCGACGCCGCGCTGGAGCGCTGGGCGGCGGTGCTGGAGCGCGAGCTGCCCGGCTGCCCGCCGGGGCTCGGCGCGCTGCCCGGCGGCGGGGCGGCCGGCGGCCTCGGCGCGGCGATCCTCGCCCTCGGCGGCCGCTGCGAGTCCGGCATCGACCTGGTCACCCGGGCGATCGGGCTGGACGCCGCGCTCGACGCCGCCGACCTGGTGATCACCGGCGAGGGGTCGTTCGACCACCAGTCGCTGCGCGGCAAGGTGGTCGCCGGGGTGGCCGGCGCCGCCCGGGACCGGGGGGTGCCCTGCGTGGTGCTGGCGGGACGGGTGAGCACCGGGCGACGGGAGGCCGCCTCCGCCGGGGTGACCGAGGCGTACAGCCTGGTGGAGCACTTCGGCGGCGAGGAGCGCGGCGGGATCGAGGCGGCGATGGGCCGCCCCGCCGAGGGGCTGCGCGCGCTCGGCGCCCGGCTGGCCCGGCAGTGGAGCCGGTGACCGGCACCGGTCCGCGGGGAGGGCCATGCGGCCCCTCCTCACGCCACCCAGGTGACCTCGACCGGGGCCGCGTACCATCGGATCTGGACCACACCGGGAATCACTGACCGACGGGCGACGTTGGCCAGTGCGTCCGGACCCATACCGCGCAGGGAGATTTCCACGTGACCACGCCAGCGCAGACCGAGTCGACCGAGGCCCAGGCCCCTACTTCCGTCGTCCTCACCGACGTCGCGGCGCAGAAGGTCAAGGCCCTGATCGAGCAGGAGGGCCGCGACGACCTGCGGCTCCGGGTCGCGGTGCAGCCCGGTGGCTGCTCCGGCCTGCGGTACCAGCTCTTCTTCGACGAGCGCTCGCTCGACGGTGACGTCGTCACCGACTTCGACGGTGTCGAGGTCGTCGTCGACCGGATGAGCGCTCCGTACCTCTCCGGGGCGACCATCGACTTCGCCGACCGGATCGACGCCCAGGGCTTCACCATCGACAACCCGAACGCGGGCAGCTCCTGCGCCTGCGGCGACTCCTTCAGCTGAGTCGACTGTTCTTCCCGTACGACGGGGCCGCCCCTGCTGGGGGGCGGCCCCGTCGTCGTCCGGCCTCCCGACGGGGCGGTGACCGCGGGTCGACGGTCGGGTGAGCGGAAGATGGCGGATCTTCGACCGACCGTCGACCGGCGGGCGACCCGGAACGGTAGGCTGACCGGCGCCCTGCTCCCGACCCCCGAGGGTTGACATGAAGATCGCCGTGACCGGCTCGATCGCGACCGACCACCTGATGAGCTTCCCCGGTCGCTTCGCCGACCAGCTCATCGCCGACCAGCTGGACAAGGTGTCGCTCTCCTTCCTGGTGGACGAGTTGGTCCTCCGTCGGGGCGGCACCGCCGCGAACATCGCCTTCGGCATGGCCCAGCTCGGGCTCAACCCGGTGCTGCTCGGCGCGGTCGGCGCGGACTTCGCCGACTACCGTTCCTGGCTGGAGCGGCACGGCGTGGACTGCGACTCGGTGCACGTCAGCGAGGTGGCGCACACCGCCCGCTTCGTCTGCACCACCGACACCGACATGTGCCAGATCGCCTCGTTCTACGCCGGCGCGATGAGCGAGGCCCGCAACATCGAGCTGGCCCCGGTGGCGCAGCGCCTCGGCGGCCTGGATCTCGTCCTGGTCAGCGCCAACGACCCGGCGGCGATGATCCGGCACTCCGCCGAGTGCCGGGAGCGCGGCTACGCCTTCGTCGCCGACCCGTCCCAGCAGCTCGCCCGGATGGGCGGCGCGGACGTGCTCGGCCTGATCGACGGCGCCGACTACCTGATGACCAACGAGTACGAGAAGTCGCTGCTGCAGAGCAAGGCCGGGCTCAGCGACGAGCAGCTGCTGGACCGGGTGAAGGTCCGGGTCACCACGCTGGGCAAGCAGGGTGTGGAGATCGTCGGCCGGGAGATCGGCACGATCCACGTGCCGGTCGCCCGGGAGATGCAGGCCGTCGACCCGACCGGTGTCGGCGACGGCTTCCGGGCCGGCTTCTTCGCCGCGCTCAACTGGGGCGTCGGCCTGGAGCGGGCCGCGCAGGTCGGCTGCCTGCTGGCCACCCTGGTGCTGGAGAACTTCGGCGGCCAGGAGTACGAGGTGCGCCGCGACCTGTTCGTCAAGCGGCTTGCGGAGTCGTACGGCGACGTCGCCGCCGAGGACGTCCGGCCGCACCTGCTGCCGTGAGGCCGATGCTGGTCGCCTTCGCCGGCCTGCCCGGAGTGGGCAAGAGCACGCTCGCCGGGCGGCTCGGCGCGGCGCTGGGTGCGCCGGTGCTGCCGGTGGACCCGGTCGAGCGGGCGATGGCCCGGTTCGGCCTGGTCGGCGACGTGCCGGGGATGGCCGCGTACGGCGCGGTGGCCGGCCTGGCCGAGGTGCAGTTGGGGCTCGGGCTGACCGTGGTGGTCGACGCGGTCAACCCGGTGGCCAGCGCCCGGGGGCTCTGGCACGACCTGGCCGAACGCACCGGGGTGCCGCTGCGAGTGATCGAGGTGCACTGCGGGGACGAGGCTGAGCACCGCCGCCGGGTCGAGGCGAGGCTGCCCGCCGAGCCGGACCCGCTGACGCCCACCTGGGAGCAGACCCTGGTCCGCCGCGCCGAGTACGAGCCGATCATCGGCCCCCGCCTGGTCGTCGACACCGCGGTCGACCTCGACCCACTGCCGGCCATCCTCAGCTACCTGGCCTGACCTCCCGGCGGTCAGTGGGTGCGGCGGACGTCGTAGCCCGGGCCCTCGGGGGTGGCGGCGACGAACTCCTGGGTGCGCATCCGGCACCAGGCGGGGATGTCCACCGCCGCGGCGGGGTCGTCGGCGAGCACCCGGAGCACCGCGCCGACCGGCAGCTCCGGCAGCCGGCGGGCCAGCGCGATCACCGGCAGCGGGCAGCGCTGCCCCCGGCAGTCCAGCACCTCCATGGGCTCGCTCACAGCCCGACCACCCCCGCCTCGGCCCGCAGCCCGGCGACGATCCCGGGCAGCTCGGCCAGGAACCGCTCGACGTCCGCCTCGGTCGTCTCCCGGTGCAGCGACACCCGGACGTTGCCGTGCGAGAGCACCCCCATCGCCTCCAGCACGTGCGACGGGCGCAGCGTGGAGGAGGTGCAGGAGGAGCCGGAGGAGACCGCGAAGCCCCGCCGGTCCAGCGCGTGCAGCAGCGCCTCGCCGTCGACGTACAGGCAGGAGAAGGTCACCAGGTGGGGGAGCCGGTCGACCGGGTCGCCCACCACCTCCACGTCCGGCACCTCCGCGGCCACCCGCGCCCGGATCCGGTCGACCAGCGGCGCCAGCCGGGCCGCCTCGGCTGCCGCGTCGGCCGCCGCCGCGCGCAGGCTCGCCGCCGCCGCCACCACCGCCGGCAGGTTCAACACCCCGGGGGTACGCCCCGACTCCCGCTCGTCGGCCGGCCAGGGCGACTCCCAGCGGGTGCCCTTGCGGACCACCAGCAGCCCCACCCCGGGCGGGCCGCCCCACTTGTGCGCGCTGGCGGTCAGCACCGACCAGCCCGCCGGCACCGGCGTACGGCCCACCACCTGGGCCGCGTCGACGTAAAGCGGCACCCCGGCGTCGGCGCAGGCCGCGGCGGCCCCGGCCACCGGCTGGACGGTGCCCACCTCGTGGCTCGCGGCGATCAGCGCGGCGAGCGCCACCCCGGGCGCCCGAACCGCGTCGGACCAGGCGGGCAGGTCCAGCCGGCCGAGCCGGTCGACCGGCACCGCGCCGGCCGTGCCGCCGGCGGCACCGTGCCGCTCGGCGGCGTGCAGCACCGCCGAGTGCTCGATCGCCGAGTGCACCAGGGCGGGTCCGACCCGCCGCCGCCCGGCCAGGCCGCCGAGCACGGCGGAGTGCGCGGCGGTCGTACCGCTGGGGGTGAAGGAGAGCTCGTCGGCGCGGACGCCGAGCGCCTGCGCGGTGGCCTCGCGGGCCGCGTCGAGGAGCTGGCGGGCCCGGCGGGCCTTGGTGTACAGCTTGCCGGGGTCGGCCCAGCCGTCGTCGAGGGCGGCCAGCAGCGCCTGCCGGGCGACCGGGTGCAGCGGGGCGGCGGTGGCCGTGTCCAGGTAGACCGGGGAAGGGCTCACGGATGCCCACGCTATCGCGTCGGTGATCCCCCCGATGGGGGCGGACAGTGACCCCAACACGGTCGAGCCCGTCATGGTCGAGTAATCTGCGACCGTCGGTGACGCCTTTGCCGTCGGTGGTGATGGAAACCCGCCGCGGCGCGCTAGGGAGGCAGGACCAGGTGGTCGCAAGGAGTTCGGAGGTACGGCCGTCGGCCGTACGGCACAGCGCTTCCCCAGGAGCCGGTGGACGCCGGCGGCGTGGCGCTGGTCGGCTCGCCGGGCTCGGTCTTGGCGGAGCCGCGCTGCTGGTTCTGCTCACCGGGTGTGACGTCGGCAGGTCGATGGGCGGTTTCGGCTGGCCGCAGGGCGGCATCACGCCGGAGTCCCACCGGATGTACGACCTGTGGATCGCGTCCTGCATCGCGGCCCTCGCGGTCGGCGTCTTCGTGTGGGGCCTGATCTTCTGGTGCGTCGTGCGCTACCGCAAGCGGGGCAACGACCTGCCGGTGCAGACCCGCTACAACATGCCGATGGAGTTCCTCTACACCATCGCGCCGATCCTGATCGTCGCCGTGCTCTTCTACTACACGGCGGTCGTCCAGACCGACGTGGTGCGCACGACGAAGAATCCCGACGTGACCGTCGAGGTCGTCGCCTTCAAGTGGAACTGGCAGTTCAACTACCGCGACGGCCAGGGCCGGGACGCCAACACCGTGGCGTCGGTGCTCGGTACCAGCGAGGTCATCCCGGTGCTGGTGCTGCCGACGGACCGCTCGATCCGGTTCGAGGAGACCAGCAAGGACGTCATCCACTCCTTCTGGGTGCCGGAGCTGTTGTTCAAGCGGGACGTCATGCCCGGCAATATCCGCAACGTGTTCGAGGTCTCCAAGCTGCAGACCGAGGGCGCCTACGTCGGCCGCTGCGCCGAGCTGTGCGGCAGCTACCACGCCTTCATGAACTTCGAGCTGCGCGTCGTCTCCCCGGAGAAGTACGACCAGTTCCTGGCGGCCAAGCGGGACGGCAAGTCGACGCAGGAGGCGCTCACCGCCATCGGCGAGGAGCCCTACGCGCAGACCACCCAGCCGTTCCAGACCCGGCGCACCGCCGACAACTTCAACCCCGACGACGCGTCGGCCGGCACGGGAAGCTGAGGGATCAGGCATGAAGACCGAGTGGCGTATCTTCCTGGTCATCGCCGGGTTCCTGTTCGGTGTGGCCGTCCTCTACGGCGCCTGGACGCACGGCGAGTCCGGTCAGGTCGAGTGGGTCGGCACGCTGGCCCTGCTGCTGTCGTTCCTGCTCTGCTCGATGTGCGGCGGCTTCTTCTGGTTCGTCTCCCGCCGCATCGACCTGCGCCCCGAGGACCGGGCGGACGGCGAGATCGCCGACGGCGCGGGCGAGATCGGCTTCTTCAGCCCGGGCAGCTACTGGCCGTTCGGCCTGGCGCTGGCCGCCGCAGTGGCCGGTCTGGGCCTGGTGTTCTGGCAGTTCTGGCTGCTGGGCCTCGGCCTGGTGACGGTCATCTTCGCCGCCTGCGGCCTGCTCTTCGAGTACTACACCGGCACCCGCCGCACGGCCGAGCACTGATCTGACGTTTCTCGTCGAGGCCCGCGTCCCGCATCGGGACGCGGGCCTCGACGCGTCCCGAGCTTCGTGATCGACTCCGTTTCGCCGATGGGAGTCCCGGCCGGGGCGACGGACCGACGGCGGGCCGCGGGCAACGCCGGGGGTCGACGGCCGCCACCGGGCCGGATGCCGGACGGGTCCCTCAGCGCCGCCGGCCCGTCAACCCACGGGTCCTGAGTTCGGGCCATGGGCACTCGGCGCGCCTGCCAACGCCACCCGGGGAGGCGCCGGGAAAGGTGGCGGCCGGTTGCGTGGGGCGGCCGGTCAGGCGGCGGGGTGGTCAGGCCGCGCGGCGGTGGGACGCCGGGCGGCGGCGCCGGTCGGCCAGCCGGGGGGCCCGGAAGGCGAAGGTGGCGATCAGCACGGCCGCGCCGCAGCCGGTGCAGATCAGCTCGGGGCAGTCGGCGCCGTGGCCGTCCGCGCAGGGCGGGGCCTCGAACGGCTGAAGGCCCTCGCAGGTGTCGCAGTAGAGCTCGCGGTCCGACACAGACGTCTCCTCTCGCTCCTGCGTCCGCCGACGGCCATCGCCACCATCGGCGGAAAACGGAAAATTACTCCCGTGTAGTTTCGCACGCCCCTCCGACACCTTCCGGCCCGCGCCACCCCGCGCCGCCGCGGCGGGCCGACCTCACCCGTGCGGACGACGGACCCGGTGGTGGACGTCAGAGCGCGCGTGCGGTCGCGATCCAGCGGTCCAGGGTGGCCGCTGCCGCGCCCGAGTCGATCGACTCGGCGGCCCGGTCCATCCCGGCCCGCAGCGCCTCGGTCAGGTCGCCGTCCAGCGGCCCCTGGGTGGCCAGCGCGGCGGCGGAGTTGACCAGGACGGCGTCCCGGACCGGACCGGCCTCGCCGGCCAGCAACCGGCGGGCCACGTCGGCGTTGTACGCCGCGTCGCCGCCCCGAAGATCGCCGAGGGTGGACCGGGGTACCCCGAGGCCGGTCGCGTCCAGCAGCGCCTCTCTCACGGCGCCCTGCTGGGCCACCCAGACCCGGGTGGGGGCGGCGGTGGTGAACTCGTCCAGCCCGTCCTCGCCCCGCATCACGATCACCGAGTCGCCGCGGGCGGCGAAGACGGCGGCCATCACCGGGGCCATCCGGAGGTCGAAGCAGCCCACCGCGCCGGCCCGGGGCCGGGCCGGGTTGGTCAGTGGACCGAGGAAGTTGAACGCGGTGGGCACGCCGATCTCGCGGCGGACCGGACCGGCGTGCCGCATCCCCGGGTGGAACCGGGCGGCGAAGCAGAACCCGATGCCCACCTCCTCGACGCACCGGGCGACCTGCTCGGGCGTCAGGTCCAGCGGGACGCCGAGGAACTCCAGCAGGTCCGCGGTGCCGCACAGGGAGGAGGCGGCCCGGTTGCCGTGCTTGACCACGGGTACGCCGGCGCCGGCCACCACCAGCGCGGTCATGGTGGAGATGTTCACCGTATGGGCGAGGTCACCGCCGGTGCCCACCACGTCCAGCGCGGTGCGGCGCAGCTCCGCGGGGAGTACCACCTCGACCGAGCGGCTCAGCATCGCCTCGACCAGGCCGGCCAGCTCGGCCGGAGTCTCGCCCTTGGCCCGCAGCGCCACGGCGAAGCCGGCGATCTGCGCCGGGCTGGCCGCACCCGTCATGATCTCGTCCATCGCCCAGGCGGTGTCGGCGGTGGAGAGCTCCTCGCCGCGCAGCAGCGCGTTGAGCAGAAGCGGCCAGGTCCGTTCGCCCATGGTGGGCCTCCCGAGCGGGCGTGGTGCGGGTGGGGCGGAAACTGGCGCCCGTCACCCGGGCGCCGGGGCGCCGCCGAGTGCGGTGACTCAGGCGGCGGCGTGCGTACGCAGCAGCTCGGCGACCGTGGTGCCGGTGGTCACCGGGTCGAGCGGGTGCACCAGCGTGGCGTCGACCTGCGCGTACGCGGCGAGCCATCGGTCGGCCGAGCGGGCGATCACCACGCAGGTCGGCGGGGCGTCGTCCCGGTCGTCCTTGATCTGCCGGGCGATGCCGATGCCGCCGCCCGGGCTGGCCTCACCGTCGAGCAGCATGAGGTCGATCTCGTAGTCGTCGACCAGCCGGATGCACTCGGCGTAGGTGGAGGCCTCGACGAACTCGATCTCCAGACCGGGCGCCGGGCGGGTGCCGACGGCCAGCCGCATCCGGTCGCGGACCTCCTGGTCGTCGCTGTAGAGCAGGACGGTGCAAAGACGATCGCTCATCGCTGGACTGGCTCCCACCTCGTAGCTGCCCGCTGATCGTACCGGTCGGTGTGGCGTACCTGACAGCCCGCCCGCCGCGGCCCGGCAGGCCGGGCGTCGGCGCAGCTCAGGCCGGGGCGCCGGGGGTCGGGGTGGCGGCACCGGCGGCCTCGGCGGCGCGCTCGCGGGCCTCCTGGCGGTCCAGCTCGCGGTCGAGCCGGCGGGCCTCCCGCTCGGACTGCTTGACCCACTGCACCACCAGCACCGCGATCATCGTCACGCTGACGAACTCGCCGCCGGCCCAGAGGATGCCGCCGGCGACCACCTGGTCGTCCCAGGGGTTCGACCAGCTCAGGCCGAGCGAGGGGTACCAGTCGCCGCCGAAGAGCGTGCTGCTCTGCATGATGGTGAGCCCGAGCACCGTGTGGAACGGCACGGAGAGCATCATGAGCAGGGCCCGGCCCGGGTACGGCCAGCGTCCCGGCAGCGGGTCGAGGCCGAGCAGCGGCCAGAAGAAGACGCAGCCGGTCATGATGAAGTGCGCGTGCACCAGCTCGTGCGCCCAGGCGTGCCCGAGGGTGTAGCGGTAGAGGTCGGTGAAGTAGAGCGCGAACGGGTTCACCACGAAGATGGTGAACGCCACCAGCGGGAAGCTGTAGATCCGGGCGATCCGGCTGTGCACGATTGCCACCAGCCGCTTGCGCGGGCGCACCGGCAGGGTGCGCAGGGCCAGGGTGACCGGCGCGCCGAGGGCCAGGAAGATCGGCGAGATCATCGACAGCACCATGTGCTGGACCATGTGCACCGAGAGCAGGGCCGTGTCGTACGCGTGCAGTCCGCTCACCGCGACGGCGGCGATGCCGCCGAGGCCGGGGCCGATGAAGCAGACCGTGCGGACCACCGGCCAGCGGTCCCCGCGCAGCCGGAGCCGGTGCACGCCGTAAAGGTAGAGTCCGGCGGCCAGCACCAGACCGAGGGCGAGCCAGCTGTCCAGCCGGGTCTCGGTGAAGACCCGGCCGATGGTGAACGGCGGCGGGACCTCGGCCCCGGCGGCCAGGACGGCGGACGGGACCGCCGAGGTGGCGGTGAAGATCGGATCGACGTGCAGCACGCTTTTCAGGGTAGGTCAGGCGAACCGGACCACCCCGATCGGGCCACGGATGGCGCTGGTTTGCCACCCCGCTGATCGCCGCCCCCGGTCAAGAGCAATAATGACCGCGTGACTGCGGCCCCAGCCATTGACAAGAGCCGGATCCACTCCCTGACCCGACCCAACATGGTCAGCGTCGGGACGATCGTGTGGCTCTCCAGCGAACTCATGTTCTTCGCGGCGCTGTTCGCGATGTACTTCTCCATCCGCGCCGCGGCGCCGGAGCAGTGGGAGAAGCACACCGAGATACTCAACATCCCCTATGCGACCACCTTCACGGTGATCCTGGTGCTGTCCTCGGTGACCTGCCAGCTCGGTGTCTTCGCGGCCGAGAAGGGTGACGTCCACGCCCTGCGGCGCTGGTTCACGATCACCTTCGTGATGGGCCTGATCTTCGTGCTCGGCCAGGCGAACGAGTACCGGACGCTGGTGCACGAGGGGGTGAAGATCAACGGAGACGGTTACGGGTCGATGTTCTACCTGACCACCGGCTTCCACGGTCTGCACGTGACCGGCGGCCTCATCGCCTTCGTCATCTTCATGATCCGCACCACCATGGGCCGGTTCACCCCGGCGCAGGCCACGTCGGCGATCGTCGTGTCGTACTACTGGCACTTCGTCGACGTCGTGTGGATCGCGCTCTACGCCATGATCTACTGGCTCCAGTGATCTTGGCGCGTCACGTACCGCGCCGCTGCTCCGTCCCCTGAGACAAGGTCCAACCGGTTAAGGACACAGGTCATGACTTCTGACAACGACCGCCGACGCGGTCTGCTCGCGCGGCTGCGCGGGCGGCCCGTAGCGCGCAGCAGGGGCCGCCGCCGGCTGGGCGCCGCGGTCCGGCTGATCGCCGCGCTGACGCTGGCCGGCGGCGCCTACACCGTCTTCGCCCCCGGCGTGCAGGCGCAGGAAAACCCGCCGCTGACCGGCGCCGCGGCCGAGGGCAAGGCGCTGTTCGACGTGAGCTGCGTGACCTGCCACGGTCGCAACGCGCAGGGCGTCGAGGGTCGTGGCCCGAGCCTGATCGGTGCCGGGGCCGCCTCGGTGGAGTTCCAGGTCGGCAGCGGCCGCATGCCGATGGCCCGCCAGGAGGCCCAGGCCCAGCGCAAGCCCCCGGTCTTCACCGACGAGCAGGTGCGCCAGCTCGGCCAGTACGTCCAGGAGCTCGGCGGCGGCCCGCAGGTCCCGCAGGGCAACCTCCGCGAGGGCGCCAACCTGGCGACCGGCGGTGAGCTGTTCCGGATCAACTGCTCGCAGTGCCACGCCTTCGGCGGTGGCGGCGGCGCCCTCTCCTCCGGCAAGTACGCCCCGAGCCTGCACCCGGCCACCGACCGGCAGATCTACGCCGCCATGCTGAGCGGCCCGCAGAACATGCCGGTGTTCGGCGACAACCAGATCACTCCGGAGCAGAAGGCGGACATCATCGCCTACATCCAGGAGAGCCTGAAGGCCGACCAGGACCAGGGCGGCTTCAACCTCGGCCGGTACGGCCCGTCCACCGAGGGGCTGGCGGCCTTCCTGGTCGGCATCGTCGCGCTCGTCTTCGCCAGCCTGTGGATTGCGGGCAAGTCGTGACCGAGCCGAACGTCAGTACCATTGCCATGGTGCCGTGCGCCGGCACCGCCCGTAGCGAGGTGACGGCATGACCACCCACACCGAGCGCCAGGCCCCGGAGGATCGGGAGCCGCTCGACGTCCTCGACCCCCGGCTGTCCCGGTTCGACATCGTCCAGGAGGGCGCGCGTCGGGACGACATCGAGATCGTCCACTACGAGCCGCAGGTGGTCCCGGGCAGCAAGGCCGAGCGCCGGCTGACCCGCACGGTCGCCTCGATGTTCCTGCTGACAGGCCTGGCCTCGACCGCCTTCCTGGTGATCTACATCTGGTGGCCGTGGAAGTACGAGGCCGGCCGGGGCGGCGACAAGTGGTACACCCCGCTGCTCGGCCTCACCCTGGGCGTCGCGCTGCTCGCCGTCGGCTTCGGCATCCTGACCTGGGGCAAGAAGCTGCTGCCCAAGGAGGTCTCGATCCAGGACCGGCACGACCAGCCGGGCACGCCGGAGGATCGCAAGATCACCGGTGAGACCATGCTCTACATGGCCGACGAGATGGGGGTGCGGCGCCGTCCGCTGCTCGGCGTCTCGCTGGTCGCCGGTCTGCTGCCGGTGGGCGCGGTCGTCGCGGCCCCGCTGGTCGGTGGCCTGATCTCCCAGCCGCACAAGAACAACCAGATGTTCACCACCGGGTTCACCCCGGCCGGCGGCCGCCGGATCCGACTGGTCCGGGAGGACGGGCGGCCGATCCGCCCGGCCGACATCAGCGTCGGCGGCCAGCTGACCGTCTTCCCCGGCATCGAGCACGGCGTGAGCAACAAGCACGCCGACTCGCCGACGCTGCTGATCCACCTGCGGGAGTCCGACGCGCAGGAGTCCCGCGAGGCCAACGCGCGCGTCGGCCACGGCGACTTCATGTGGGGCAACTACGCGGCGTTCTCCAAGATCTGCACGCACGCCGGCTGCCCGGCGAGCCTGTACGAGCAGCAGACCAACCGGCTGCTCTGCCCCTGCCACCAGTCCCAGTTCCTGATCACCGACAACGCCCGGCCCGTCTTCGGCCCGGCCAGCCGGCGGCTCCCGCAGCTGCCGATCGAGGTGGACGAAGAGGGCTTCTTCGTGGCGAAGTCCGACTACACCGAAACCGTCGGCCCCGACTTCTGGGAGCGGCCATGAAGCGCCGAAAGTTTGACGTAGCAGCGGTGCCGGCGAAGGCTGCCGGGGGAGTGGACGACCGCTTCCAGGTCGCCACGCCGCTGCGCAAGCTGCTCAACAAGGTTTTCCCGGACCACTGGTCCTTCCTGCTCGGCGAGATCGCGCTCTTCTCGTTCGTCGTGCTGCTGCTGACCGGTGTCTTCCTGACCTTCTTCTTCGAGCCGGCGATGACCGAGGTGGTCTACAACGGCAGCTACGCCCCGCTGCGGGGCACGCCGATGTCGGCCGCGTACGCCTCCAGCCTGGACCTGTCGTTCGACGTCCGGGGCGGCCTGATCATGCGGCAGATGCACCACTGGGCGGCGCTGCTGTTCATGGCCGCGATCGTGGTGCACATGCTGCGGGTCTTCTTCACCGGCGCGTTCCGCAAGCCGCGGGAGACGAACTGGATCATCGGCTCGCTGCTGTTCTGGGTCGGCTTCCTGGCCGGCTTCACCGGCTACTCGCTGCCGGACGACGGCCTCTCCGGCACCGGTCTGCGGATCGCCTCCGGCATCATCCTGTCGATCCCGGTGATCGGCTCCTGGGTCAGCTCGTCGATCTTCGGCGGCGAGTTCCCCGGCGAGATCATCATCAGCCGGTTCTTCATCGCCCACGTGCTGCTCATCCCGGCTTTGCTGGTTGCCCTGATCACCGCCCACCTGGGCCTGGTCTTCAAGCAGAAGCACACCCAGTGGCCCGGCCCCGGCCGGACCAACGAGAACGTCGTCGGCGAGCGGATGTTCCCGCGCTACGCGCTCAAGCAGGGCGGCTTCTTCATGGTCGTCTTCGGCGTGATCGCGCTGATGGGTGGCCTCTTCCAGATCAACCCGATCTGGTACTTCGGCCCGTACGAGGCGTGGGTGGTCTCGGCCGCCAGCCAGCCCGACTGGTACGTCATGTTCCTCGACGGCTCCACCCGGCTCATGCCGGCGTGGGAGATCAACATCCCGATCGGCGACGGGTACGTCATCCCGCCGCTGTTCTGGCCGACGGTCGTGCTGCCGGGCATCCTGGTCGGCCTCTCCACCATGTACCCGTTCGTGGAGGCCCGGCGGCTCAAGGACCACCGCAGCCACAACCTGCTCCAGCGTCCCCGGGACGTCCCGGCCCGTACCGCGGTGGGCGCGATGGCGGTCTCCTTCTACGTCGTGCTGACCCTCTCCGGCGCCAACGACGTGATCGCCGACAAGTTCCAGATCAGCCTCAACGCGATGACCTGGGCGGGCCGGATCGGCCTGCTGTTGGTCCCGCCGCTGGCGTACTACCTGACGTACCGGATCTGCCTCGGTCTCCAGCAGCACGACCGGGAGGTGCTGGCCCACGGCGTGGAGACCGGCATCATCCGGCGCCTGCCGGACGGCCGCTTCGTCGAGGTGCACCAGCCGCTCAGCGCGGCCGACGGGCACGCCGACGGGCACGGTGAGCTGGAGTACGTCGGCTGGGTGGTGCCGAAGAAGATGAACCGGCTCGGCGCCCTCGGCCCGGCCATCCGGGGCTTCTTCTACCCGATCGAGAAGCCGGCCGAGGCGCCGGTCTCGCCGGGGCACCCGCCGATCGAGCCCCGACCGGAGCGCGAGGAGATCGGCAGCGGCGAGAGCCGTCGCTGACCGCCCCGTAACACCTGACCGTGGCGCCCGCCGGATCTTCCGGCGGGCGCCACGTCCGTTTCCGGCCCCACCGTCCGCCCTGCCCGCCGATCCCACCGGACCGGCCCCCCAACGGGTGGAAACGCAGGAATAACCCTCGTCAGCCGGGTATCCGTGCGGTCCAACGGAAATGGGGAGGGAAACATGTTGGGTATCAAACGGCTCGGCCTGCTGGCCGCGCTGGTGGTGGTCGGCCTCGCGCCGGCCACGGCCGCTCAGGCCGCGGCACAGCCCTCGACGCAGGACACCCAGTACCTGCAGGCGCTGCACCAGGTGAACCTGTTCGAGATCACGGCGGGTGACCTGGCCCAGCAGAAGGGCCAGAACCAGGACGTCAAGCGGCTCGGCGAGATGTTCAAGACCGACCACACCCAGCTCGACCAGACGGTGAAGAACACCGCGCAGCAGTTGAACGTGACGCTGCCCGGTGAGCCGACCGCCGACCAGCAGAAGGTGCTCGACAGGCTCGGTAACGCCAGCGGCGGCGAGTTCGACCGGGCGTGGGTGACGTCCCAGCTGGCCGTTCACGTCCAGGCCATCCAGGCCACCCAGACCGAGATCTCGCAGGGCTCCGAGCAGTCCGTGGTCCAGCTGGCCCAGGACGCGCTGCCGGTCCTGCAGGCGCAAAACGACGAGCTGGTCGCCCTGGCCCAGCAGTTGGGCATCCCGGTACCGCAGGCCAGCCCGAGCGGCACCCCGAGCCCGGGTGGCACCGGTACGCCGGCCCCGGGTGGCACGACCGAGTCCCCGGCTCCGGGCGGCACGACCGAGTCGCCGGCCCCGGGTGGCACCACCGAGACGCCGGCTCCGGGTACCAGCTGACGTCGCCGCACCAACGACAGTGGCCGGTCCGCCCTCTCGGGCGGGCCGGCCACCCGCGTCTCGTGCGGATCAGTCGGCGCTGGCCAACCCGATCGCGAACGCCTCCTCCAGGTCGTGCTGGGAGTACGCGCGGAACGCGATGTGCGACTCGGTGTTGATCACCCCGGGGACCTTGGAGATGCTGCCGGCGATCACCTCGGCGATCTGCTCGAACTCCCGGACCCGGACGATGGCGATCAGGTCGACGTGCCCGGCCACCGAGTAGACCTCGCTGACGCCGGGCAGGTTGGCGAGGTTCTCCGCCACCTCGGGGATCGAGTCGGTGGCGCAGTCGATCAGGACGATCGCGGTGATCACTGGACGATTCTCCGTTCGTCGACGTCGTGGCCCATGCTAGGTCCTCGCCGGCCGGCCCGACGCGGACCGGCTCAACCCGCCGGCACGGTGAGGTCGGCTCCGGCCCGGACGGCGTCCCGCAGCCGCTCACCCGCGCCCACCGTCGCGCCCGGCCAGACCACCGCCCGCTCCACCTCCCCGTCGACCACCGCGCCGGCGCCGACCACCGCGTGGCGCACCCGGCCGGTCACCATGGCGGTCGGGTCGACCAGGCTGCCGTCGCCGGCGGCGTACAGGTTGGCCGCCAGGTAGTCGGCCGGCGTGCCGGTGTCGTAGAACGTCCCGGGGTAGGCCACCACCTCCAGCGCGCCGGCCGCCTCCGCGGGCCGCCACACGGCCCGGACCAGGTCGCCGAAGGTCGCCGGCAGATCCCGGACCAGCCGCCAGGGCAGCAGCGAGAACCCGGTGAAGCGGTGGCCGTCGAAGGTGCCGGGGGCCGCCGGGTCCGCGGCCGGCTGACCGAGCAGGCGTACGCTCCGCCCGTCCCAGCCGGCCAGCAGCGCGGCGACGTCGGGGCCCGGCGGGGCCTGCGGGTCGGCGAGGTACGCGTCCGCGTTGCCGACCAGCACCCCACGCCCGGCGATCCAGTCCCGCAGGTTGCCCACGCCCCCGGCGGTGCCGAGCGGGTCGCCCGGTTCGACCGAGAGGTGCGCCCGGTCGCCCACGTGCGCCACCACCTGGTCGGCCAGGTAGCAGGCGTTCACCGCGACCCGCCGGGGACCGGTGAGGCCGAGCCCGGCCAGCCGGCCCAGCGCCCGGTCCAGCAGCGGCACGTTGCCGACCGGGCAGAGCGCCTTCGGCACCCGTTCGGTGAGCGGCCGCAGCCGGGTGCCCTCGCCGGCGGCGAGCACCACCGCGCAGATGCCCTCCGGCGCGGCGGTCACGCCGGTGGCTGGCCGGCCTGCGGCCCGATGCCGTAGTGCCCGAGCAGGTTGGCGGTGGCCCGGCTCAGCCGGGGCAGCTCGTCCAGCGGGTACCAGGCCGCCTCGAAGACCTCCGCGCCGTCCACCTTCAGGGCGGTGCCGGAGGCCGGCACCTCCGTCTCGAAGACCATGTCCACCCAGCCCTTGGCGTGCACCAGGGCGTTCGGCACGGCGGGACGCAGCCGGTCGGGGGAGAGCCGGATGCCGGACTCCTCGTACAGCTCCCGGGCCGCGCCGACCACCGGGGTCTCGCCGCGCTCGAGCAGGCCGGCGGGGAGCGTCCAGCTGTAGCCCGGCGGCTGGCGCAGCAGCAGGATCCGGCCCGTCCCGGTGGCCTCGCTGTCCCGGACCAGGGTGACCGCGCCGACGATGTACTTCCGCACCGCGAGCCGGACCAGCCGGCGGCGCATCCCCGCCGGCAGCCGGTAGAAGACCTTGTAGGCGACGGCCCTACCGGTGGCGCGGGAGCGGAGGATCATGGGTCCAGGCTAGCCGTGCGGGGCCGGTCGTGGCGCGCGGGGCGACCGCGCCCGGGCAGCGCGCCAGGGCCCCCTCACTGCCGGTGGTCGACCAGGTCGATGAGCTGGCGTACAACGGTGTCCGGTTCGATCGCCCGGTCGAAGACCGCGACCAGCATGGTTTCCAGGTCGGGGTAGCCGAGCTCCTCCGACAGGCGCAGCAGCGGCAGGTCGCTGGCCAGCCCCCGGTCGTGCTTGCGCAGCGCCAGGCCGATGGTGGCCCGGCCGAGGCGCACCTTGTCGGTGATCGAGATGCCCGGCTCGGTGTGCTCGGCGAACCAGCGGCTGATCTGCATCTGCGCGTGCGGCGACTTGACGAAGCCGAGCCACTCCCGCCGGGGCCCGCGCGGGGCGACGTCCACCTCGAACCCGCTCTCCGCGTCGCTCTCGGTGAAGATCTCCACCACGTCCCCCTCGTCCAGTTCGGACGAGAGCGGGGCCAGCCGCCCGTTGATCCGCGCGGCCAGGCAGTGGTCGCCGCGCTCGGCGCCCAGCTCGTACGCCAGGTCGACCGGGGTGGCCCCGGCCGGGAGCACCACCTGCCGGCCGTCGGCGACCACCTGGATCTGCGCCTCGGCGAGGTCGCAGCGCAGCGACTGGAGGAACTGGGCCGGGTCGGGAGCCTCCTGCTCCCAGTCCAGCACCCGGCGCAGCCAGGCCAGCTGGTCCGTCCGGGAGGCGCCGCCGGAGGAGCGCGGGAAGCGGAACTCGGCGGTGATGCCGTACTCGGCGGAGCGGTGCATCTCCTTCGTCCGGATCAGCACCTCGACAGTGCGGTCCTGCGGGCCGCAGACGCTGGTGTGCAGCGACCGGTAGAGGTTGTTCTTCGGTGAGGCGATGAAGTCCTTGAACCGCCCGGGCACCGGTCGCCAGCGCCCGTGCACCGCGCCGAGCGCGGCGTAGCAGTCGGTGGTCGGGCCGTCCACCACGATCGCGATCCGGGGCAGGTCGTAGGGGGCGCTGTGCCCGCCGGCGGCGGTGTCCTTCCAGATCGAGTAGAGGTGCCGGGGACGGGGGCCGGCCTCGGCGTCCACCCGGCTGCGCCGCAGCGCCACCTTCGCCTGGGCGACCACGTCGTCGAGGTAGGCGTCCCAGCCGGGCCGGTCGTGCACGTGCCGGGCGATCCGGGCGTGCTCGTCGGGCTCCAGGTGCAGCAGCACCACGTCGTCCAGCTCCCGCTTGAGGGTCTGGATGCCGAGCCGGTCGCAGAGCGGGACCAGCACCTCCTGGGTGGCCCGGGCGATGCGCTGGCGGGAGGCGGCGGAGCGGACGCCCAGGGTGCGCATGTTGTGCAGTCGGTCGGCCAGCTTGATGATCAGCACCCGGACGTCCTTGCCCGCCGCGATGATCATCTTGCGGATCGTCTCCGCCTCGGCGGCCTTGCCGTAGAACGCCTTGTCGAACTTTGTCACCCCGTCGACCAGGTGGGCCACCTCGTGGCCGAAGTCCTCGCTGAGCGCCTGGAGCGTGTAGCGGGTGTCCTCCACCGTGTCGTGCAGCAGTGCCGCCACCAGGGTGGTGGTGTCCATGCCCAGGTCGGCGCAGATCTCGGCGACCGCGAGCGGGTGGGTGATGTACGGCTCGCCGCTCTTGCGGAACTGGCCGCGGTGCATGTTCTCCGCGATCGTGTACGCCCGGCGCAGCACCGACGTGTCCGCGCTGGAGTGGATGCCGCGGTGGCTGCGGACCAGCGGCACGACCGGGTCGGTGTCGGTGGTCGGCCAGGTGAGCAGCGACCGCAGCCGGCGGGCCAGCGGCAGCTCTCCGGGCTGGGCGCCCCCCAGGGCGGCGCCGTGTCCGGCGTCGACGTCCACGAGGGACACCTCCTCACCCCGGCTCCACGGTCGCCGTCACCGCCAACCGGAAGCAGGCCCACGAAACGGGCGGGACTGCACTCCCCTGACAGCCTAAGCGAGTCACCGTCGTCCGATCGGTCACATGCTCATGAGCGTTCGGTCGAGAGTTGGTGGGATCCGCCGTTCTCGGCCTTCGCCAGCAGGTCGCGGAAGCGGGCCGCCCCGGCCACCGGGGACGACCATTCGGAGGTCATCTCCACCAGCCGGGTCTCCGGACGTTCCAACCAGGACAGGATGCGCTCGGTCTCTTCGGCGGAGGCCCGGGGGACCGGTCCGTGGCCGGGCTCCACCGTCTCCGCGGTGGCCCGGATCGCGGTGATGGTCGGTCGCGGGTGGACGCCGGGCGGGGAGACCCCGGCCCCGGCCAGCCGGCCGTGCCGGACCAGCGCCAGCTCCCAGCCGCCGCCCGGCGCGCGCCGGGCGGCGGTCAGCTCGGCGATCCGGGTCAGCGCAGCCAGCCGCTGCATGCGCACGGCCGCCCGGAGCACCGCGGCCAGCCGGGAGCGCACCACGGCCGCCTCCTCGTAGCGCTGGCCGCCGGCGAGCGCCTCGATCCGGGCCAGCAGGGCGTCCACCACCACCTGCGGGTCGCTCGCCGTCGCAGTGCGGAACGGGGCGGCGGCGCGGTGGTCGTACTCCTCCGGGGTGATCCGGTGCTCGCAGGGCGCCGGGCAGCGACCCAGCTCGGCCAGCGCGCAGGCCGGCGTGACCGTGCGCAGCGAGAGCCGGTGGGTGCACTGGCGCAGTGGGACCGCGTCGTGGAAACCGGCGGCGGCCAGCTCGGCCGCCTGCTTCGAGCGGAACGGGCCGAGGTAGGCGGTGTCGCCAGGGGAGAGGTTGCGCACCACCGACAGCCGCGGGTAGGGACCGTCGGTCAGCTTGAGCCAGACCATCCGCTCGGGGAACTTGGAGCGCCGGTTGTACGGCGGCGCGTGCGCGGCGATCAGCCGCAGCTCGCGGACCTCGGCCTCCAGCGGGTGGGCGCACTCGACCGCCTCCACCCGCTCGGCGGCGGCCAGCATCTCGGACATCCGGGCCCGCTTCTCGGCGGCGGTGAAGTAGCTGCGCACCCGGGTGGCGATGTCGCCGGAGGTGCCGACGTAGAGCGGCCGGTCGTCGGCGGCCCGGAAGATGTAGACCCCGGGAACCTTGGGCAGCCCCTCGGCGAGGTGCCGCTTGCGCCGCTGGGTGGGGGTGACCGCGCGGGCGAACTCGATCGCGTCGCCGACCGTGTCGACCCGGTGGCCGCCGAGCCGGGCGATCAGCCCGTGCAGCACGTCGACGGTCGCCTTGGCGTCGTCCAGCGCCCGGTGGGTGGGCTGGGTGGCGGTGCGGAAGTAGGCGGCCAGGGTGCCGAGCTTGCGGTTGGGCACCTCGTCGCGGGTGAGCACCCGCCGGGCCAGCGCCGCGGTGTCCAGCACCCGGGGGTTGGGCCAGCGGTAGCCGTGCTTCGCGCAGGCCGCCTTGAGGAAGCCCACGTCGTAGGGGGCGTTGTGGGCCACCAGCACGGCGTCGGAGATGAACTCCAGGAAGCTCGGCAGCACCTGCTCGATCGGTGGCGCCGGCACCAGCATGGCCTGGGTGATGCCGGTCAGCACGGTGATGAACGGCGGGATCGGCACACCCGGGTTGACCAGGGTGGCCAGCACCCCCAGCTCCTCGCCGCCGCGCACCTTGACCGCGCCGATCTCGGTGATGCCGCCGCCGTCCGGCGCGCCGCCGGTGGTCTCCAGGTCGACCACCACGAACGTCGTCGCGTAGAGCGGCAGCGCAGGGTCGACCCGGCCCTCCACCGTCGGGTCCAGCCCGGCCAGCGCCCCCTGGACGTACTCCCCTCGCGTCACGGCGGCAGGCTAGCGGGCCGGTCCGACACTCCCGCCGCACCAGCCCCAGCCGTCACCACGGGTCTAGGATGAGAGATCGGCTCACTCGCCCGGCAGTGGGCCCGGTCGCGGTGGGAGACTTGCCACATGCCCCTCACCGAGCCGTACGACGACCACCTCCCGGAGGAGAGGTCGTCCGACGTCGCGCCCGAGGTCGGCGTGGACCCGGGTGCGGGGGCGCCCGAGCCGGAACCCACCCTGCCCGAGCCGGTCCGCCAGCGCATCGTCGCCCTCACCGCCGCGGTGCTGCCCGGGCTGCCCGCCGACGAGGTGCCGGTGCCGCTGCGCCGGGTGGCCAAGTTCGCCCCGAACCGCCGGGCCCGGCTCGGCGCCCCGGCGATCGCCGCGCAGCTCACCGCCGATCCGCTGTTCCGGCAGCGGGTCACCGCGCGGGTGCTGGCCGACTCCGGCGACCTGGGCGCGGCCGTGGTCGAGGGCACCGCTCCGGCCGCCGCCGACCCGGTCGAGGTGGCCGCCCTGGCCTACCTGGCCCGGCCCCGGGCCTGGCGGGAGCTGATCGAGGCCAGCGGCGCCGCGGTGCGTGCCGAGGCGGACAGCGCCGTCGTCGCGGAGCTGGTCCGGGAGGCCGAGCAGCGAGCCAGCCGCTCCGAGCACGACCGGGCGGTGGCCCGGGTCGAGGCGGAGAAGCTCCGCGACGAGCTGGCCCGGGTCCGCGAGGAGCTCGGGCAGCTGCGGGAGGAGAACCGTCAGCTCAACCGCACCCTGCGGGAGACCCAGGCCCGCGAGCGCAGGGCCACCGAGCTGCTGGCCACCGAGCGCGGCCGGGCCGCCCGGGCGGCCGCAGACACCGACGCCGAGCTGCGCCGGGCCCGGGCCCGGCTGGCCGAGGCGGAGGCGGCCGCGGGGGTGGCCCGGGCCAGCGCCAAGGATGCCCGTTCGGTCGACGACGCCCGGCTCTGGCTGCTGCTGGAGACCATCGGGCAGGCGGCCGTCGGGCTCCGCCGGGAGCTGGCCCTGGACCCGGTCGACAAGATGCCGGCCGACTTCATCGCGGAGGCCCTCACCGACTCCGCGGCCGCCGCGGCCGCTGCGGCCGCCGCCAGGCCCGGGGCCAGGGCCCGGGACACCGACGACCCGGCCCGGCTGGACCAGCTGCTGGCCCTGCCTCGGGCCCACCTGGTGGTGGACGGCTACAACGTCACCAAGCGCGGCTTCGGCGAGATGTCGCTGGAGCAGCAGCGCAAGCGCCTGATCACCGGCCTGGGCGGGATCGCCGCGCAGACCGGGGACGAGGTCACCGTGGTCTTCGACGGCGCCGAGCGGATGCACGGACTGCCGCCGACCCCGCGCGGCGTGCGGGTGCTCTTCTCCCGCAAGGGGGAGACCGCCGACGAGCTGATCCGCCGCCTGGTCCGGGCCGAGCCGGCCGGGCGCCCGGTGGTGGTGGTCTCCTCCGACCGGGAGGTCGCCGACGGGGTGCGCCGGCACGGGGCGTATCCCCTCGGGGCTGACTCCCTGCTGCGCCGTCTCGCCCGCTCCTGACCGCCCGTCCGGGTTCCTGTCGTACCCCGCTTCTAGCGTCGATGTCACCGACGGTGGTCGGGTGGCGACGACATCCGCGCCGCTCGTCCGCCGCCAGCGGATCAGGAGGCGAGAGATGCTCATCGACTGCGACGGGTGCGGGATCCGGGGCGACGGCTGCTCCGGCTGCCTGGTCACCGCCCTGTTCGACGAGGCGTCGCCCGCGGCCGGGCTGGGCGCCGCCGAGGCCGGGGCGATCGAGGTGTTCGCCCGGGCCGGATTCGAGGTGCTGGTGCTGTCCACGCCCGGGCGCCCCGCCGGTCGCTGCCGCGCCGGCCGCCGCCGGGTGGCGTGAGGCCACCCGGGGCGTGGCGCCCCGGTGATGCCAAGTAGAGCCAACCTGACTTGCGGTGGTGCCATCATGGTGCCATGATGGCACCATGAACCTCACGCCGTATGTCGACCTGCTCCGACGGGAACTCGCGGTCGCCGCCGCTGCCGGCGGCGACGAGGCGCGGGAGCTCGCCGAGCGCCTCACCGCGCCCCTTGAGTCGGCGATCCGGCTCACTCTGCTGGAGGCGCTGTCAGCAGCCACCACCGAGATCACCCGGGACCTCGCCCCCGGCTCGGTCCACCTGCGCCTCAACGGGCGGGACCCGGACTTCGTCGTGACGCCTGCGGCCCCCGAGCAGCCGGCGGCCACCGACCAGACGCCGACCGTCCCCGTGTCGCCGATCGACGAGACCGCGACGTCCGCCAGCGACAAGGGCGCCACAGCTCGCATCAATCTCCGCCTCCCCGACGACCTCAAAACCCGGGTCGAGGAAGCCGCCGCCCGCGAGCGGCTTTCGGTCAACTCCTGGCTCGTCCGGGCTGCCGCCACCGCGCTGGGCAGCGGCCCCAGCGCCAGCGGCCCCGCCGCCAGCTCCGGTCAGCGCTTCACCGGATGGGCGCGCTGACCCTGCCTGCGAAACCTCCACCAGCGGCCAGCCATCACATAGCCACTCACCCATTGGGGATCAGCAATGCCAACCTTTGACACTCCCACCCCGATTTCCGCCACCGTCAGCCTCAGCTTTGTCGTCGGCAACGTACGGATCATCGCCAGCGACCGCAGCGACACCATCGTCGACGTGCGACCCATCGACGGGTCCAGCAAGGCGGACCTGAAGGTCGCCGAACAGACCCGCGTCGAGTACGCCGACGGCACGCTGACGGTCAAAGCACCGAAGCAGCTGAGCGCCCTGTTCACCCGAACCGGAGGGGTCGACGTCACGATTGAGCTGCCGTCGGGCTCCCAATTGCAGGGCGAGACAGGGATGGGTGAGCTCCACTGCGAGGGCCGGCTCGGCGATTGCCGGCTCAAGACCGGCCACGGATCGATCCGACTCGACCAGGCCGGCACGGTGAACCTGAACAGTGGCTACGGGGACGTCATCGTGAATCACGTCGACGGCGGCGCCGAGGTCACCACCGGCAGCGGGGTCGTACGCGTCGGCCGGATCGACGGACCGGCGAGGGTGAAGAACTCCAACGGCGACAGCTGGATCGGGGAAGTCACCGGCGACCTGCGGGTCAACGCGGCGAACGGCAACATCACCGTCGACCGGGCACACGCCGACGTCACCGCGAAGACGGCCAGCGGCGGCGCACGGCTCGGTGAGGTCACCCGCGGCGCGGTGGCGGTCGAGTCCGCGGCCGGCTCCCTGGAGGTCGGCATCAGCGCGGGCACCGCCGCCTGGCTCGAACTCAAGACCTCCGCCGGACGCGTCCGGAACGAACTCGCCACCACCCCTGGACCAGACAGCACCGACCAGACCGTCGAAGTGCGGGCCCGCACCTATGCCGGCGACATCATCATCCGCCGCGCCTGACCTACATACCTGGAGGAGATTCCATGTCCACACCCCAAGCGGCGATCAGGGCCACCGGGCTACGCAAGGCGTACGGCGAGAAGCTCGTACTCGACGGCATCGACCTGACGGTTCCCGCCGGAACGATCTTCGCGCTGCTCGGCCCCAACGGCGCCGGCAAGACCACGACAGTCCAGATTCTCTCCACCCTGATCCGCGCGAACGCCGGCGACATCCGGATCGACGGGCGGCACCTGGCGCGCGACCCCGACGCCGTACGCGACGCGATCGGCGTCACCGGGCAGTTCTCCGCGGTCGACAACCTGCTGACCGGCGAGGAGAACCTGAAGCTGATGGCGGACCTGCGTCACCTGGACCGGGCCACCGGGCACCGGCGCATCGCCGAACTGCTCGACCAGTTCGACCTGGTCGAGGCCGCCCGCAAACCGGCGGTCACCTATTCCGGCGGCATGCGCCGCCGCCTCGACCTCGCCATGACCCTGGTCGGTAGCCCGCGCATCATCTTCCTCGACGAGCCGACCACCGGCCTCGACCCGCGCAGCCGCCGCACCATGTGGCAGATCATCCGTGACCTCGTCCGCGGTGGGGTGACCATCTTCCTCACCACGCAGCACCTGGAGGAGGCCGACCAGCTCGCCGACCGGATCGCGCTGCTCGACCACGGGCGACTGGTCGCCGAAGGCACCCCCGACGAGCTCAAGCGCCGCATCCCCGGTGGCCACGTCCAGCTGCGGTTCACCGACCCCGCCGACCTCGACCTGGCCGCCCGCACGTTCGCCGACGGGTCACGCGACGACGACGCGCTCACGCTGCGGATCCCGAACGACGGCAGTGTCCGGTCCCTGCGGGCCCTGCTCGGCCGGCTCGACGACACCGCGATCGAGGTCGACGAACTGTCGGTGCACACGCCGGACCTCGACGACGTCTTCCTCACCCTCACCGGGCAACCCCGCAAGGAAAGGGCAACTGTGCGATGAGCTCCGCCACCTACGCCGTACGCGACTCGGCCACCATGCTGCGGCGCAACCTGCGACGCATGCAGCGCTACCCGTCGATGACGCTGATGCTCATCGGCATACCGGTCATCTTCCTGCTGCTGTTCGTCTACGTCTTCGGCGGCACCATGGGCGCCGGGCTCGGCGGCGTCTCCGGCGGCCGAGCCGACTACGCCAACTACATCACGCCGGGCGTCCTTCTGATCACCGTCGCCGGCATCGCCCAGGGCACGGCGATCTCCGTCGCGATGGACATGACCGAAGGCATCATCGCCCGCTTCCGTACCATGGCGATCTTCCGGCCCTCCGTGCTGACCGGCCACGTCGTCGGCAGCATGATCCAGACCCTGCTCGCACTGCTGGTCGTCACCGGGGTGGCCCTGCTCGTGGGCTTCCGACCCACGGCCACCCCGATCGAATGGCTCGCCGCCATCGGCATCCTCGCCGCGATCACCTTCGCGCTCACGTGGCTGTCAGTCGCCCTCGGCCTGGTCAGCAAGAGCGTCGAGACGGCAAGCAACCTCCCCATGCCGCTGATCCTCCTGCCGTTCCTCGGCAGCGGGTTCGTCCCCACCGACTCCATGCCGGCCGCGGTGCGCTGGTTCGCCGAATACCAGCCCTTCACCCCGGTCATGGAAACGCTCCGCGGCCTGCTCCTGGGCACCGGCATCGGCAACAGCGCCTGGCTCGCCATCGCCTGGAGCGTCGTCACCACCGTCGCCTGCTACCTGTGGGCGAGGAAGTTGTACAACCGCGACCCCTCGCGCTGATCCAAACCGTTTGACGGGTGCCACGTGAGTCCACGTGGCACCCGTCGCGGTCTTTCCGCACCACGGGTCAGGTCGTGGACACGCCGCCGCGGCGGACGGCGAGGGCACTACGATGGGCGCTCACGACGGGAGGAGCGGCGGCATGACGCCAGTACGGCGCGGCGACGAGGGGTCCGTCGCGATGGCCGCCGGCCAACCCGGCGGCGCGCGGGAGGTGACGGCGTGAGCCCCCGCGGCTGGGCGGTGCTGACCCTCGCCGCCCTGGTCGTGGTGCTGGTGGTGGCGGGCGCCCTGCTGGTGCCGTGGAACCGTCCGCCGGCGCCCCGGGCCGACCAGGTCGCCGCGCTGCGCGATCTCCCCGTGGACCAGGTGGCCCGGGGCCGGGACTTCCGCGAGGCGCTGCGCCCCGGCGCCTACGGCGCCCTGGCGGCCGGTCTGCTGGTCGCGCTGCTGCTCGGGTTCACCCCGCTGGGCGCGCGCCTGGTCGAGCTGGCCGCCCGCCCCTTCGGTGACCACTGGATCGCCCGCGCGGTGCTCGGCGGGCTCGCCGTGGTCCTCGTCGCCGACCTGCTCACCCTGCCCTTCGCCGCCTGGCGCCAGTCGGTGCTCACCCGGTACGGGCTGAGCACCCACGGCTGGAGCGGCTGGGCGGTGGACCTGCTCAAGTCGTACGCGGTCAGCGCGGTGATCGGCGCGGTCGCGCTGCTCGGCTTCTACACCGTCACCCGGCTCGCCCCGCGCTGGTGGTGGGCGTTCGGCGCGGCCGGGGCGGCCGGTCTGGTGGTGCTGCTCTCCTTCGTCCTGCCGGTCGTGGTGGAACCGGTGTTCAACCGGTTCACCCCGATGGAGCAGGGCCCGCTGCGCACCGAGCTGATGAGCCTGGCCGCCCGCGACGGCGTGCCGGTGCGCGACGTGCTGGTCGCCGACGCCTCCCGGCGCACGAAGGCCGTCAACGCGTACGTCTCCGGGCTGGGCCCGACCCGCCGGGTGGTGGTCTACGACACCCTGCTGCGCGAGGCGACCCCGGCCGAGGTGACCAGCGTGGTCGCCCACGAGCTGGGGCACGCCAAGGACCGGGACGTCTGGACCGGCACGCTGACCGGGGCACTCGGTGCCGCCGCCGCGGTCGTCGCGCTCTACCTGCTCGGCTCCTGGGCGCCGCTGCTGCGGCTGGCCGGGGTCGACTCGATCGCCGAGCCGCGCGCGTTCCCGCTGCTGATCGCCCTGGTCACGGTGGCCGGACTGGTCTCCGCGCCGGTGCAGGCGCTGGTCTCCCGCCAGGTGGAGGCGCGCGCCGACGCGCACGCGTTGGCGCTGACCGGCGACCCGGTCACCTTCGAGGCCATGCAACGCCGGCTGGCCGGGGTCAACCTGGCCGACCCCGACCCGCCGCGCTGGGAGTACCTCTGGTCGGCGTCCCACCCGTCCACCGTGGAGCGGATGGCCGCCGCCCGCGCCTACGCCAGGGAGGCCGGCAGATGAGCCGGACGCTGCTGATCACGAACGACTTCCCGCCCCGCCCCGGTGGCATCCAGTCCTTCGTGCACAACCTGGCGGTGCACCAGCCCACCGGCTCGGTCGTGGTCTACGCCTCCAGCTGGCGGGGCGCCGCGAAGTTCGACGCCGACCAGCCCTTCGAGGTGGTCCGCGAGCGGACCCGGGTGCTGCTGCCCACCCCGCTGGTGGCCCGCCGGGCGGCCCGGCTGGCCCGCGAGCACGACTGCGACACCGTGTGGTTCGGCGCCGCCGCCCCGCTCGGCCTGCTCGCGGCCGGGCTGCGCCGCCGCGCCGGCGTCCGCCGGGTGGTCGCGCAGACCCACGGGCACGAGGTCGGCTGGGCCGCGCTGCCCGCCGCCCGGGCCGCGCTGCGCCGGATCGGCCGTGGCGCCGACGTGGTCACCTACCTCGGCGACTACACCCGGGTACGCCTCGACCGGGCGTTGCACGGGCTGACCGAGCTGCACCGGCTCGCCCCCGGCGTCGACGTGGACACCTACCACCCGTCCGTCGACGGCGAACCGGTCCGGGTCCGGCTCGGGCTGGCCGACCGACCGGTGGTGGTCTGCGTGTCCCGGCTGGTGCCGCGCAAGGGGCAGGACATGCTGATCCGGGCCATGCCGGAGATCCGTCGCCGGGTGCCCGACGCGGCGCTGCTGGTGGTGGGCGGCGGGCCGTACCGGGCGGCGCTGGAGAAGCTGGCCCGGCAGATCGGGGTGGAGCGGGACGTGGTCTTCACCGGCTCGGTGCCCTCGGCCGAGCTGCCCGCGCACTACGCCGCCGGTGACGTCTACGCGATGCCCTGCCGCACCCGCAACCGGGGCCTCGACGTGGAGGGCCTCGGCATCGTCTACCTGGAGGCCTCGGCGACCGGCCTGCCGGTGGTGGCCGGTGACTCCGGCGGCGCTCCCGACGCGGTCCGCGAGGGGGAGACCGGGTACGTGGTGGCCGGCCGGGACGTCGCCCGGCTCGCCGACCGGGTGGCCACCCTGCTCGCCGACCGGGACCTGGCCCGCCAGCTGGGCGCGGCCGGCCGGGCCTGGGTGGAGCGGGAGTGGCGCTGGGAGACCCAGGCGCAGCGGATGGCCGCCCTGCTCGCCGGCTGAGCACCCCTACGCGAACACGGCGGCGTGTTCGGCCGCCGGCCGCCGGCTGCCGGGGCCGCTACGGCGGGCTGGCCGGGGAAGGGCCCGCCCGGCTCACCGCAACCGCCGCCTGAGCCCCCGACGTCGCCACCGTCGCCACCGTCGACGCCGGCCTGGCTCCCCACGCCCAGCCCGTCGGGCCGTCGCCCGAGCCGGCACACTCCCCGATGAGCGATATGCCTGTAGGCACATTTGTGACTCACAGGGCATATCGCTCATCGGCATATCCAGCGGCACGGGCGTCACGCTCGGTGAAGGCGTGGGCCAGGAGAAGACGCTGCTGCTGACGGGGTGCCTGCTGGCGAACCGGCTGGGGCGGTTGTGCCCCCGGTCAGGAACCGGCCAGCACCTGCTCCGCCGGGGCCGCCGGGGTGCTCGGGGCGGCCCGCCGGGACAGCTTCCCCGGCCACCAGGTGCGGGCGCCCAGGTCCAGCGAGAGCGCCGGGATCAGCAGGCTGCGGACCAGCAGCGTGTCGAGCAGGATGCCGACGGCCACGATCACCCCCGTCTGCATCGACGGCACCAGCGGCAGCACGCCGAGCGCGCCGAACGTGGCCGCGAGCACCACTCCCGCGCTGGTGATGACGCCGCCGGTCACGGTCAGCGCGCGCAGGACGCCCGGCCGGTGCCCGAGCCGCGCCGTCTCCTCCCGGGCCCGCGTCATCAGGAAGATCGTGTAGTCCACGCCGAGGGCGACGAGGAACAGGAACGCCTGCAGCGGGATCCCCACGAACAGCTTGGTGTAGCCCAGCGCGTCCAGGACGAAGCCGGCGGCCCCCATCGCGGCGGCGTATGACAGGACCACGCTCGCCATCAGCAGCAGCGGCGCGACCAGCGCCCGCAGCAGCAGCACCAGGATGACGAAGACGACGGCGAGGACCAGCGGGATGACGACCCGGTTGTCCCGGCCGACCGTGCGCTCCTCGTCCACCAGGACCGCAGTCCTGCCACCGACCAGCGCTTCCGCGCCGGGCACCGCGTGCACCGCCGTGCGGAGCCGCTGCACGGTCTCCAGGGCGGCGTCGCTGTCCGGCGTGTCGGCCAGCACCGCCGGTACCCGGACCCAGGCCCCGTCCGGCGAGCGCTCCGGCTCGTCGACCCGGGCGACGCCCGGCACGGCGCGGGCGGCGGCGACAACCTGGTCGGTCGTTCCGGCGATGGCCAGGATCTCGGCCGGCGACGTGGCGCCGCTCGGGTAGTGCGCCGCGATCAGCCGCTGGCCGGTCACCGAGCCGACCTCCGAGGTGAAGGACTCCTCGTTGGGCAGGCCGATGCTGAGGTTGCCGATGCCGAAGGTCAGCGCGACGAGCGCCGCCGCGGTGCCGATCCAGACCGCGCGGGGCCGGCCACCGACCAGCGCCGCGATCCGGCGCCAGATCCCGTGGTCCGCGGTCACGTCGGCGGTGACGGCGGTGGGCGTGTAGCGCGGCACGAACGGCCAGAAGAGCCACCGCCCGAAGAGGACGAGCACGGCCGGCAGCAGGGTGGTCATGGCGAGCAGGGCGGCGCCGATGCCGACCGCGCCGACCGGGCCCAGGCCACGGGTGGACGGCAGTTCCGCGGCGAGCAGGCAGAGCAGTCCGATCGCGACGGTCGCGGCCGAGGCGCAGATCGCGCCGAACGACCGGCGCAGCGCCACCGTCATCGCCTCGTGCCGGTCGGCGTGCCGGCGCAGCTCCTCCCGGTACCGGGCGATGAGCAGCAGGGCGTAGTCCACGCCGACGCCGAAGACCAGCACGGTCAGGATGGTCTGGCTCTGGAAGTCCACGGCCAGCCCGCCGTGCGCCGCCATCAGGTAGACGATCCCGCCGGCGAACTGGTTGGCGATGCCGACCGTGATCAGCGGGACCAGCCAGAGCACCGGACTGCGGTAGGTGACCAGCAGCAGCAGCGCGACGGTCGCCGCGGTCGCCAGCAGCAGGGCGGTGTCCATCCCGCCGAACGCGTCGAAGACGTCGCTCTCCGCGGCCGCGCTCCCGGTGAGCGCGGTCCGCAGACCGGCCGGCGGGTCGACGGCGAGCCGGTCCTTGACCTCGGTCACCGCCGCGGAGCGCGCCGCGTCGTCGCCGGCGACCGGGAAGGAGAGCAGCAGCGCCCGGCCGTCCTCGCTCGGCACCGGCGGCGGCACCGCGCCGCCGTCGGCGTACCGGGCGAACGCGGCGCGGTCGCCGTCGACCTTCGCGCGGTCGGCGTCGGTGATGCCGCCCTCGCGGACGTACACGGCGATCGCCACGGGCTTCGCGGAGTCGGGGAAGGCGGTCCCGGCCCGGTCGAGGGCCCGGCTGCTCTCCACGCCGGCGGGCAGCGCACCGAGCGTGGCGTTGTCCTGCACCTCGCTCAGCTTGACGGCGAGCGGGCCGGCCACCGCGACGAGTACGAGCCAGAGGGCGAGGACGGCGTACTTGGTGCGGCGGCCGGAAGGCAGGGCGGCCAGTCGTTGCCGGGACATGTCGGGTTCCTCCGGTGGTCGAGGTCGGACTGAGCTGCGCGGACCGGGCGGATCGCGGCCGCGACCCGGTTCCCGTTCCCGCCCTCGATCCTTCGGCCCGGCCGGGCCGGGGGCAGGGGTGTCACGTCCCCGACCGGGGTGGTCCCAGCACCACCGGAGCGGCGCCGGTCGTGCCCGAGAATGGAGCGCGTGGACAGTCCAGTACGAGAGTTCGTCCGGCGGACGGTGCGGCCCAGCGCGACGGCCGCCGTCCAGGGCCTGGCGGTCGCCCTGCTCTCCCTGACCACCAACATCGCGCTCTTCGCGCTGTCGGTGCTGTCGTTGGTGCTCATCCCCGCCTTCGGCATCGGCTTCGCGCTGTTCCCGATGGTGACCGCCCTGGTGCGGCTCTCGACGGGGTGGCAGCGCCGGCTCGCCCGGCGGGGCCGCGTCCCCGTCGCGACGCCGTACCGGCCGCGCCCGGCAGGGGCGGACCTCGGCACCTGGCGGCGCTTCCGCTGGGTGGTGGGCGACCCGGCCACCTGGCGGGACTTCGCCTGGCTCCTGCCCGGCGCGGTCACCGGCGGCGCCTGTCTGATCGCCTTCGTCATGCCGCTGTACGGCCTGGAGGGCGTGCTCGGGGTGCCGGTGGTCCTCTACCTCACCGTGGACTGGTACGGCTACGGCGTCTTCTGGCCGATGGGCAACCTCGCCGAGGCGTTGTTCGCGCTGCCGCAGGGATGGCTGCTCCTGCTCGGCGGGTCGGCGGTCGCGCCCTGGCTGGTCGGGCTGCATCACCGCTTCGCGCGACTCTTCCTGGCTCCGACCGAGGCGGCGAGGCTGGCGCTGCGGGTGCACGAGCTCACCGTCACCCGGGCCGACACCGTCGACGCGCAGGCCGCCGAGCTGCGCCGCATCGAACGGGACCTGCACGACGGGGCGCAGGCCCGGATCGCCTCCGTGGGCATGGCCATCGGCCTGGCGGAACAGCTGCTGGAACGGGACCCGGCGGCGGCCCAGCGGCTGCTGGCCGAGGCGCGGGAGACCAGCGGGCAGGCCCTGGTCGAGCTGCGCGGCCTGGTCCGCGGCATCCATCCGCCGGTGCTCGCCGAGCGGGGCCTGGACGGCGCGGTCCGGGCGCTCGCGCTCGCCGTACCGGTGCCCGTCGAGGTCGACGTCGACCTGCCCGGTCGGCCGGTGGCGCCGGTGGAGTCCGCGGCGTACTTCGCGGTGGCCGAGGCGCTGGCCAACGTCGCCAAGCACAGTGGCGCGACGCGCGCCTGGGTCCACCTCGGGTACGACGGGACGCGGGTGACCGTCGTGGTCGGCGACGACGGCCGGGGTGGCGCCGACCCGGCGGCCGGCAGCGGGCTGGCCGGTGTCGCCCGCCGGCTGGCCGCCTTTGATGGGACGATGGTGGTGACCAGTCCGCCCGGCGGGCCGACCGTCCTGACCATGGAGCTGCCGTGCGAGTTGTCATCGCCGAGGACCTCGCCCTCCTCCGGGACGGGCTGACCCGGATTCTCGAGGCGTTCGGGTTCGAGGTGGTCGCGGCCGTCGACAACGGACCGTCCGTGCTGCCGGCGCTGGTCACCCACCGGCCCGACGTCGCGGTCCTCGACGTACGGCTGCCGCCGACCTTCACCGACGAGGGGCTGCAGGCGGCGATCCGCGCCCGGGCGGAGGTCCCCGGCCTGCCCATCCTCGTCCTCTCCCAGCACGTCGAGCAGTTGTACGCCCGGGAACTCCTCTCCGACCGCGCCGGCGGGGTCGGCTACCTGCTCAAGGACCGGGTGTCCCACGTGGAGCAGTTCGTCGACGCGGTGCGCCGGGTGGCCGGGGGTGGCACGGTGATGGACCCGGAGGTGATCGCCCAGCTACTGGCCAGCAGGGCCCGGACCGAGCCGCTGCGGGAACTGACCGCGCGGGAGCGGGAGGTGCTGGGGCTGATGGCCGAGGGCCGGTCCAACGCCGCGATCGCCGCCCGGCTCTTCGTCACCGAGAAGGCGGTGAGCAAGCACATCAACAACATCTTCAGCAAGCTGCGGATGCCGCCGTCCGACGACGACAACCGGCGGGTGCTCGCGGTGCTGGCCCACCTCGACGACGACAATCCGGCGCCGGGGCGGGCGCCGCGCATGTCACACCCGGCCTGAGCCGTCCGGGCCGACCGCGGCGGTGGAGAGCGCGGGGGCGCGGCCGGGCAGCCGGTCCGCCGGCCCCGGCCGCCCGAAGTACCAGCCCTGGCCGGCGTCGCAGCCGATCGCCCGCAGCCGGTCGGCCTGCCCGGCGGTCTCCACGCCCTCGGCGGTGACCGTCAGGTCCAGCGCGTGGGCCAGCGACACCAGCGAGGCGAGGATGCGCTCGTCGGTGCGGCTGGCCGGGTCGACCGCCGGGGCGCGCAGCCCGGCCACGAACTCCCCGGCCACCTTCAGCTCGGTCACCGGCAGGTCCCGCAGGTACGCCAGGTTGCAGTAGCCGGTGCCGAAGTCGTCGATGGCGATCCGCACGCCGAGGTCGGCGAGGACCCGCAGGGCCCGGACCGGCTCCTCCGCCGTGCTCATCATGGTGCTCTCGGTGATCTCCAGCTGGAGTCGTTCCGGCGGCAGGCCGGTGCGGCGCAGCAGCCCGCGTACCTCCTGCACCAGGCCGGGCCGGTGCACCTGTCGGACGGCGAGGTTCACGCTGACGAACGGCGCCGGCCCGCCCCCGGCGGACCAGCTCTCCGCCTCGCGGCACGCCTCGGCGAGCACCCAGCCGCCGAGCCGGACGATCAGGCCGGTCTCCTCGGCCAGCCCGATGAACGTGTCCGGACGCAGGATCCCCAGCTCGGGGTGGTGCCAGCGGACCAGCGCCTCCACGCCCACCAGCGACCCGTCCCGCAGCGAGGTCAGCGGCTGGTAGTCGAGGAAGAACTCGCCCCGGTCGATGGCGATGGGAATCGCGGCGGAGATGGCGTACCCGGCCAGCTCGGTACGGTGCCGGTCCGGGTCGAAGATGGACCAGCGCGCGCCCCCGGCCGCCTTGGCCCAGTGCAGGGTGCTGTCCGCCGCCCGCATCAGCTCGCCGGGCGTGGTGCCGGCCACCGCGCGCTCCACGATGCCGATGCTGGCGGTCACCGTCAGCTCGTGCCCGTCCACCAGGGCCGGTTCACCGACCGCCGCCAGCGCCGCCTCGGCGACCTCGACCACGTCGTCGACCCGGGCCGTGCGCTCGACCAGGATGACGAACTCGTCGCCGCCCAGGCGGGCCACCAGGTGCTCGCCGAGGGCCCGCCGCAGCCGCCGCGCCACCGAGACCAGCAGCGCGTCGCCGACCTGGTGCCCGAGCGAGTCGTTGACCACCTTGAACCGGTCGAGGTCGAGGAAGCAGACCCCGACCCGGTCCGCGCCCCGGCCCGGCTCGCCGATGGCCGCGGCGAGCCGCTCCGTGAAGAGCGTCCGGTTGGGCAGGTCGGTGAGCGGGTCGTGGGTGGCCTGGTGACGGAAGCGGGACTCGCTGTCCCGCAGCGCTCGCTCGGCCTGCGCCCGGGCCACCATCGCGGCCCGGCGGATCGACTCCTGCTCGTCGAGCGTCCGGTCGCGCAGCGCGTGGGCGTACCCGGTGGCGACGGTGGCCAGCAGCCGGGCCATCCGGTCCTCGACGTCGTCGGCGACCAGTCCGAGATCCCGGACCAGGCGGAGCTGGATCACCTCCACCGTGCGACCGAGCCCCTCGGCGGAGGCGATGTGCGCGGCGACCAGTTCCGCGCCGACCTGGTGACCGATCCGCGGGTCGAAGGGCTCCGCCCGCAGCGCCGCGGCCAGCCGCTCGGTGAGTCGCTGCAGCAGCGCCTCCAGCTGCGCCTGGGTCATCGGCAGGTAGCTGGTGCCGGAGACCGCCTTGGCCCAGGCCCGGGCGAAGATGCCGGGGCAGGACGACGCCGCCGCCGGCTCACCCACCGAGGCGTCCGACGCCACCCATGAAGACGGCCTGCTCGGCGTCCTCGGCGCTCTCCGGCGTCTCGGGGCGCCACTGCGGCACCCAGACCACGCCCGGGTCGACCAGCTCGAACCCGTCGAAGAACTCGGTCAGCTCGGCCCGGCTGCGGATCCACAGCGGATTGTCGGTGCGGCGGTAGACCCGCTCGGCCTCGGCCCGCTCGCCGGTTTCGCTGCGGCTCTCGTCGCTGGCCTGGGAGAGGACCAGGTAGCTCCCCGGCGCCAGCGCCTCCCGCAGGGTCCGCAGAATCTCCCGCGGCCGGTCGGAGTCCGGGATGAAGTGCAGCACCGCCACGATCATCACGGCGACCGGCCGGGAGAAGTCGAGCAGCTTCGTCACCTCGGGGTGGCCCAGGATCGCCTCCGGCCGACGCAGGTCCTCCTGGATCACGGTGGCGCCCGGGTTGTCGCCGAGGATCTCCCGGCTGTGTGCCACCGCGACCGGGTCGACGTCGACGTAGACCACCCGGGAGTCGGGGGCGACCCGCTGGGCGATCTCGTGCACGTTGCCGACGGTGGGGATGCCGGAGCCGATGTCGAGGAACTGGCGCACCCCGGCGTCGACCAGGTGCTGCACCACGCGGCGCATGAAGGCCCGGTTGGCCTGGGCCATCAGCGGGGCGGCCGGCACCGCGTCCATCATGGCCCGGGCCGCCGCCCGGTCGGCGGCGAAGTTGTGCGAGCCGCCGAGATAGTAGTCGTACATGCGGGCCACGCTGGGGCGCTCGATGTCGATGTCCTCGGGTGCCCAGTCCGGCCGCCGCATGCCCCATCCCTTTGTCGACAAACGCGAGAATCGTCGCCCGCGCGGGCCACCAGGACATTCTGCCCGCCCGCGGTCCCGGTGCAAAGACCGCCGTCGTTGCGCGACCGTCCCCTCACCCAGGGCGTCCGCCGCCGCCCCCGGACGGCCGCGAGGTCCGCGTCCGACGGGCGGACGCGGACCTCGCGACGACGGGGTCGGTGACCCTTCAGAACTTCGGCGCGTCCGGGGCCTCGAGCAGGCCGAGCCGCAGCGCGGTCATCAGCGCCTGAGCCCGGTTGGCCGCGCCCAGCTTCTCGTAGAGCTTCGAGATGTGGGTCTTGGCGGTGGACTCGCTGACGAAGAGCTGCTTGGCGATGCCGGCCACGCTCATGCCGTCGGCGAGCAGCCGCAGCACCTGCCCCTCGCGGGGGGAGAGCTGCGGGCCGGACGGTGCCAGCCGGCGCTTCATCGCCTCGGCCAGGTCGGCCGCGGTGAACGCGCTGGGGGAGGAGGCGGCGTGCCGGGCGGCAGCCACCACCTCGTCGGCCGGCGCGGTCTTCGGCACGAATGCGCTCGCCCCGGCCTCCAGGGCGCCGAAGAGCTGGTCGTCACCGGCGTACATGGTGAGCACGACGATGCCCATCGTGGCGCTGGACTTGCGCAGCGCCCGGGTGGCCTCCAGGCCGCTGCCGTCGGGGAGCCGCAGATCCATGATCACGACGTCCGGCTGCAGCGCGCCGGCCTGGCGTACGCCCTCCGCCGCGGTGGCGGCCTCGCCGACGACCTCGAACTGCCGGTCGCGCTCGAAGGCGTGCCGAAGGCCCTTGCGGATCAGATCGTGATCGTCGACAAGGAGGACCTTGGTACGAGTTGCCGGTGTCGGGCTTGTGGTCATCCTCGGGTTACTCCCCTTCTGCTGCTGCGCTGCCACGCACGTTATCGCGCCGGGGCGAGGACCCGACCACCACCGCCACAGTCGTGCCGCTGGGCTGTCGCGGCCTGATCTCCAACCGGCCCCGGATACGTTCCGCCCTCTCGGCCATGATCGCAAGACCGTAGTGCCCGTCAGCGTGCTGGTCACCGATGCCGTGACCGTCATCCGACACTTCGATCTGGGCGTACGGGGGGTCCACCTCACAGGTGACCCACAGATTCGACGCGCCGGCGTGCTTGCGGGCGTTGGTGACCGCCTCCTGCGCGATGCGCAGCAGTTCGGCCTCCGTGGCGGCGGGCAGCCGGGCGGTGGTCTCGTCCAGCGACAGGTGCACCCGCAGCCCGCCGGAGGCGCCGACGGTGCGGGCGTACTCGGCGATCGCGGCGGCCAGGCCGCCGTGCCGGTCCACCTCGCTGCGCAGCTCGAACAGGCTCAGCCGCAGCTCGGTGATCACCCGGGTCACCTCGCCGCGCAGCGTGCGCAGCGCCTCGGCGGTCTCGTCGGCGTCGTCGAAGACGGTGGCCAGCGCGTTGTCGATGCCGTAGCCGACCATGACCAGCTCCTGGGCGACCCCGTCGTGGATCTCCCGGGCCAGCCGCTGCCGCTCCTCGTTGGTGGCCAGCGAGCGCACGTCGTCGAAGAGCAGCGCCGCCTCCAGCCGCAGCGCGGCCGGGCCGGTCAGCGCGGTCACCCGGGCCACCACCGGCGCCGGGTACGCGTGCGCGGCGTCCGCCTCCAGCACCACCAGGCCGATCGTGCGGACGCCGGCGACCAGCGGCACGATCAGCGCCGACACGTCACCCCGGCGGGGCGAGCGGGCCTGGGAACGGGTCGCCGTCTGCGGCTGCTGGCTGGCCCAGGCGTCGGCGATCGCCGAGTCCGCGTCCAGCGTGGTCTCCCAGTCCACCCGGTCCACGCCGACCTGGGCGAGCACCACCAGCCGGCCGCCGCCGCTGGCGGAGAGCACGGCGGCGCGGGTGCTGGGGGCCGTGGTGCGCAGCTCCTCCAGCAGGTGCTCGGAGATGCCGCCCGGGTCGAGGGTGGCGCCGGGCAGCTGCCGGGCGACGGTACGCAGCTGGGTGAGCAGCCGGGTGGCCTCGGCGTACGGCTGGGGCTTGCCCTCGCCGCGGACCCGCATCACCTGGTGCAGGGTGCCGGCGGCGTAGAGGCCGAGCGCGGCCAGGATCAGCCACTGGGCGCAGACCGCCAGGTAGCCGGGCTGGCCGAGCTGCCGCCCGCCGTCGACCTCGGTGAACGCGCCGGCGACCAGCAGGGTGGCCGCGGTGACCCCGAGCAGCGCGGCGCCCTCCCGGAAACGCCGGCGCAGCGCGGTGACGGTCACCGGCACCGCGAGGTACGGCAGCACCGCGGACGCGCCGAGCCCGCCGACCGTCCCGCCGATGGTGGACTCCACGGCGACCTGGCTCGCGGCCAGCCCCAGCAACACCACCTCGGCGAACCGGCTGAGCGGGCCGAGCAGCCGGTGCTCGGGGGCGAGCACGGCGGGCAGGCCGGCCACCCCCAGCAGGGCGATCCACCAGAGTTGGGCCGGGTCGCGGGTGGCGATCAGGGTCAGCGCGGCGACCAGCGCGAGCATCACCACGCGCGCGGCGGCGGCGAGGGGGTGCGTCTGGGGCCGGTGGGGTGTGGAGGCGGGCACGTGACGGATCGTAGTCAGCTGCGGTAGATTTCGGCGATCTCCGCCGCGTACGTCTTGTGCACGACCTGACGCTTGACCTTGAGCGACGGGGTCAGCTCGCCGGTCGCCTCGGTGAAGTCCCGGGGCAGGATCCGGAAGACCTTGATCGCCTCGGCCTTGGAGACCGCCTGGTTGGCCAGGTCGACCGCGCCCTGGATCTCGGCCCGCAGCGTCTCGTCGTCGCGCAGCCGCTCGACCGGGGTGTCCTCGGGGTGGCCGTGCGCGGCCAGCCACTTGGGCAGGGCCTCCTCGTCGACGGTGACCAGGGCGGCGATGAACGGCTGTCGGTCGCCGACCACCACGCACTGGCTGATCAGCGGGTGGGCCCGGACCTGGTCCTCCAGCACGGCCGGGGCGACGTTCTTGCCGCCGGCCGTCACGATGATCTCCTTCTTCCGGCCGGTGATGCTCAGGAAGCCGTCGTTGTCGAGCTGGCCCAGGTCGCCGGTGCGGAGCCAGCCGTCGGTGGTGAGCGCCTCGGCGGTGGCGGCCTCGTTGTTCCAGTAGCCCTGGAAGATCAGGTCGCCGGCGATCAGGACCTCGCCGTCGTCGTCGATCCGGATGGTGACGCCGGGCAGCGGCCGGCCGACGGTGCCGACCTTCGTGCCGGTGGGCAGGTTCGCGGCGGCGGCGGGGGAGGTCTCGGTCAGGCCGTACCCCTCGCAGATGGCGACCCCGACGCCGCGGAAGAAGTGCCCGAGCCGGGCGCCGAGTGGTGCGCCGCCGGAGATCGCGTCGCGGCAGCGGCCGCCGAGGGCGGCGCGCAGCTTGCGGTAGACCAGCTTGTCGAAGAGCGCGTGCTGCGCCCGCAGCGCCAGGCCCGGCCCGTCCGGGGTCTCCAGCGCCTCGCTGTAGGCGATCGCCACCCGCTCGGCGCGGTCGAAGATCTTGCCCTTGCCGTCCGCCTCGGCCTTCTGCCGGGCGCCGTTGTAGACCTTCTCGAAGACCCGCGGTACGGAGAGCACGAAGGTCGGCTTGAACTCCTGGAGCTCGGCGACCAGGTTCTTGGTGTCGGTGCAGTGCGCCATGGTGGCCCGGGCCTGCACCACGCCGATCTGGATCAGCCGGGCGAAGGCGTGCGCCAGCGGGAGGAAGAGCAGGGTCGACGCGCCGGCCCGGAACAGGTTCGGCAGCACCGGCACGGCATTGGCGATGTCGGCGTACATGTTGCGGTGGGTCAGCACACAGCCCTTGGGGCGGCCGGTGGTGCCGCTGGTGTAGATGATCGTGGCGATGTCGCCGGCCCGGACCGCCTTGCGGCGCCGCTCGACCTCCGCCGGGTCGACGGAGTCGCCGGCCGCGACGATCTCGTCCACCCCGCCCAGCTCGATCTGCCATACCTGGCGCAGCTCGGGCAGCCGGTCGCGGACCCCGGCGACCAGGGTGGCGTGCGCGTTGGACTCGACCACCACCGCCACCGCGCCGGAGTCGGCGAGGATCCAGGCGGCCTGCTCGGCGCTGGAGGTCTCGTAGATCGGCACGGTGACCGCGCCGGCCGTCCAGATGGCGTAGTCGAGCAGGGTCCACTCGTACCGGGTGCGGCTCATCAGCCCGACCCGGTCGCCGGGGGCGATGCCGGCGGCGACCAGGCCCCGGGCGACCGCGACGACCTCGTCGCGGAACTGCCGGCAGGTCACGTCCGTCCAGGCGCGGCCCTCTGCGGCCGGGGCGGGCCGGACGAACTGCACCGCGTCCGGCGCGGCCTCGGCGTTGTCCCAGACCGGGTCGGTCAGGTTGGCCGCGTCGCCGACGGTGACGATCGGCGGAACGGAGAACTCGCGCACCTGCACTCCCTCGTGCTCGCACTGGCCGGGCCGGCCGCCACGGCGGGCCGGCTCTGTCGAAACCTACCCGCATACCCAGATGGGCGCGGTGGGGAGGTTGCCCGCCCGATGGGTGGGACGCCGCCCCCCGCCCGCTCGGGCGCGGCGCGGCGGGGTGGAGCGGCGCGCGCGGGGATGCCGCCGGGTAGCCTCCCCCCATGGCGGACACCTCCACCCAGTCGATCATCATCGGCGCGTCACCGGAGCGGGTGGCGGCGGTCATCTGCGACTTCCCGCGCTACCCCGAGTGGACCGACGCGGTGCAGCGGGCGGAGGTGGTCGAGGAGTACGAGGACGGCTACGCCAGCCAGGTCCGGTTCACCATCGACGCCGGCGTGATGGCCGACGAGTACGTGCTGGCGTACGAGTACGCCGAGGACCTGTCCCGGATCGAGTGGCACCTGGTGGCGCCGTCGAAGATGCAGAAGGCCCAGCGCGGCTCGTACGACATCGTCGGCAACCCGGACGGCGCCTCCACCGTGACCTACACCCTCGAGGTCGAGCTCTCCGTCGGCATGCTCGGGATGTTTCGCCGCAAGGCCGAGAAAATGATCATGGATGCCGCGTTGAAGCAGCTCAAGCGCCGGGTAGAAGCACCCGGTGCGGTGCAGTGACGCGACAGCCGGCGGCAGGGTAGAGGAGCCGACCATGGGGGGTACGCAACCGGGCCCGGCCCGGGACGAGGCCGAGCCGGGCTCCGCCCGGGAGGAGGCCGAACGGCTGGTCGCGACGCTGCTCGCGACGGCCCGGCTGGCCACGTCGGGCCCCGGGGCGGGTCCCTGGGGTCCGCTCGGTGGGATCCTGTCGGGTGTCCTCGGGCACAGTGCCGCCCCGTCCCGGCCCTCGGGAGCGGCAACCGCCGGCGGGGGATTCGCCACCGGAACGCCGGAGTGCTGCATCTGTCCGGTCTGCCGCGGTATCGCGGCGTTGCGCGACCCCAGTCCGGAATTCGCCGAGCGGCTCGCCACCGGCGCGGGGGATCTGGCCGCCGGGATCGCCAGCCTGATGCGGGCGTTCGCCTCCGCCGGGGCCGGGGAAGCCCCGTCCGGGGCATCCGGTGCCGCGGCCCCGACGACGGGCGGCGACCCCGCGGCGGACCCCGACGCCGACCACGTGTGGCGCGAGGCCACCCGTACCGGGCATGATTCTCCGTCGGCGCCGGAGCGGGACGTCTGGTCCGCCGCCACCCGGGCGGAGGACGCGGTCGTGCCGGCCGCCGCCCCGCCCGTCGACGACGCCGGGCCGGCCGCGCCGGCCCAGCAGGTCCGGCCGACAGCCGACCGTTCCGTGGTGCCCGCCTCGCGTGCGCCGGCCGACGCGGACGGGGACGCACCAGGCGACGGGGCCTGATCACCTGACATCCCGGCATCGCACGGCCGGTTCGGCCGGTGTCGGGCAGCACAGCAGAGGGGAGTGGCAGCGGTGACGCTGACCATCGGAGTCGACGTCGGTGGCACGAAGGTGGCCGGCGGTGTCGTGGACGGCACCGGCAGGGTTCTCGTGCAGGCCCGGCGGGACACCCCCGCGGAGGACGTCGGCAAGACCCGTGACGTGATCATCGAGCTGGTCACCGCGCTGTCCGCCGCGCACCCGGTCGAGGCGGTCGGCATCGGCGCGGCCGGCTGGATCGACGCGTCCCGCTCCACCGTCCTCTTCGCCCCCAACCTGGCCTGGCGCGACGAGCCGCTGCGCGAGTACGTCAGCACCGCGACCGGCTTGCCGGTGATCGTCGAGAACGACGCCAACGTGGCAGCCTGGGCCGAGTTCCGGCACGGCGCGGCCCGGGACGCCGACGACTCGATGGTCATGTTCACCATCGGCACCGGCGTCGGCGGCGGCATCGTGCTCGGTGGCGAGCTGCTCCGCGGCGCCAACGGCATCGCCGCCGAGCTGGGACACATGCTCACCGTGCCCGACGGCCACCTGTGCGGCTGCGGCCGGCTCGGCTGCATCGAGCAGTACGCCAGCGGCAGCGCCCTGGTCCGGTTCGCCCGCGCCGGCGCCCGGCAGGAGCCGCAGCGCGCCACCGCCCTGCTCGAACTCGCCGGTGGCGAGGCCGGGGCGATCACCGGCCCGATGGTCACCGCCGCCGCGCAGGGTGGCGATCCGATCTCCGCCGAGGCGTTCGCCCAGATCGGGCGCTGGCTGGGCACCAGCCTCGCCGACATGGCCCAGATCCTCGACCCGCAGGTGCTGGTGGTGGGTGGCGGCGTGGTCGAGGCCGGCGACCTGCTGCTCGGTCCGACCCGGCGCTCGTTCACCGAGGCGCTGGCCCAGCGCAGCCGGCTGCCGGTCGCCGAGATCCGCCCCGCCGAGCTGGGCAACACCGCCGGCGTCATCGGCGCCGCCGACCTCGCCCGCCGGCTGTGACCGCCCCCGGCTCCGGGGGCGCCGACGCGACGAGCGGCGCCCCGGTGCCCGGGGGTGCCGACGCGGCCGGCGGGGTGCCGCTGCGGGTGGTGTCGTACAACATCCACAGCCAGCGCGACGACACGGCGGCGCTGGCGGCGGTGGTCCGCGAGGCCGCCCCCGACGTGGTGATCGTGCAGGAGGCGCCGCGCCGGTTCCGCTGGCGGCAGAAGTCCGCGGCGCTGGCCGAGTCCTTCGGCCTGGTGGTGGCCGCCGGCGGCCTGCCCTCGCTGGGCAACCTGCTGCTGACCAGCCTGCGGGTGCGGGCACACGCCACCCGCTGCCAGCGCTTCCCGCTGACCCCCGGGCGGCACCTGCGTGGCGCGGCGTACGCGGAGTGCCTGGTCGGCGGCGCGCGCTTCCTGCTGGCCGGCTCGCACCTCTCCACCGACCCGGTGGAACGGCCCGGCCAGGCCGCCCTGGTGAAGCGGGAGCTGGCCGCCGCCACCCTGCCGGTGGTCTTCGGCGCGGACCTCAACGAGGGCCCGGACGGCCCGGCCTGGCAGACCCTCGCCGAGGGGATGACCGACGCGGCGGTGGCCGCCGACGCGGCCGACCGGCACACCTACCCGTGCGCGAACCCCCGGCGCCGGATCGACGCGCTCTTCGTCGACCCGCGGGTCCGGGTGGTCGGGTACGACGTGGTCGACACCCCGCTGACCCGCCGGGCCAGCGACCACTTCCCGGTCCTGGCCGATCTGCTCCTGCCGGTCACCGACTGAGCGACCGCGCGCCGACCAGGGCTTCGTCCGGGCGTCGGCCGCGCACCGTCCCGCGCCCGGGCAGCCCGGGCTGGACAACCGCCACCGGCGGCGGGGAGGATGCCCGTCGAACCGGCGTTCGTGCCGCACCTAAGGAGATTTCCGGTGTCCCCCTCCACCGAGCACGGCCGGCCCCATCCGGAGACCAGCACGCTCGCCCTGAGCCGGGACGGCCGGCCGGTCTCCGACCGGGGCGACACGGTCTGCGTGATCGGCGCCGGGGCCAGCGGCCTCACCGCCGTCAAGAACCTCGCCGAGCACGGCTTCGGCGTCGACTGCTACGAGCGGGAGACCGGCGTCGGCGGCGCGTGGAACTGGCGGCACGACCGCAGCCCGGTGTACGCCAGCACCCACCTGATCTCGTCCCGGCCGTTCACCCAGTTCCCCGACTTCCCGATGCCGGACTCCTGGCCGGACTACCCGCACCACAGCGAGCTGCTGTCCTACTTCGAGCGCTACGCCGACCACTTCGACCTGCGCCGGCACATCTGGTTCGGCACCGAGGTGGTGCGGGTCGAGCCGGCGGCCGGCGACCGGTGGGACGTCACCACCCGCAGCACCGGCGGGTACGGCCCGGAGCGCACCTCCCGCTACGCGGCGGTGGTGGTGGCCAACGGGCACAACTGGTCGCCGAAGCTGCCCCGCTACGAGGGGCTGGAGGAGTTCCGGGGCGAGATCATGCACGCCTCGTCCTACAAGGACCCGGCGCAGCTGCGCGGCAAGCGGGTGCTGGTGGTCGGCGCCGGCAACACCGGCTGCGACATCGCCGTGGAGGCCGCCCAGCAGGCGTCCCGCTGCTGGCACTCCACCCGCCGCGGCTACTGGTACGCCCCGAAGTACGTCCTCGGCCGCCCGGCCGACCAGGTCAACGACACCCTGCTGGCGCTGCGGGTGCCACTGCGGATCCGGCAGTGGCTCTACCACCGGACGCTGCGGCTGACCGTCGGCGACCTGACCCGGTTCGGGCTGCCGAAGCCGGACCACCGGGTCTACGAGACCCATCCGATCGCCAACAGCCAGCTGGTCTACTACGTCGGCCACGGCGAGATCACCCCGGTGCCGGACGTCGCCCGGTTCCACGCCGGCGGGGTGACCCTCACCGACGGCCGGGAGATCGACCCGGAGCTGGTCGTCTTCGCCACCGGCTACCTGCCGCGCTTCGAGTTCCTCGAACCGAAGATCCTGGGTGACGAGGACGGTTCGGGCCGGCCCCGGCTCTGGCTGAACGCCTTCGCCCCCGGCCATCCGACCCTCGCGGTGGCCGGCCTGGTGCAGCCCGACTCCGGCATCTTCACCCTGTCGCACTGGCAGACCGTGCTCTTCGCCCGGCTGCTCCTGCTGCGGCTGAGCCGGCCGGACCGGGCCGCGGCCTTCGCGGCGAAGGTGGCGGCCGGCGCGGGGGAGCGGTACTCGGGGAAGGTCAAGGACAGCAGCCGGCACTGGTTCGAGGTGGGCCACGCCGACTACCTGCGCGCGGTGCAGCGCGCCCTCGACGAGCTGGAGAAGACCTCATGAGCGAGCGGCTGCGGATCATGCGGGGCCGGGAGTGGGCCCGCCCGGTCCGCCCGGTCCGGCGGGAGGTGCTGGGCGCGGCCCCGGAGCTGGAGGAGGGGCGGCCGCCGCTGCTCTTCGTACCGGGATTCGGGCACGGGGCCTGGGCGTTCGCCGAGCACTGGCTGGAGCACGCCGCGTCCCGCGGCTTCCCGGCGTACGCGCTGAGCCTGCGCGGGCACGGCGGCAGCGGGCCGGCGCCGGACGCGACGCTCCAGTCGTACACCCATGACGTGGTCCAGGTGGCGGCGGGCCTGCCGCGCCAGGCGGTGCTGGTGGGGCACGGCGCCGGGGCGCTGGTGGTGACCCACGCGCTGGCCCGCTACCCGGCCCGGGCCGCGGCGCTGGTCTCGCCGGTGCTGGGCGGCTGGTCGACGTTCGGCGCGGCGCTGCGCCACAACCCGGTCGGTACGCTGCCCGCGCTGGTCGGCGGGGCGCTGCGGCTCAACCGGAGACAGCTGTTCAGCCGGGAGCTGCCGGAGGCCGACGCGCGGCGGCACGTCGCCCGGCTCGGCCGGGCCGGGCGGCGCGCCCAGTGGGAGCTGCTGGCCGGCCGGGAGGCCGAGCCGGCGGTGGGCCGGCCGCCGGTGCTGGTGCTGGGCAGCCCGGACGACCGGGTGGTCCCGTCGTCCGCGCTGACCCGGGCCGCCCGCCGGTACGCCTCGGCGCCGCTGCTCTTTCCCGGCATGGGGCACGACCTGATGCTCGACGCCCGCTGGCGGGAGCCGATCGACGCGATCCTCGACTGGCTGGTGAAGGACCCGCAGCGGGCGTGACCCGGTCGGTCAGCCGGTGGTGCCGAGCCGGGTCACCAGCGAGCCGGACTCGTCCAGGGCGCTGAGGTAGGAGCGGGCCCAGGCCCGGATGTCGTGCCGGTGCAGGTGCGCGCGCATCGCCCGCATCCGGTCGCCGGCGTCCTCCGGGCCGGCCCGCAGCGCCGCCAGCAGCTCCTGCTTGAGGCCGTCCAGGTCGTGCGGGTTGACCAGGTACGCCTGGGTCAGCTCGGTGGCCGCGCCGGCGAACTCGCTGAGCAGCAGCGCGCCGGTGTCGTCGACCCGGGCCGCCACGTACTCCTTGGCGACCAGGTTCATCCCCTCCCGCAGCGGGGTGACCGCCATGACGTCGGCGACCCGGTAGAGGGCGGCCAGCTCGACGCGGTCGAACGGCTGGTTGAGGTAGTGGATCGCCGGTTCGCCGACCCGGCCGAACTCGCCGTTGATCCGGCCGACCTCGCGCTCCACCCGGTCCCGCAGGATCTGGTACTGCGCCACCCGCTCCCGGCTCGGCACCGCCACCTGGACCAGCACCGTGTCCCGGACCTTGACGTCACCGCTGGCGAGCAGCTCGCTGTAGGCCTTCAGTCGCTGCTCGATGCCCTTGGTGTAGTCCATCCGGTCGACGCTCAGGATCACCTGCGCGGGATCGCCGAGGTCCTGACGCAGCCGGCGGGCCCGCGCCGTCACGTCGGGCCGCCCGGCCAGCGCGGCCATCTCCGCGGTGTCGATCGAGACCGGGTACGCCCCGATCCGGACCACCCGGTCGTCGACGCCGATCCGCCGGTCGGTGGCCGGCAGCTCGAGGACCTTGGCCACCAGCTGGGCGAAGTTGTGCGCCGCCTGGGCCCGCTGGAACCCGATCAGGTCGGCGCCGAGGATGCCGCGCAGCAGCTCGGCCCGGCGGGGTAGCTGCATGAACAGCTCCGGTGGCGGGAAGGGCACGTGCAGGAAGAAGCCGATCCGCAGGTCGGGGCGGAGCTCGCGGAGCAGGCCGGGGACCAGTTGCAGGTGGTAGTCCTGCACCCAGACCACGGCGCCCGGCTCGGCCACTGCCGCCGTGGCCTCGGCGAACCGCTGGTTGACCCGCTGGTACGCCTCCCACCAGCGGCGGTGGTATTCGGGTTGCTCGATGGCGTCGTGGTAGAGCGGCCAGAGGGTCGCGTTGGAGAACCCCTCGTAGTGGTCGCGCAGGTCCTCGGGGCTGAGCGGGACGGTGTGCATGCGGACGCCGTCGACGTCCGGGAGGGCGGGGGCCGGCCCGCTGCCGCCGGCCCAGCCGACCCAGGTGGCCGGGGTGTGCCGCAGCAACGGGTGCAGCGCGCTGACCAGCCCGCCGGGGCTGCGGCGCCACTCGCAGGCGCCGTCGGGTGCCACGCTGTCGTCGATGGGCAGCCGGTTGGCCACCACCACGAGGGAACTCTGTCGCATCTCGGGCATTCCGATCCGCAGCGGACCGACCGCCGCGAGCAAGGAACAACCGGACAGTCGGTGAAGGAAGTGACGTACAGCGATATTCCTACTGACCGTAAGTTACACCACTGTTATGCGGCTGTCCGGGCCGGCCGGCGTCCCGGGATACGGGCGGCCGGCTCCGCCGGCGGGCGCCGAGGGTCAGACGACCGCGCCGTCGTCGGGGTCGTGATCGTCCTCGTCGCCGGGGCGCAGCCGCCAGATCAGCGTGACGAAGCCGGCGAGGATGCCGGTGAAGCCGAGCAGGGTGACGACCGAGGCGTCCACCGGCAGCAGCGCCGGGTTGAGGAAGAGCACGAACCCGACGACGATCGCCAGGACGCCGACCACGGCGTACTTCGACACCCGGGGCAGCGGCGGGGGCGGCGGCGGGGTGTAGCCCTCCTCCGCGTCGTCCGGCAGGTCGGCGCCGAAGGTGTCCAGCCCGTCCAGCAGGGACGGCTCCTCGTGCCGGTCCCGGCTCACCGAGATGCCGGAGATGTCGGCCGCGTACGGCAGCCGCCGCACGTCCGTGGCGGTGGGGCCGGTGGGCTCGTCGGCGCGGGACGCGGTCGGGCCGCCGGCCGGGCCGGCCGGGTCGGCGGGGTCGGCGGGGTCGGCGGGGTCGGCGGGGTCGTCCGCGACGTCCTCCGCCGCCGGCCAGGGGTGGCTGCCGGCCGCCGGGGCGTCGTGGAAGGCGGCGACGATCCGGTCCCACTCGGCGTCGACGTCCGGCTCGGCGCGCGGCGGCTCGGGGGTCGACTCGTCGGCGAGTTGGGTGAGGTAGTCCCGGGCGGTGATCAGGTGCGAGCGGTCCACGTAGAGCCGGTCGACCGGCCGGGACGGCACGGTGGTGGTGCGGGTGATCGGGTTGAGGTCGGCCGAGGGCTGCAGGTAGGCGGCGATGCCGCCGGCCGCGAGTACGTCGAGCAGGTGCTCGCCGACGCGCGGATCGACGTCGCCCGCGACGGCGTAGTCGCTCGCGTCGAGCCCGTTGTCCCGCCGTCCCCGGCGGGCCCCACCCGCTGACACCGGACATCCTCCTCCGCGCACCTCGCGGTGCGGTCGCATCGGCGCCCCGTACGCCGTGCCCTGAATCGTGACACGTCAGGACCCGGTTCCGGGAGTGCGTTGTGGCGTGCCGCTCTCGGTTCGTAGGCTCAGGGCCGACGATCCCGTCCGCCGACGGCGCCTCCGGCGGGGTCGCCGGGTCCCCCCGGCGGCCCGGCCCGCCCGACCGGCGATGGTGTCGCCGCCACCTCCTCGGGAAGGACACCGTTGCTGTACTGGCTGATGAAGTACATCATCCTCGGCCCGCTGCTCAAGCTGATCTTCCGTCCGCAGGTCGAGGGCCTGCACCACCTGCCCACCAGTGGTCCGGTGATCCTCGCCAGCAACCACCTCTCCTTCTCCGACTCGATCTTCACGCCGCTGGTCGTCCCGCGAAAAGTCACTTTCATCGCCAAAGCGGAATACTTCACCGGTAAGGGCATCAAGGGCTGGCTCACCAAGGCATTCTTCGCCGGCACCGGCTGCATCCCGGTCGACCGCACCGGCGGCCGGGCCGCCCAGGCGGCGCTGGACACCCAGCTGAAGGTGCTGCGGGCCGGCGGCGTCGCCGGCATCTACCCGGAGGGCACCCGCTCGCCGGACGGGCGGCTCTTCCGGGGCAAGACCGGGGTGGCGCGGCTGGCCCAGGAGAGCGGTGCCCCGGTGGTCCCGATGGCCATGCTCAACTCCGACGAGATCCAGCCGACCGGGAAGATCATCCCGAACCTCGGCCGGGTGCGGATCCGGTTCGGTGCTCCGCTGGACTTCTCCCGCTACGCCGGGATGGCCGGCGACCGGTTCGTCGAGCGGGCCGTCACCGACGAGATCATGTACGAGCTGATGGAACTCTCCGGTCGCGAGTACGTCGACATGTACGCCGCGAAGCTGAAGAACCAGCCGGCCGACCCGGCGCCGCGGGAACCCGTCGCCGCCTGAGCCGGGGACGCCCGCGCGGGGCACGCCTGACGTGGTGCCGCCCGCCGCGCCGGGGCGCCGCCCGGACCGTCAGGCCCGACGCGCCGGGGCCGGGTCGGCGAGCCGGAGCAGACCCGGCACCCGGTTGCGGTCGGCGAACTCGCGTACCCGCTCCCGCACGGCCGCCGCCGCCACCGGGTCGACGGCGGCCAGCGCGCCCACCGAGAGCGCGGCGGTCAACACGTGGTCGGTGGTGTCGGTCATCCGCGCGTAGCTCTCCGCCGCCGCACCGAACAACCGCGCGGCGGTGCCCGGGTCGCCCTCGGCCAGGGCCAGCGTCGCGTCGGCGACCTGCCCGGCCGCCCCGGCCCAGGGCGTCATCCGGGGCGCCCGGCCGAGCATGTCGTGGACCAGCCGGGCCGCGTCCGGGCCGAGCACCGCGGCGACGTGGCCCACCGCCGGCACCCACTCGGCGAACGGGATCATCCGGGTCCGCCGCCAGTCCTCGTCCAGCTCCGTCAGCAGCCGCATCGCCTCGTCCCGCAGGCCGCGTACCGCCCGGCAGAGCGCGGCGTGCGCCAGCGTCGAGCGCAGCACCCGGTGGAACCCGCTGCGCCGGGCGGCGACCAGCGCGCGTGCCACGTGGTCCGGCTCGCCGCGCCGGCCCTCGGCCGGGACGACCGGACCGGCCGGGACGTCGGTGCGCAGCGCCCGCATCCAGCCGGAGACGGCGACGATGTGCAGGTCCCACTCGGCCGTGGTGGGGTGGCGGGTCGACTCGGCGGCCATCTCCAGCGCCGACACCCAGTCGCCGGCGTAGTAGGCCCGGGCCCACTGGTCGGCGAAGCTCGTCACCAGGCTGCGCCCGCCGCCCAGATCCAGCGAGCGCTGCTCGTCCACCAGCCGGGCCGAACCGGCCAGGTCGCCCTCCTCCTGCGCCGCCCAGGCTAGGTTCTGCACCGCCCGGCGCCGGCTGGTCAGCCGCTCCACCCGGCAGTGCTCGGTCACCTCGGCCAGCTCCGCGTACCCGTCCCGCTCGCCGGCCATGAACCGGGCCACGGCCAGGGTGATCCGGGCGTTCGCGCGGACCTCGCTCAGCTGGAGCCGTTCGGCCAGCTCGGCCGCCGACCGGGCCGCCGCGCACGCCGGATCGGTCTCCGCGTTGAACATCCGGACCCGGGCCAGCTCCAGCAGGGCCTCCGCCTTCTCCTCGGTGTCCGGCAGGTCGGCGTAGATGCCGATCGCCCGGTCGAGGCAGCGCAGCGTCTCCGACCGGTCGGCCCGGGTCCAGGCGGCCGTGGCCAGCAGCGTCCAGGCCCGGGCCGCACCCGTCCGGTCGCCGGCGTCGTCCAGCTGGCCGGCCAGCTCGGTCAGCGTCGCGGTCCCGCCGTCGACCAGGAACGCGTCGCTGTCGCGGTAGAGCGCCAGCTCGGCCGCGAAGAGCTCCAGCCTCGGGTCCGGGTCGGGGCTGACCGCGAGGGCCCGGTCGACCAGCGTCGCGGCGTTGTCCAGCGCGTGCAGCGCGTACGCCCGGCGGGCGGCCCGGTGCAGGGCGGTCCGGGCCGCCGCGGCGTACGGGGCCGGGTCCAGGCCGATCGTGCGGGCGATCTCATGCGCGGTCCAGCGGTGGTTGGCGAGTATCTCGGCCAGGTCGTGCTGCCGCCCGTCGGTCAGCTGCTCCAGCCAGTCGGCGGTGCGCTGGTGCCGCACCACCCGCTCGGCACGGGGCAGCCGCTGGTAGCAGACGTCCCGCACCAGGATGTGCCGGAACCGGTACTCCGGCTGCCCGGGCATGGTGGCGGCGGGTAGCTCGTACACCATGTCCCGGCGTTGCAGCCGGTCCAGCGCCCGCTCCACCCACTCCACCGGGCGGCCCAGCGCGGTCGCCACCGGCGCCGGCCAGAACTGCACCCCGACCACCGCGGCGGCCTGGAGCACCGCCCGGTCAGCCGGCTCGAGCAGGTCCAGCCGGTTGGCGATGACCGCCTGCACCGTGCGCGGCATGCCCGGGCTGCCGGCCGGGTCCAGCCGGGCGGCCGGCTCCAGCAGCCCGCCGTCCAGCAGCATCCGGGCGTACTCCTGGGCGTAGAGCGGGTTGCCGTCGGCGAACTCGATCAGCGGCGCCCGCGCCGCGGCCGGCAGCGCGGCCTGTCCGAGCAGCAGCGAGTAGAGGGTGTCGATGTCGCCGTCGTGCATCGGGGGCACCGAGATGGACATCGCGCCGCTGATCGTGCCGGTCCACGCCGGGTGGCGCTCCCGCAGCTCCGGCCGGGCGGTCGCCACCACCAGCAGGGGTACGCCCCGGGCGGCCGCGCCGAGCTGCTCGACGAAGGTGAGCATCGCCTGGTCGGCCCAGTGCATGTCCTCGAAGACCAGCACCGTCGGGCCCTGCGCGGCCAGGGCGAGCAGGAACCGCCGCCAGGCGGCCTCGGTCTCACCGGGGTTGAGCCGCTCCCCGGGTATCCCCAGCAGCGGGCCGAGCGCCCCGGTCAGCCGCGCGGCGTGCGGATCGGCGAGCTGGCCGAGCCGGCGCCGCAGCCGGTCCCGCAGCGCCTCCGGGTCGTCGGTCTCCGGTACGCCCACCCAGCCCTTGACGATGTCCGCCAGCGCGGCGTAGGTGACGTTCTCGCCGAACGGCGGGCACTGGCCGACCAGCCAGGTCACCCGGTGCCCGGGGAGGTTGGCGGCGTGCCGGGACAGCTCGCGCAGCAGCCGGCTCTTGCCCACCCCGGCCGGGCCGAAGACGGTCAGCAGCTGGGAGGTGCGCTCGTTGACGCTGCGGTGCAGCGCGCTGACCAGCAGGCCGCGCTCGTGGTCCCGGTCCACCATCGGGGTCAGCTCGGCGCCGCGCGGGTCGGTACGCGGCCGGGGCCGCACCGCCAGCCAGATCCGGCTCACCGCGCTGCGGCCGCGCAGGGTGACCGGCGGGCGGTCCACGTACTCCATCTCGTGCCGGGTGGCCGACCAGGTGCTCTCGTCGACGACCACGCCGCCGGGCGGTGCGAGGGCCTGCAACCGGGAGGCCGTGTTGACCACGTCCCCGGTGACGAAGGCCTGCCCGCCGTCGCGGGTGGCGGAGAGGTCGACCAGCGCCTCGCCGGTGGCGATCCCGACCCGGAAGCCGAGCGGCGGCTGCGGGCCGGCGGCCTGACGGGTCAGGTTGCGTTGCAGCTCCAGGCCGGCCCGGACGCAGCGCAGCGCGTCGTTGTCGGTGGCGACGGGGGCGCCGAAGAGCGCCATCACCGCGTCGCCGATGTACTTCTCCACCACCCCGCCATACTGGTGGACCAGCTTGCGGACGGTGGCGAAGTACGCCTGCTGCAGGCTGCGCGCCTGCTCCGGGTCGGCCCGCTCGGCGTACGTGGTGAAGTCGACGATGTCGATGAAGAGCACGCTGACCTGACGGCGGTCCTCCTGCATCACGGTCACGTGGTCGCGCAGCGGCTGGCCACAGTTGGTGCAGAAGTTGGCCTCCGGGCTGTTGACGTGCCCGCAACCGGAGCAGCCGAGCGCCAGCGCCTGTCCGCAGCCGCCGCAGAAGCGGTCGTCCGGCCCTGCCGCCCGGGAGCAGTGTCCACACTTGAGGTCGATGACGAGCTCCGTACGTGAGGAGGCCCCAGTATCCGGCGCCTGCGGTCAGTCGGGTACCCGACGTGCGGGCGGACCCTGCGACTGAACGGCCGGGACTAGTGTTCCCCACGAGGAAATTTCGCCGTCAGGAGAGTGCCGTGCAGGTACGACTGTCCGCCTTCTGGACCGACCCGGACGGGACGGTCCGGTCCCCGGGCGAAGCGGTAGACGTTGACGCGGTCACTCTCGCCAGACTGGAGGAGCAGGGCATGGTAGAGAACCCGGACGGCCGGACCAGCGCGCCGGACCCGACCACCACCAGCACGTCGACGACCACGTCGACCGATCCGCAGAAGATCGGCCCCGGGCCGACCACGCCGCCGGAGAAGATCGGTCCCGGCCCGACCGCCCCGCCCGCGGACGAGACCAGCGAGTGACCCACCGGCGCGGCCGGCGGACCGACGATCCGCCGGCCGCGCCGCGTTTCCGGCCCGGCCAGCGCCGGCCATGGTGGACGGAGCTGGTCAGCGATCGTTCATGCCGGCGCGCCGGCGCAGCGCCGAGACGTCGGTGACCACGATCCGCCGGCCCTCGGTGCGCAGCCAGCCCCGGCTGGCGAAGGACCCGATCGCCTGGTTGACGCTCTGCCGGGAGCCGCCGGCCATCTCCGCCAGCTGGCTCTGGTTGAGCTCGATGGTGATCATCGGGGCCTGGCTCTCGCCGGCCAGCCGGACCAGCGTCTTGGCCACCCGGCCGGGCAGGTCCAGGAAGACGTGGTCGGCGTTCTGCTCGGTCAGCCGGCGGATCAGGCCGCCGAGCGAGCGCATCACCGCGTCGAGGATGCGCGGGTTGGAGTGCACCAGCTCCATGAACGCGCCCCGGCTCAGCGCCAGCGCGGCCGTGTCCTCGATCGCCTCGGCGGACGTCGACCGGGTCGAGGCGTCCAGCAGCGAGACCTCACCCAGCACGTCCGGCGGACGCATCACGGTCAGGATGGCCCGTTCGCCCGTGGTCGCGGTCCGGAAGACGGCGACCGCCCCGCGGCGCAGCACGATCAACGACTCGCCGGGGTCGTTCTCGACGAAGAGCAGCTGACCCTTGCGGTAGGTGCGTGGCACCGCCGCGGCGATCACCCGCTGCCGCACCTCCGGTTCGAGCCCGGCGAACATCTCCACGCCCGTCAGGGCGTCACCCGGCTCCGGCAGGCGCATCTCCACGGCCCAACCCCTCCCCGGTCACGGACCACAACTCGCCCACCGGGTGAACAAGGTGAACTGACACCGGTTCGGCGTCCGGTAGCGGTACACATCAGATCATGACGGTCCAGTCGCTTGCTGTACACCCCTCAAATCGCCTCCGTGACAGTCCCGAGCTTCGGTCGGCAGGCTGAGGTGCGCGGCCGGCACCGCGGGCGTCCCGACGGGCCGGGCCGCGGGCGTACGCCGGCACGCCGGACCCGCCCGGCGGCGCGTGACGGCCGTGGGCGAGGATGGGCGGCGATGGTCTACCGCTACTTCTACGACTGCGAATTCATCGAGGACGGCCGGATCGTCGACCTCGTGTCGATCGGCGTCGTCGACGAGTACGGCCGCGAGTTCTACGCGGTCTCCACCGAGTTCGACGACTCCCGGGCCGTGCCCTGGGTGCGCCGCAACGTCCTCGACAAGCTGCCGTCCCCGGCCGACCGGGCCTGGCGCTCCCGGGAGCGGATCCGCGACGACCTGTACGAGTTCCTGATGGAGCCGGTCCGGGACCGCCCCGGCGAGCAGCTGGAGCTGTGGGCCTGGTACGCCGCGTACGACCACGTGGTGCTCGCCCAGCTCTGGGGGGCGATGCCGGCCCTGCCCCGGGAGATCCCCCGGTTCACCAAGGAGCTGCGGCAGCTCTGGGACGACCGGGGCCGGCCCCGGCTGCCGGACGCCGAAGCGGACCGGCACGACGCGCTGGTCGACGCCCGGCACAACCTGTCCCGCTGGCGGGCGATGACCGGCGCCTGAGCCGGCGCCGTCCGGTGCTTCGGCCCTGGTCACTGGTAGGGAACTCCCAGGTTTGACCCGTTCCGTCCCGGGCGCCGTTTTCGGTATCCGACGCGAAGGGGTACGTCATGTCCGAGGAGCCGACCAGCACCGCCGACGCCCGACGCCGGGTGACCGAGCTGATCCGCCAGGCCCGGATCTGCATGCTGACCACGATCGGGGTGGACGGCCGGATGGTGAGCCGGCCGATGGCGCTGCAGGAGGCCGAGTTCGACGGCGACCTGCGTTTCTTCGCGTACGCCGCCTCGGCGAAGGTGCGCCAGATCCGGGTCAACCCGGAGGTCAACGTCGCCTTCTCCGACCAGAGGCAGCACGCCTGGGTGACGGTGTCGGGCACCGCCCAGGAGGGGTACGACCGGGCCCGCGCCGAGCAGCTGTGGAACCCGATCCTCACGACCTGGTTCCCGGACGGCCTGGACACCCCCGGGCTGACCCTGATCAAGGTGCACGCCAGCTCCGCGGAGTACTGGGACTCCCCGAGCAGCACGGTGGTCAACCTGTTCGGCTTCGCCAGGGCGGCGGCGACCGGCAGGCCGCCGACGGTGGGTGAGAAGCACGAGGTCAGCTACTGACGGGTAGCCGCCCCGGCGGGTGGACGGGGGCCGGGGCACGCTGTCGTCGTCCTCTCGCGGCGACTAAAGTGCGCTCTGACGGCCCGCCCCGGGCCGGCAACGGCGCCGACGGTCTGATCCGACCCATATCCTGGGGCTTATCCGGGCTTCATCTGATGCTCCAGGAGGATGAGCAGATCATGCGTATCGGCGTGCTCACCGGCGGCGGCGACTGCCCGGGTCTCAACGCGGTTATTCGGGCGGTGGTCCGTAAGGGCGTCGCCAGCTACGGTCACGAGTTCGTGGGCTTCCGGGACGGTTGGAAGGGCCCGCTGGAGGGTCTGTCCCGGCCGCTGGGCATCGCGGACGTCCGCGGCATCCTGCCGCGCGGCGGCACCATCCTCGGCTCCTCCCGCACCAACCCGTTCAAGATCGAGAACGGGGTCGAGCGGATCCAGGACAACCTCGCCGCGCAGGGCGTGGACGCGCTGATCGCGATCGGCGGCGAGGACACCCTCGGCGTCGCCACCAAGCTGCACGAGCTCGGCGTCAACGTGATCGGCGTGCCGAAGACGATCGACAACGACCTCGGCGCCACCGACTACACCTTCGGCTTCGACACCGCGGTCAACATCGCCATGGAGGCGATCGACCGGCTGCACACCACCGCCGAGAGCCACCACCGCACCCTGGTCGTCGAGGTGATGGGCCGGCACGCCGGCTGGATCGCCCTGCACGCCGGCCTGGCCGGTGGCGCCAACGTGATCCTGCTGCCGGAGCGGCAGTTCGACGTCGAGCAGGTCGCCGGCTACGTCGAGAAGCGCTTCCAGCACCAGTACGCCCCGATCGTGGTGGTCGCCGAGGGCGCCCAGCCGCTGGACGGCCAGATGGTCCTGCACAACCAGGAGCTGGACTCGTTCGGCCACGTCCGCCTCGGCGGCATCGGCCAGTGGCTCGCCGAGCAGCTGGAGGCGAGGACCGGCAAGGAGGCGCGCACCGTGGTGCTCGGCCACATCCAGCGCGGTGGCACGCCGAGCGCGTTCGACCGGGTGCTCGCCACCCGGCTCGGCCTGCAGGCGATCGACGCGGCGCACGAGGGCGACTGGGGCAAGATGGTCGCGATGCAGAGCACCGACATCGTCCGGGTGCCGCTGGCGGACGCCACCCGCGAGCTGAAGACCGTGCCGCTGGAGCGGTACGCCGAGGCCGAGGTCTTCTTCGGCAGCTGATCCGAGAGTCGGCGGAGCGGCAGGCCACCCGGTCCGCCGCACCACCGGCCCGCCGCGGCGGGGAAAGGGGTACGGCGGAATGTCACCCGGGGTGCACACGGTCGCGGTGATCGGTGCCGGCAAGATCGGCGAGCTGATGCTCTCCGGCCTGCTGCGCTCCGGCTGGCCGGTGGAGCGGCTGCTCGCCACCGCCCGGCGGCCCAGCCGCGCCGAGGAGCTGACCGCCCGGTACGGCGTACGGGTGGTCGACAACCTCACCGCAGTCGACGAGGCGGCGGTGCTGGCGATCTCAGTCAAGCCGCAGGACGCGGCGACGCTGCTCGACGAGATCGGCCCGAAGGTGCCCGCCGGCAAGCTGGTCATCTCGCTCTGCGCCGGCCTGCCCACCAGCTTCTTCGCCCGCCGGTTACCCGAGGGCACCCCGGTCGTCCGGGTCATGACCAACACTCCGGCGCTGGTCGACGAGGCGATGACCGCGATCTCGGCCGGCGCCCACGCCACCGGCGTGCACCTGGCGCTGGCCGAGGAGATGTTCCAGCCGCTGGGCGCGACGATCCGGGTGCCCGAGTCCCAGCAGGACGCGGTGACCGCCCTCTCCGGTTCCGGCCCGGCCTACTTCTACCTCCTGGTCGAGGCCATGATCGACGCGGGCATCCTGCTCGGCCTGCCCCGGCAGGTGGCGCACGAGCTGATCGTGCAGACCGCGATCGGCTCGGCGGTGATGCTGCGGGACTCGGGTGAACACCCCGTCAAGCTGCGCGAGGCGGTCACCTCGCCGGCCGGTACCACCATCTCCGCCGTCCGCGAGCTGGAGAAGCACGGCGTACGGGCCGCCCTGCTGGCCGCGCTGGAGGCGGCCCGAGACCGGGCGCGCGAGCTGGCCGCCGAGTCCGGCTGAGGCCGGCTGCGCATTGACCGGGCGCGCGAGCTGGCCGCCGAGTCCGGCTGAGGCGGGCTGCGCATTGACCGGGCGCGCGAGCTGGCCGCCCTGTCCGGCTGAGGTCCGTGCCCCATACTGGCCCGGTGTTCACTCTCGCCCAGTCGCGCCACCTGGTGGCCACCCTGCGCCCGCGCGTCGCCGAGCTGATCCGGCTCCGCGCCGACCTGGCCGAGCTTCGCGCCGACCTGGCCGACCGGGGTGCCAGCCCGTTCGGCGGCCTACCCGAGGTCAAGGGGCTGGAGGCCCGGCTGCACGCGATCGTGGACGAGCTGAACGAGCACGAGATCCAGGTCAAGGGCATCGCCCCGGTGCTGCTCGACTTCCCCGGCGAGCGGGACGGCCGGCCGGTGCTCTGGTGCTGGCTGGAGGGGGACTCCGACGTGCGCTGGTACCACCGGCTCGAGTGCGGCTTCGCCGGCCGCCGCCCCGTCTGAGCTCGGCGGGGACGCCCGACCCGGGGCCCACCGGGGTCTCCTCTTATCCCGGTGGCGCCGGCCCGTAGGCCGTCGCTACGGTCCTGGTCATGATCGAAGCACGCCGGGCCACGGCCGACGACGCGTCCGAGATCGTCCGGCTTCGGGGCGTGATGCTGGCGTCGCTGGCCGGGGCCGATCCGGCGCCCGGCCCGTGGCAGCAGGCCGCCCGGGAGACGCTGCGCGAGCGGCTGACGGACCCGGCGGAGCTGATGGCCGCGTTCGTCGTCGACGCGCCGGACCGGGGCGGGGAGCTGGCGGCCTGCGCGGTCGGCACCGTTGAACGCCGCCTCGGCGGCCCGGGCAACCCCAGCGGCCTGACCGGGTACGTCTTCAACGTGGTCACCGATCCCGGCCATCGCCGGCGGGGCTGCTCCCGGGCGTGTATGGAGGCGCTGCTGGACTGGTACCGGCGGCTCGGCGTGCTGAGGGTCGACCTGCGGGCGTCCGAGCACGGCGAGCCGCTCTACCGGTCGCTCGGGTTCCGGCCCACCTCCGGACCTACGATGCGGCTGACCCTGCCGGTCACCCACCCCAGCACCCTCGAACCGATGACCGGGAGGCCCGGATGTTCGCCCTGCCCCTGACCGCCGACGCCGAGCTGAGGCCGCTGCATCCCTGGCAGGCGCAGGAGTTCCTCGCCCACCTCGAGCGGGCCCGGGAGCACATCGCGCCCTGGGTGTCGCCGGCGTTCGTGGCGACCGACCTCGACTCGGCGCGCGCCGTGCTGCAGCGCTACGCCGACCGCTCGGCGCGGGACGCCGGCGGGATCTGGGGCATCTGGTGGGAGGGCATCCTCGTCGGCGGGGTGATGTTCGTGTCGTTCGACGCGGCGCTGGGCATCTGCGAGGCGGGCTGCTGGCTGGAGCCGGGCGCGGAGGGCCGCGGGCTGGTCACCCGGGCGGTCGAGCGGGTGGTCGACTGGGCGGTGGGGGAGCGCGGCATCCAGCGGGTGGAGTGGCGCACCAACGCCGGCAACGTACGCAGCATCAAGGCGGCTCGGCGGCTGGGCATGACCCGCGACGGCACGCTGCGGCAGGTCTACCCGGACGGCGCCGGGGGCCGGATCGACCTGGAGGTCTGGTCGGTGCTGGCCGCCGAGTGGCGGGCGCGCGGCTGACCCGGCGCCGAGCGGGGCCCGACCGGCTCCCGTCGTCCGGTCGGGCCCGGGCCCGTCAGTTGTCGGCGTACCGGCGGGCGGCGGCCAGCGCGGCGCGCAGCTTGTCGGTGCCGGTCGGTGCGGCCCGTTCCCAGTCGGTCGGGTCGGCCGAGTAGAGCGCGGCGTAGGCGGTGGTGTCCCGCTGGAAGCGCCATCCTTCGGCGAGCGGACCCACGTCGACCGCGTCGTAGCCGAGCGAGTCGAGGAACGCGGTGACGGTGGCCTTCGCCCCGGCGTCGTCGCCGGCGATCGGCAGAGCGCTCCGGTCCGCCGCGCCGCCCGGTCGGGCCAGGGCCAGCAGGTGCTTGAAGTAGACGTTGTTGAAGCCCTTGACCACCGTGGACTCCGGCAGGTGCCGCTGGAGCAGTTCGCTGGTGGTGGTCGACTCGTCGTCCAGCTCGGGGAAGCTCCCGTCCCGCTCCGGGTAGTAGTTGTTCGTGTCGATGACGATCTTGCCGGCCAGCGGCTCCACCGGTACCCCGCGGTAGGCCCGCAGCGGGATGGTGACAACGACCAGGTCGCCCGCCGCTGCGGCCTCGGTGGCGGTGGCCGCCCGGGCCCGCGGGCCCAGATCGTCCACCAGGTCCTTGAGCGTCTCCGGTCCGCGCGAGTTGCTGAGCACCACGTCGTGGCCGGCGGCGACCGCCAGCCTCGCCACGGTGCCGCCGATGTTGCCGCTGCCGATCAGTCCCACAGTTGTCATGTCCGTGCCAACCGCCACGGGCCCGACGGAATTCCCGACCGGGACGGTAGGGAAGGCCATGACCCCGGCCACGATGTCAGGCGTCGTGGATAGCCTGCGGGCTCCACAGGGGAGCGGATGACGGAGGAATCGATGGGGACCTGGGCGGCGGGACCGTTCGACAACGACGTGGCGGCGGACTGGTGCGATGACCTGGACGAGGCGTCGCCGGAGGAGCGTCCGGCACTGGTGGAGCAGGCGCTTCAGGAGACGGTTGACGAGACGGCCCATCTCGACGCGGTGCCCGCCACCGAGGCGGTGGCCGCGGCGGCCGTCGTCGCCGCTCACCTGCCCGGCGGTCCGTCCATCGAATCGTCGTACGCGCCGGATTTCCTCACCTCCGGTGGCCGGCTCACGTTGCCCGGGCACCTTCCCGCGCTGGCCCTGCGGGCGCTGGACCGGGTGCTCGCCGACGACTCCGAGCTGGCCGAGCTCTGGGCCGAATCGGGAGAGCTGGACGAGTTTCTCGCCGCGCTCGCCCCGATCAGGGCTGTGCTGGCGCCCAGGGCAGACGCCGTGCCGGGGGCCGAGAGGATCACCGGATGGACGTGGTGACGCGGCTCACCGCTCGCCCGGGCCCGGTACGCCGCGCCAGACCGCGACCACCACTCGTTCCCGCCGCTCGCCGGTGGCCGGGTCGGCCCAGACGAAGACCACCGGCAGCGCGGCGGCGAACAGCTCCCAGACGAACGGGGGCAGGTCCTCGGCCGCCATCCGGATGAAGCCGCTGGCCGCGTCGACCTGCCCGAGCAGGTGGTCGAGGACGAAGCGCCGCCGGTCCGCCGGATCGAGGCCCTCGGGGACCGGCGGCAGCCGCCGGACCCGGCCGTGTTCCCGCAGCACGTCCTCGGGGACCTCGGCGTCCAGGGTCACCCGCCCGCGGTCCAGGGCGTGCTGGATGCTCACGTGGTGGGCGGCCGGTACGAGGTCCGGCGGCAGCATCCCCTGCACGGCGAAGTACATGACCGCCCCCTCGGTACACCTCGTCGCTCATCGTATTTCGGTGCGTACGCAGCGACTGGCCCGGCGGCGGTCGGATGTCCGACGGTCAGGCGGCGGGGAGCACCTTCTCGACCGCGGCGCGCAGCTCGGCGGAGTCCGGCGTGACGGTCGGCGCGAACCGGGCCGCCACCGTGCCGTCCGGCGCGACGAGGAACTTCTCGAAGTTCCACCGGACGTCGCCGGTGTGGCCCTCGGCGTCGGGAGTGTCCACCAGCGACGCGTAGAGCGGGTGCCGCGCAGGGCCGTTGACGTCGACCTTTTCGGTCAGCGGGAAGGTGACTCCGTAGTTCACCTGGCAGAACTCGCCGATCTCGTCCGCCGTGCCCGGCTCCTGGCCGGCGAACTGGTTGCACGGCACGCCGAGCACCACCAGGCCGCGGTCGGTGTACTGCTCGTACAGCTCCTGGAGTCCGGCGTACTGCGGGGTGAGGCCGCAGCGGGACGCCACGTTCACCACCAGCAGCGCACGGCCGCGGTAGTCGGCGAGGTGGGCCGGGCCGCCGGCCAGGGCGTCGATCTCGGTGTCGAAGACGGTCATGTGGCGAGGCTACGCGCCAGCGACGGCTGGCCGGGCCAGGGGAGAAGAAATCGATACATGCGCATCTTGACTAACTGATGACGGCGTGAGTAGCGTCTCACCATCCTTTTGGAAAGTTTCCTAACTGTTTGGGGAGACGCCACATGAAGAGATCGCTCCGCCGGGCCCTCTGGGCCGGCGCCGTGGTCGCGGTGACCGTCGCGACGGTTCCGATGGCCACCGCGTTCGGCGCCGGGAGTGTGACCGCCACGTTCGCCAAGGTCCAGGACTGGGGGACCGGTCACGAGACGAAGGTGACGGTCGCCAACGGCTCCAGCACCACCGTGGACACCTGGCGCATCGAGTTCGACCTGCCCTCGGGCACCACCATCGGCAGCTTCTGGGACGCCGACGTCACCAGCAGCGGCAACCACTACGTCGCGGTCAAGAAGAGCTGGGCCGGCGGGCTCGCCCCCGGCGCGACCTTCAGCTGGGGCTACAACGGCACCGGGCCGTGGAAGGCCCCGCTGAACTGCACCATCAACGGCGCGTCCTGCGGTGGTGGCGGCACCCCGACGACCAGCGCGCCGCCGCCCACCACGGCACCGCCCACCACCGCACCGCCGACGACGGCGCCGCCCACGACCACCCCGCCGACCACCACGCCGCCCCCCACCACGGCCCCGCCGGACCCGGGCGGCAAGAAGGTGGTCGGCTACTTCGCCGAGTGGGGCGTCTACGGCCGCAACTACCACGTCAAGAACATCGCCACCAGCGGGTCGGCCGCCAAGCTGACCCACATCCTGTACGCCTTCGGCAACACCACCGGCGGGCGCTGCACGATCGGCGACAGCTACGCCGACTACGACAAGGCGTACACCGCGGCCGACAGCGTGGACGGTGTCGCCGACACCTGGGACCAGCCGCTGCGCGGCAGCTTCAACCAGCTGCGCAAGCTCAAGCAGATGTACCCGCACCTGAAGGTGATCTGGTCCTTCGGCGGCTGGACCTGGTCGGCCGGCTTCACCCAGGCCGCGCAGAACCCGACCGCGTTCGCCGACTCCTGCTACAACCTGGTCGAGGACCCGCGCTGGGCGGACGTCTTCGACGGCATCGACGTCGACTGGGAGTACCCCAACGCCTGCGGCCTGCAGTGCGACGCCAGCGGCCCGAACGCCTTCAAGAACGTGGTCGGCGCGCTGCGCGCCAGGTTCGGCTCGTCCGCGCTGGTCACCGCCGCCATTACCGCCGACGGCAGTGCCGGCGGCAAGATCGACGCCACCGACTACGCCGGGGCGGCGCCGTCGCTGAACTGGCTCATGCCGATGACGTACGACTACTTCGGCGCCTTCAACGCGCAGGGCCCGACCGCCCCGCACTCGCCGCTCACCTCGTACGCCGGGATCCCGCAGCAGGGCTTCAACTCGGACGCCGCGATCCAGAAGCTCAAGGCCAAGGGCATCCCGGCGAGCAAGCTGCTGCTCGGTATCGGCTTCTACGGCCGGGGCTGGACCGGGGTGACCCAGGCCGCCCCGGGCGGCATGGCCACCGGCGCCGCGCCGGGCACCTACGAGGCGGGCATCGAGGACTACAAGGTCCTCAAGAACACCTGCCCGGCCACCAGCACCGTCGCCGGCACGGCGTACGCGCTCTGCGGCACCAACTGGTGGAGCTACGACACCCCGTCCACCATCAACGGCAAGATGACGTACGCGAAGAACCAGGGCCTCGGTGGCGCCTTCTTCTGGGAGCTCTCCGGTGACACCGGCACCGGCGAGCTGATCGGCGCCATCAAGGGCGGTCTCGGCTGAGCCGAGCGCCGACGCACCACCCGCCGGGCGGGGAGGGACCACCCACCGGTCCCTCCCCGCCCGGCGGGTGCGCTCAACGTCGCGCGGCCCGGTCGCGGTGCTCGCGAGGCGAGAGCCCGTAGGCGGCCCGGAAGGCCCGGCCGAAGTGGGCCGGGTCGCGGAACCCGGAGCGGGCGGCGACCTCGTGCACGGTCAGGTGGGCCGATGCGGGGTCGGCCCGCCGGCTGGAGATCCATTGCTCCTAACAGTTAAGAGTGTTAACTGAAAGTTTCGGGTACGACGGCCTGCCATGCAATTACGTCGATGTGACAGACTCGCCGCTCGACGTCTCTCGACAGCGCACCCGGGGGGAGGACCTCATGGGCCCGAGGCACCGCAGATGGGCCGGCGGCGTGGCCGCCCTCGCGTTCCTGCCGCTCACCCTGCTCGGCTGCGGGTTCGGCGGCGACGACGAGGAGGGGGGCGCCGAGGCGACCCCGCGGGCCCCCGCGGAGGAGGCCGCCAACAAGTCCCGCGAACGGGTGCAGGCCTACCTCGACGCGATGGCCGCCAAGGACGTCGACGCCGGCCGCAGCCAGCTCTGCGCGCCCATGCACGAGGCCTTCGACGCGGCGGCCACCGGCCCGAACGGCGACTTCGCCGACCACTTCGAGGTGCCGAAGGCGGCCATCACCGACGTCCGCCCCGGCGCGCGCGGGCAGGAGGTCAGCACCTCCATCACCGTCTCGGTGGGGTCGCGGGAGCTCACCAAGCCGCTGCTGTTCACGGTCACCCGCGGCGGCGCCGACTGGTGCATCTCCGGCGAGGCGCCCGGCGGGGCCACCCCCGCCCCGGCCGTCACCCCCTGACCCTCCCATCTGCCGGAACCCTTACCCTCGCCGCCGGGCCACCCCGGCCGTCGCCGTACGCTTCCTGTCATGCGCCATGAGTGGCATCAGCTGAGCTATCCCGCCGTGAGCAGCCCCGGGCTGCAGACCAGCCGACCCACCGTCGACTCAGCCGAGGACGCCGCCCTCGGCCTGGACCGATGGCGGGACCTGCCCCGGGCGCAGACCCCGCCGTGGTCCGACCCGGCCACCGTCGCCGAGGTCTGCCAGGTGCTCGACACCGTCCCGTCGGTCGTCGCGCCCTACGAGGTGGACCAGCTCCGGCAGAAGCTCGCGCTGGTCTGCGAGGGCAAGGCGTTCCTGCTCCAGGGCGGCGACTGCGCCGAGACCTTCGCCGACAACACCGAGAGCCACCTGCTGGCCAACGCCCGCACCCTGCTCCAGATGGCGATCGTGCTGACGTACGGAGCCTCGCTGCCGGTGGTCAAGGTCGCCCGGGTCGCCGGGCAGTACACCAAGCCCCGCTCGCTGCCGACCGACGCGCGCGGGTTGCCGGCCTACCGCGGCGACATGATCAACTCACTGGAGGTCACGCCGGAGGCGCGGGTCGCCGACCCGCAGCGCATGATCCGGGCGTACGCGAACTCGGCCGCGGCGATGAACATGCTCCGGGCGTACCTGGCCGGCGGGCTGGCCGACCTGCACGCGGTGCACGACTGGAACAAGGGCTTCGTCAAGAACTCCCCGGCCGGCGAGCGCTACGAGGCGATCGCCCGGGAGATCGACCGGGCGCTGGCCTTCATCCGCGCCTGCGGGATGACCGACGACGACGCGCTGCGCACGGTCACCCTCTACTGCTCCCACGAGGCCCTGGCCCTGGAGTACGACCGGGCGCTCACCCGGGTCTCCGGCCGGCAGGCGTACGGCCTCTCCGGGCACTTCCTCTGGATCGGCGAGCGCACCCGGCACATCGACGGCGCGCACATCGACTTCATCTCCCGGATCGCCAACCCGATCGGGGTCAAGCTCGGCCCGACCACCACCCCGGACGAGGCGATCGAGCTCTGCGAGAAGCTCAACCCGGAGAACATCCCCGGCCGGCTCACCCTGATCAGCCGGATGGGCAACCACAAGGTCCGCGACGCCCTGCCGCCGATCGTCGCCAAGGTCACCGCCGCCGGCGCCAAGGTGGTCTGGCAGTGCGACCCGATGCACGGCAACACCCACGAGTCCTCCAACGGCTACAAGACCCGGCACTTCGACCGGATCGTCGACGAGGTGCTCGGCTACTTCGAGGTGCACCGCGGCCTGGAAACCCACCCGGGCGGCCTGCACGTCGAGCTGACCGGCGAGGACGTCACCGAATGCCTCGGCGGCGCCCAGGGCATCGAGGACCTCGACCTGCCCGACCGGTACGAAACCGCCTGCGACCCGCGACTGAACACCCAGCAGTCGCTGGAGCTGGCCTTCCTGGTTGCGGAGATGCTGCGTGGCTGATTTCGTTGATCTTCGGTCCGACACGGTGACCCGGCCCACCGCCGGGATGCGCGAGGCGATGGCCACCGCCGAGGTCGGCGACGACGTCTACGGCGAGGACCCCACCGTCGCCGCGCTGGAGGCCGAGGTTGCCGCCCTCTTCGGGCACGAGGCGGCGCTCTTCGCCCCCACCGGCTCGATGGCCAACCAGATCGCCCTCCAGCTCGTCGTCCCGCCCGGCGACGAACTGCTCTGCGACGCCGACGCGCACGTCGTCACGTACGAGATCGGCGCGGCGGCCGCGTACGGCGGGATCTCCTCGCGGACCTGGCCGGCGGTCGGCGCGGACATCGACCCGGACGTGGTCGCCGGCATGATCCGGCCGGACGGCTACTTCGCGGTGCCGACCCGGGCGATCGCCGTCGAGCAGACCCACAACCGGGGCGGCGGCGGGGTGATCCCCCTCGCCACCCTGCGCGAGCTGCGCCGGGTCGCCGACGACAACGGCCTCGCCCTGCACTGCGACGGCGCCCGGATCTGGCACGCGCACGTCGCCGACGGCGTGCCGCTGGCCGACTACGGCGCGCTCTTCGACACCCTGTCGGTCTGCCTCTCCAAGGGCCTCGGCGCGCCGGTCGGGTCCCTGGTGCTCGGCAGCGCCGAGAAGATCGCCCGGGCCCGGTTCCTGCGCAAGCGGATGGGCGGCGGCATGCGGCAGGTCGGCGTCCTCGCCGCCGCCGGCCGGTACGCCCTCGCGCACCACGTCGACCGGCTCGCCGAGGACCACGCCAAGGCGGCCCGGCTCGCCGAGGCGATCCCCCCGTTCGGGGTGCTCGCCGGCCAGGTCCGGACGAACATCGTCCCGCTGGACCTGACCAAGCACGCGCTGGACGCCAAGGCGCTGGCCGCCGCGGCCCGGGCCGAGGGCGTACTGATCTCGGTGCTCGGCCCGCGCACCGCCCGCCTGGTCACCCACATGGACGTCGACGACCCCGCCGTCGACCGCGCGGCTACCGCCCTCACCCGCCTCCTCCGCGCCTGACCCGCCCGGCCCCGGCTCCCTGCCGACCCTCGGCGAGTTGATCAAGAAGTTTGCGCCCTCGGAAGGCCCGATCCGGGACGCAAACTTCTTGATCAACCAGGATCGTCGGCCGGGTCGGGCCGGGACGGGTCAGGGGTGGAGGCGGTTGAGGGTGGCGATGTCGGCGGCGTGACCCTCGTGCTTCTCGGTCGGGGTCTCCACCACCACCGGGACGCCGGCGGTGGCGGGATGGGCCATCAACTCGGCGAACGCCGGCTCGCCGATGCTGCCCTTGCCGATGTTCTCGTGCCGGTCCCGGGTGGAACCGCACAGGTCCTTCGAGTCGTTCGCGTGCACCAGCCGCAACCGGTCCGCCCCGACCGTGGCCACCAGGGTGTCCAGCGTCGCCGTCATGCCGCCCTCCGCGGCCAGGTCGTGCCCGGCCGCCCAGGCGTGGCAGGTGTCGAAGCAGACGCCCAGCCCCGGGTGCCGGTCCACCGCGTCGAGGTACGGGCCGAGGTGCTCGACCCGGGAGGCCAGTGACCGGCCCCCGCCCGCGCTCGGCTCCACCAGCAGCATCGGCCCGCCGGCCGCCAGCGTCTCGTCCAGCAGCGGCAGCAGCGCCTCGCGTACCTGTCGCAGGGCCGCCTCGGCGTGCCCGGCGTCGACCGCGCTGCCGGCGTGGAAGACCACGCCGCGGGCCCCGATCGCCCGGCCCCGGCGCAGCGCGTGCGCGAGGGTCTGCGCGGACCGCTCGACCGTCGCCGCGGTGGGGGAGCCGAGGTTCACCAGCAGCGACGCGTGGATGAAGACCGGCACGTCCCGCGCGGCGCAGCCGTCCCGGAAGAGGCCGTCCTGCGTCGGGTCGCCGGCGGGCAGCGCCCAGCCCCGGGAGTTGGAGACGTAGACCTGCACCACCCGGGAGCCGGCCGCGTCCAGGTACGGCAGTGCCGCCTTCGCCAAACCACCCGAGGTGGGGGTGTGCGAGCCGACCGGTCGGAGGTTCGCCGCCATGGTCACAGGCACCCGATGGTCACCGGCGTGCCCGGGGGCACCGGCGCGTTCTCGCCCGGGTTCTGGAAGCGGACGATGCCGTTCGGGTTGAACTGCACGGTCACCGGGAAGCCGAGGCCCTGCAGCTGCTGCTGGGCCTGCGGGCAGGGCAGGTCGACCACCCGGGGGACCACCACCGGGGCCGGACCCTTGCTGACATCGAGCTTGACCTGGGCGCCCTTCTCGACCCCGGTGCCGTCGGCCGGGCTCTGCCCGAGGATCTCGTCCTTCGGCTTGTCCGAGTCCTTGTACGTCTCCACCGGCACCAGCTCGAGCTGCGCCAGCGTCGCCCGCGCCTCGTTGACGTTCTTGCCGACCAGGTTCGGCACCGAGATCGGCGCCCGGCCCTTGCTCAGGATGACGGTGATCCGCGCGCCCGGCTTCACCTCGGCGCCCGCCTTCGGGTTGGTCGCCACCACCACCCCGGCCGGCAGGTTGTCGTCGTAGCGGGCGGCGCCCTTGGCCACCGTCAGCTTCGCGCCCGTCAGCTCCGCCTCGGCCAGCTCGAACTCCTTGCCCACCATGTCCGGCAGCGGGAACCGCTCGGGGCCCAGCGACAGGGTGAGCGTGATGGTGCCGCCCTTGAGGATCTTCGCCGCCGAGCTCGGGTCCTGCGCGACGACGCCGTCCCGGGGGACCTTCTCGTCGTACCGGGGCGGGGCGTAGGCGAGGGTGAAACCGGCGCGGTCCGCCTGCGTCTGCGCCTCGGCCTTGCTCAGGTTCACCAGCTGCGGCGCGACCGTGTAGCGGCCCACCCCGACCCACCAGCCGCCCATCGCGGCGAGCAGGCCGAGCACCACCACCGCGGCGGCCACCGAGAGCCGACCCCGGGGGTTGCCCATCACCCGGTGGCGCAGCTCGGCCAGCCGGGCCCCCGGGTCGCCGCCCTGGGCGGCCCGGCGCCGGTGCGGTCGCTGCGGCTGCCCCTCGGGGAGCCGGGCCCACGCCGGCCGCTCGGCCGGCCGGACCGCCGCCACCACCATGGTCGGCTGGGACACCGCCGAGGCGTCGTCGGTGACCCGGCCCAGCACCGAGGTGTGCGTGTTCGGGTTGCCCAGGTCGTCCCGGGTCACCTGCACCTCGGCCAGCAGGGCACCGGCGTCGGCCGGCCGGGCGCCCGGATCACGCCGGGTGGCCCGCTGGACCAGGTCGTCGAGGGCCCGGGGCAGGCCGGGCACCAGGGTCGACGGGGCCGGTACGTCGCGATCGACGTGCTGCCAGGCCACGTCCACCGGCCGGTCGCCGTCGTACGGGACCCGGCCGGTGAGCATCTCGAACAGCACGATGCCGGCCGAGTAGACGTCCGTTCGCGGGTCCGCGTGCCCGTCGGTGACCAGCTCGGGCGCCACGTACGCCACGGTGGCCATCAGCTGGTTGCCGTCGGCCTCGTCGGCGCTGGCCTCGACGGCGCGGGCCAGCCCGAAGTCGGCCACCTTCACCACGCTGTCGACCAGGTTGGCCGCGCCGCCGGTGGGCGCCTCGGCGACCAGCACGTTCTCCGGCTTGACGTCCCGGTGGACCAGCCCGGCCCGGTGGGCGGCGCCGATCGCGGCGAGCATCTGCTCCATGATCGCGAGCGCCTCGTCCGGGTTGAGCCGGCGCCGCTCGGCCAGCACGTCGCGCAGGGTGCGACCCCGGACGTACTCCATCACCAGGTAGGGCAGCCCGCCGTGGGTGCCCTGGTCGTAGACCGCCACCACGTTCGGGTGGGTCAACCGGGCGATGGTTTTGGCCTCGTCGGTGAACCGGTCCACGAAGCCGGCCAGCCGGGTCCGCGTCTCGGGCACCTGGGTCGGGTGAATGATCTTGACCGCCACGGTGCGCTCCAGGCGCTCGTCGGTGGCGGTGTACACGGTCGCCATGCCGCCACGGGCGACGCGACCGCGAATGCGGTAGCGCCCGTCGAGCAGCGAGCCCAGCAACGTGTCGGCGACCTGTGTGTCCATCGGCAGGCAGTCTATGTGTCCGGAGGGTGAAGGATGAACAGGATGCTACAGGCGGGGTCGAATCCGGGTGGCCCCGCCGCGCTCGCGCAGGCCACCCGGGGTCCGGTGCGCCCGGGCCGGGGCGACATGGCAGGGTGGTCGGGTGACCGATTCCGTACCCGCCGACCAGGCGCCCGGCGCCGACCTCGCCGGCCCGACCGACCCGGCCGACTGGCTGACCCTGCCCGACGTGGCCGAGCGGCTTGACCTGTCGATCAGCAAGATCCACCAGATGATCCGGGACCGCGAGCTGATCGCCGTCCGCCGCGACGGCGTACGGCGCATCCCTGCCGACCTGGTGGCCAACAAGACGGCGCTCAAGCACCTGCCCGGCGTGCTGAACCTGCTGGCCGACGCCGGCTACGACGACGAGGCCGCCCTGCGCTGGCTCTACCAGCCCGACGACACCCTGACCGGCGGCACCGCGGCGGTCACCCTCGGCGGCGACCATGCCCGCGAGGTCAAGCGCCGCGCCCAGGCCCTCGGCTTCTGACCCACTCCACCCACCCACCCCATCCACCCGGAGGGGGCCAGTTTCACGGAAAGAGTGACCATTCTCGGCCGGATGGCCACTCTTTCCGTAAAAGTGCGTGGTCGGTTGGTCGGGGTGGTCAGTCGGCGCGGCGAGTGGCGGCGATCGCCAGGTCGACCAGCGCCTGGCGGGCCTCGGTGTCGAGGTCGACGGTGGTCAGCGCGGCCAGGGCGGTGTCGGTGAGGGTGACGATCCGCTGCTCGGTACGGGCCAGCGCGCCGCTGCCGCTGATCAGCTCCCGCAGCCGGGCCACCCCGGCCTCGTCCAGCTCCGGATCGCCCAGCCGGCCGAGCAGCAGCTCCCGGCCGGCGTCGTCGGTCGCCTCGACGGCCGCCGCCACCAGATAGGTGCGCTTGCCCTCGCGCAGGTCGTCGCCGGCCGGCTTGCCGGTCTGCGCCGGATCGCCGAAGACCCCCAGCACGTCGTCGCGGAGCTGGAACGCCTCGCCCAGCGGCAGCCCGTACGCCGAGTACGCCGTCCGGACGTCCGCCGGCGCGTCGGCCAGCGCGGCGCCGAGCAGCAACGGCCGCTCGACGGTGTACTTCGCCGACTTGTAGCGGGCCACCTTGCTGGCCCGCTCCACCGAGGTGTCCCCGGTGACCTGGGTCAGCACGTCGAGGTACTGCCCGACGGTGACCTCGGTGCGCATCTCGTCGAAGACCGGCCGGGCCCGGGCCACCGTCCGCGGATCCAGCCCGGCGGAGTGCAGCAGCTCGTCCGACCAGACCAGGCACAGGTCGCCGAGGAGGATCGCGGCGGCATCGCCGAACCCGTCCGGGTCACCGCCCCAGCCGGCGGCCCGGTGCCGGGCGGCGAACCGCCGGTGCACGGCCGGCTCGCCGCGCCGGGTGTCCGAGCGGTCCATCAGGTCGTCGTGGATCAGGGCGCTGGCCTGCACGAACTCCAGGGCCGCCAGGGCGGTCACCACCTGGTCGGCGTCCACCCCGCCGGCGCCCCGGAACCCCCAGTACGCGAAGGCCGGGCGCAGCCGCTTGCCGCCGCCGAGCACGAACGCCTCGATCGCCTCGGCGACCGGCGCCAGGGCGTCGTCGACGCCGGCCATCCAGGTGCGCTGGTTGGCCAGGAACTCGGCCAGGGCCTTGTCCACCCGCTGGCGCAGGCCGGCACGGTCGACGGGGGAGACGGGAGCAGCGTCGGTCACGCCACGACGCTAGCCGGTCCCCGCTGGTCGCGCCCCACCACCGGGTCGGCGCGTCGCGCCCGGCCGGGTGGTCGCCGCCCCGGGTGCCCCGCCCGAGGCGGGCCGGGCCGCCCGCGGCGGGGTGGCGGCCGGGGGCAGGAACGGGCGGGCGTCGGCGCGCAGCGCGGCGTAGCGGCGTACCGCCGGCTCGGTGCGGTGCGCGGCCAGCCGCCGCTCCAGCTCGGCCAGCGGGGTCGCGGCCCGCGCCGACCCGGCACGGACCGCGTCCAGCAGCGCGTCCCCGGCCACCGCGCAGGCCTGCTCCACCTCGCCGAGCTGGAGCAGCCCCCGGGCCAGCCAGCCGCCGTAGATCGCCGCGCTGCGGGGCCGGCCGCGGTGCCCGACGGCCCGTAGCAGCGGCACGGCCGACCCGGGGCGGCCGAGCGCGACCAGGGTGCGGCCGGTCATCGCGGCCAGCTCGGCCTCGTCGAGCCAGTAGAGCCAGGGCGGCTCGGCGCCCGGCGCCACGGCGGTGCGCCGGGCCGCGTCGAGGGCCTGCCGGGCGGCCCCCGCCCGGCCGCCGAGTGCGGCCGCCAACGCCACCCGGTGCAGCAGCAGCGCCCGCAGGCCCGGGCTGGCCGACCGCCGGGCGCCGGCGTACCCGGCGCGGGCCAGCAGCAGTGCGCCGGCCGGGTCGCCGGCGCCGGCCAGCAGGTGGCTGGCCGACCCGAGCACGTGCCCGGCGAACGCCGGGTCGCCGGCCGCAGCGGCGGCGCGCAGCCCCAGCCGGTAGGCGTCCAGCCCGCCGGCGAGGTCACCGGCGTCCGCGCTCAGCCAGCCGGCGAGCTGGGCCGTCTCGGCCAGCACCGGCAGCAGCCGCCGGCGGCCGGTCGGGCCCGCCCCGGACAGCGCCCGGACCGCCCGCCGCAGCCGGTGCGCCCCGGTCGGGGCCAGGTCGGCCCCGCCGGCGAGGTCGTCGAGCCGGCGCAGCCGGGCCAGCGCGTCGGCGTCGGGCAGGCCGGCCGCGACCCACCCGCCGGCCGGCGGAGCGTCCGCCGCCGGCCTCGACCGGTCCACCGCCGCCGGCGCGACGAGCAGCGGGGCGGACGGATCCGCCGACCAGCGCTGCGCCAGGGCCAGCAGGGCGGCCCGGGACCGGGACCCGGCGGGCCCGACCGGCGCGTCGGGCCGGCGGCTGCGCGCCGCGGCGTCGGCCAGCAGCGCGGCCGGCACGCCGAGGACGGGGGCGAGCCGGCCCAGCCAGCGGTCGCCCGGCAGTCGCGCCTGGCGCTCCCAGCGGGAGATCTCGTGCCGGGTCAGGGTCGGCACGCCGGCGGCGGCGCAGAGCTCGGCGGCGAGCCGCTGCTGGCTCCAGCCACGGGCCAGCCGCAGCTGGGCGATCAGCGGCCCGAGCAGGCGGGGGTCGGGCGGGGTCATCGGTCCTCCGGTCGGGCGTCGGCGCGGCGCCGGCCGTCCGGCAGGACGGGACGGCGCGCCGCTGGGCGGTGCTGACCCCCGCGCGTGCCCCCGGGCGCCGGCCCACGACCGGCGCCACCCGCGCTGGGTCCTGTCTACCCCGGGGGTACGACGACCCGCCGGACCCGCCGTGCGGCGATCCGGTGACGATCCTCGATCGCCGGATGGGAAGACCATGGGTACGACGGGCGTCGCCCGCTAGAGTCGGGGGGTGGCGCTCGGTCTTCCCTCCATCCTCCCCAATCCGCAGCCGGCGATCGGGGAGCTCATCCGTGACCGCCAGCCGACCTTCTCGTTCGAGTTCTTCCCGCCCAAGACCCGGGAGGGCGAGCGGCTGCTCTGGCAGGCGATCCGGGAGCTGGAGCCGCTGCAGCCCTCGTTCGTCTCCATCACCTACGGCGCCGGCGGGTCCACCCGGGACACCACCGTCGCGGTGACCGAGCGGATCGCGACCGAGACCACGCTCCTGCCGATGGCGCACCTGACCGCGGTCAACCACTCCGTCGCCGAGCTGCGCAACGTGATCGGCCGGCTGGCCGGCGTCGGGGTGCGCAACGTGCTGGCGGTGCGGGGCGACCCGCCGGGCGACCCTGGCGGCGAGTGGATCCGCCACCCGGAGGGCGTGCTCTACGCCGAGGACCTGGTCCGCGTGGTCCGGGAAGCCGGTGACTTCAGCGTCGGGGTGGCCGCCTTCCCCTACAAGCACCCGCGCTCACCCGACGTCGACAGCGACACCGCGCACTTCGTCCGCAAGTGCCGGGCCGGCGCCCAGTTCGCGATCACCCAGATGTTCTTCGACGCAGACGACTACCTGCGGCTGCGCGACCGGGTGGCGGCCGCCGGCTGCGACACCCCGATCCTGGCCGGCGTGATGCCGGTCACCCAGATCGGCACCATCGAGCGGTCCGTGCAGCTCTCCGGCGCGCCGTTCCCGCGCGCGCTGGCCGAGCGCTTCGAACGGGTCGCCGACGACCCGGAGGCGGTCCGCCGGCTCGGCATCGAGCAGGCCAGCGAGATGTGCGCGAGGCTGCTCGACGAGGGGGTCCCGGGGATCCACTTCATCACCCTCAACCGGTCCACCGCGACCCGCGAGGTGTGGCGCAGCCTGCGGGCCGACGCACGCGTGTGAACACCCCGACCCCGACACCCGAACCAGGCCGCGACGGTTGATCCACGGTGGGCACCCAGCTGAAGTGGGACGACTACGCGACCGCGTGGGCGCGGCTGCACGGCGGCTTCGACCCGCGGGCCGCGGCGCCGGTGGTCCGCGCCTGGCTGCGCTCCGCCTACCACGTCGGGTACGTCCTCGGTCGGCTCCGGGTCGCCCCGACCGCGGTCACCGTGGCCGGGGTGCTGCTCTGCTTCTGCGTACCGCTGTTCGCCGTCCGGTCGGAGACCGGGCCGATCGTCGGGGCGCTCTTCGTGCTGCTCGCCTCGGTGGCCGACAGCGTCGACGGCGCGGTGGCGGTGACCACCAACCGGACCACCCGGCTCGGCTACGTCTACGACTCGGTCGCCGACCGGCTCGGCGAGATCGCCTGGCTGGTCGCCTTCTGGCTGGTCGGCGCGCCGGGGGCGCTGGTGGTCGCCGGGGGCGCGCTGTCCTGGCTGCACGAGTTCGTCCGGGCCCGCGCGGTGGCCGCCGGGATGCGGGAGATCGGCGCGGTGACCGTGGGGGAGCGGCCCACCCGGGTCTGCGTGGCCCTGGTCGGGCTGCTGCTGGCCGGGCTGACCGGGCTGATCGACCCGGACCTGGCGGCCGGCACCGTCACCATGGCCACCGCCGTCTGGGTGCTGCTGGCCGGTTTCGGCCTCGGCCAGCTCCTGTCGACCGTGCGCCGCGCCCTGATCGACGCCGGCTGACGCCCACGGCCGCGCCCTCCCCGTGGCCGGCATGATCGACACCGGATCGCCGAAATGGCACGGTTCCCGGGCGGGCGGACACCGCCACATCTCCGGAATGGAGTGGATCAGAGGCCGGAGATCACCAGGCGGGGCCGATCTCGTCGGCGACGATCTGCGCCGACATGGTCACCATCGGCAGGCCGCCGCCGGGGTGGCTGGAGCCGCCGACCAGCCACAGCCCGTGGGCCGGGCCCCGGTTGGCCGGGCGGAGCAGCCCACCCGCGGTGCCGTAGATCGCCCCGCCCGGGGCGCCGGTCGCGGCATCCAGGTCGGCCGGGGTACGGACCTCCCGGAACACCAGCCGGTCCCGCACGTCCACTCCCCGCTCGGCGAGCACGTCGAGGATCCGGTCGGCGTACGCCTCGGCCAGCCCCGGCCGGCGCCAGTCCACGGCGCCGGTGGCGGTGCCGTGCCGGGCGGCGTTGACCAGCACGAACCACGCCTCGTGCCCGGCCGGGCGGATCATCGGGTCGTCGGCGACGGTGACGAAGACGGTCGGGTCGACCGCCGGGCGGGCCCGTACCCCGCGCCCCGGGTCGCCGAAGACCGCGTCGAACTCGGCGTCGTGGTCGCGCGGGAAGAAGACGTTGTGGTGGGCCAGCCCGGTGTCGCCGCGTACCCCGAGCAGCAGCACGAAGCCGGCCAGGCTGCGGTCGGTCAGCCCGGCCAGCCGGCGCGGGCTGGGCAGCAGGTCCCGGTAGAGGGTGAGCGCGTCCACGTTGGCCACCACCGCGTCGGCCGGTTCGGGGGCGGCCACGCCGGCGAGGCGTACCCCGTGCACCCGGCCGCCCGCGGCGTCGATCCGGGTGACCGTGGTGTCGGTCCGCACCACCACGCCGAGGTCCAGGCAGCGCCACAGCAGCGCGTCGGCCAGGGTGCCCAGCCCGCCGCGCAGGTACCAGCCGCCGAAGGCCAGCTCCGCGTAGGGGACGGCGACCAGTGCGGCCGGGGCCCGGCGCGGGTCGGCGCCGGTGTAGGTGGCGTACCGGTCGAGCAGCATCCGCAGCCGCGGGTCGGACAGGTGGCTGCGGCCCAGCCCGCGCAGGGTCCGGCCGGGTCCGATCGCGGCCAGGTCGCCCAGTCGCCAGGCCAGCGCGGCCAGGTCGCGGGGCGAGTCGACGGCGCGGCGCAGGATGTCCCGGTGCGAGGCCGCCCAGACCCGGGCGGCCCGGCGCCACAGCCGCTGCCAGTCGGCGGCGGACCGGTCGCCGAGGGCGGCGCCGATCCGGGCGGTGAACTCGTCCGGGTCGGCGCAGGAGTCCAGGGTCGGGCCGTCCAGGAAGACGTGCCGCACGATCGGGTCCAGCGGCACCAGGTCGAGGTACTCGTCGAGCTTGGCCCCGGTCGCCTCGAACAGGTCGTGGAAGACCTCGGGCAGGGTGAGCAGGCTCGGCCCGGTGTCGAAGTGGAACGACCCGTCCGGGGTGTCGTGGGTGTACCGGCCGAGCTTGCCGCCGACGGTCTCCGCCCGCTCGAAGACGGTGACCTGGTGTCCGGTGACGGCCAGCCGGGCGGCGGTGGCCAGCCCGCCCACGCCGGCGCCGATGACCACGATGCGCGCCATGCCGCGCCCCTCCTAGCTGACCGGGCGACCACGCCAGGACAGGCGGCGCCGCTTCCGCAGATGGTACGACCGCAGGGTCAGCCAACCGAGGACCACGACCGACACGGGGTGCACCAGCGCGTCGGGCCACGCCCGGCCGCCGGTCGCCCGGGCGCTGAGCACCCGCCCGGCGACCCCGAGCAGGTAGCCGACCCCGGCGAGCGCGGCCAGCGCCGGCGCGCCCGCCGCCAGCGCCGCGCCGGCGACCAGCGGGGGCACGGTGTAGAGCAGGAGCAGCAGGGTCACCACGGTCGCCGCCGCGCTCGGGTGGCCGAAGGAGGCCCAGAGCGACTTGGTGTAGCCGTCGCGCAGCTGCGGCCAGTCGTCGTACATCCGGCAGGCGGCCAGCCGGGAGCCGTCGGCCAGCGCGATTCCGCCGCCGGACCGCTTGACCGCCCGGGCCAGCTCGATGTCCTCCAGCACCTTGTCCGCCACCGCGGCGTGCCCGCCGGCCCGGTCGTACCCGGCCCGGTCCACCACCAGGAACTGCCCGCCCGCCGCGGCCAGCGACGGTCGCGGCGAGCGCTCCATCGCGCGCAGCGGCAGGAAGGTCAGCCACAACCACTGCAGCAGCGGCTGGACCAGCCGGTCGGCCGCCGTCCGCACCAGGATCCGGGGGTACGGGGAGAGCAGCGTCGCTCCGGCGGCGCGCAGCTCGGTCACCGCCGCCGCGACCGCGTACGGGGTGAGCACCACGTCGGCGTCGACGAAGGCCAGCGCGGTGGCCGCCGGATCGGCGCGGGTGGCGAGCTGGTGGCAGGCGTGCGGCTTGCCCAGCCAGCCCGGCGGCGGGGCGACCCCGGTGAGCAGGGTGACCCGGGGATCGTCCCCGGTGACCGCGCGGACCACGTCGGCGGTACCGTCGGTCGAGCCGTCGTCGAGCACCACGATCCGCAACCCGGGTACGCCACGCTGGGCGAGCAGCGACCGTAGGCACGGGGTGACCCGCGCGGCCTCGTCGCGCAGCGGCAGCAGCACCGCCACCGGCTCGGCGACCTCGACCGGGCCCTCGGCGGGGCGGCGCAGCCAGCGGCCCGCGTTGACCCAGGTGTGCGCGGTCAGCGCGGCGACCGCGACGACCAGGGCGAGGACCGCTGTCATGCCGTCGCGTCGACGCCGGTGCGCCGGGACCGGCCAGGCTCCCGCCGCTCGGCACCGCGCCAATGGGCCCGTACGAGCGTCACCGCCAGCGGCACCGCCGCCACCGACATGCCCGCCGCGCCCCAGACCGCCGAGGCCGGCAGGTCGAGGAAGACCGCGTGCGCCAGCACGCTGGAGAAGTACGTCCAGAGGTAGAGCGCGAACATCGGGTCGTCCCGCGCGTCGACCCGGGCGACGGCCGGCCCGGCCAGCGGCCGCAGCGCGCTCATCAGCAGCACCGCGAAGAGCAGCCAGCCCAGGTAGTTGCTGACCGGGATGCCGGGCAGCCCGGGCAGGGCCGGGTCGGCGTCCCGCCAGACCCAGTACCCCTCGGCCACCATCTGCGGGTCGAGGAAGAGGTCCCAGGCGGCCAGCCCGACGGCGGCCAGCGCGATCCGGCCCGGCACGGACCCGGTGAGCCGGACCGCGGTCAGCCAGGCCGGCCAGGCCATCCAGGTCCAGGCGAGCGGGATGATCAGCGGCACCCCGGCCAGCTTCGGGCCCAGCTCGCCGGAGTAGTCGTAGCTGCCGAACGGGAAGCCGGTGGCGACCCCGAGCGCCTCGATGGCGAAGCCGCCGCCGGTGGCCACCGCGACCAGCGCCGCCGCCGTACGCGGACCGCGGTTGAGCAGCGCGTGGCCCACCGCGAGCAGGTAGCCCAGCACGACCGTGGCGACGGTCAGCCGGGCCCGGGTCCCGCCGGTGGTGAGGGGATAGTAGATCTGGGCGAGGACGAGGACGGCCAGCACCGCCCAGGAGAACCGCTGCCGGATCACCGCACGGCCGGACCGGGTTCGGCGGGCGCCGCCCCCGGGCCGGGCGGGGCCAGCGGCAGGTCCCGGCCGAGCACGCCGAAGGGGCGCTCGTCGCCGGGGAAGTGGAAGTGCCGCAGCAGGTCGACGAAGCCGAACCGGCGGTACAGCCGCCAGGCCCGGGAGGTCCGCTCGTCGGCTTCCGGGGTGGAGAGCAGGGTGGTCGTCCCCTCGGCGAGGCTGAGCAGGGCGTGCAGCTGGCGGGCGCCGAGGCCGTGCCCCTGCGCGGGCGGCCGGACGTGCAGCTCGACCACCTCGAAGCAGTCGGTCAGCCAGCGCCGGCGGGCCTCCGGGGCCAGCGCCCGGTGCACCTGGTCGTGCCACCACTGCCCGGCGGCGCCCAGGTAGCCGTACCCGAAGCCGGCCAGGTGGCCCTCGGTGGTGAGGCTGGCGACGGCGCGGAACCCGGGGCGGCGCACGTGGTTGGCGATGTAGCCGCGCCGGGCCATCAGCAGGTCGGTGCGGTAACCCATCGCCTCCCCGTAGACGGCGACCACGTCGTCCAGCCGCCGGACCAGATCGTCCGGCGTCCAGCGCACCAACCTCATGCGTGTCCCTTCACCGTTCCCGGGTCGCCGTCGGCGACCCACCCGAGCACCGTCCGGTCGCCGACCACGCCGCGCACCTCGAACCGCGCGAAGAGCTCCTCCGCGTACCACCCCTCAGTGGGGGTGCGGGTGATCGCGGCGCGGTGCTCCGGGTGACGGTACGCGAACGCCACCAGGTCCGTCGGGTCCCGCCACACGCTGACCGTGCCCTGCCAGCCCAGCGGGGCCTCGCCGACGCCGAACCGGGCGAGCAGCCCGGGCGCGGCGTGCAGCGCGGCGGCCACCGGCGGGATCGCCCTCCAGAAGGTGGCCGCCCGGCGGGGGCGCAGCCGGGCCCGGGTCAGTGCCAGCACGGGCCCGTCGACCCGGCCGCCCGGCGGGTCGCCGAACGGGCGCCGCCCCGACCACTCGCCGCGGCTGGACACCGGGCGCAGGTCGACCCGGGCGCGCGAGCGGGCGATCCGAGCCCAGGCCCGGCCCACCGGGGAGTCGTCGAAGCCGTCGGCCGCGGCCGGGGAGTCCCAGACGGTCAGCGCCGCCCACCGGGTCAGGTCGGCGTCGCCCGGCCCGAAGCCGGTACCGGTCCCGGTGCCGAGCAGCTTGCCGAACCGTGCGCCGGGGGTGGCGCGCAGCCGGCGCGGGTCGAGCGCCATCCGGGTCAGCGCCCGGGGCAGCGCGGCCTGGGAGATCCGCCACACGTGCAGGGTGACCAGCTCGGGGACGGTGTCGCGGGTCGCCTCGGGGTGCGCGCTCACGCCACCTCGGCCGGGGTGCCGGCGGTGATCCGCAGCAGGTCGGCGTACGTGGTGGGGAAGACCGCCTGCGGCACCCCACCGGCCGCCCAGATCTCGTCGTACCCCCCTAGCGCGGTGTCGACCAGGGTGCGCAGCGGGCGCGGGTGGCCCAGCGGGGCGACCCCGCCGATCACCTGGCCGGTGTGCTCCCGGACGAACTCCGGGGTGGCCCGGCGCAGCCGGGTGACCCCGATGCCGGCGGCCAGCCCGGCGGTGTCCACCCGGTGCGCGCCGGAGGTCAGCACCAGCAGCGGTGCGCCGTCGGCCTCGAAGACCAGCGAGTTGGCGATCGCGCCGACCTCGACGCCGAGCGCCTCGGCGGCCGCGGCCGCGGTGTGGACCGCCTCGGGCAGCAGACGGACCCGGCTGGGCCCGCCGGAGCCGTCCCGGGCGTCCGCCGCGTCGAGCGCGTCCTGCACCGCCTGCACGTTCGGGTGTGGCTGCATATCGGTCATTCTCCCGGTGCGTCCCGGCCGGCCGCAGCCGGCCACGCCGTGTCCCGCCGGTCCGGCGTCCGGGTCTTCCCCGGTCCGCGGGGCCGCGGTCAGGGTCGGCTATTCGGCGCGGGTCTGAGCCGCCGGTCGGGTTCCGGGCCAGTTCGGGGTGGCCCGGACCCGACCGGCGGCGTCCACCAGCAGGGCCGCGTACCCGTCCAGGGCGGTCAACCAGTCCAGGGCCCCGACACCTGGATGAGCATCAGATCGGCGCTGAGCAGGCCGGTGAGCCGGCCGGCGGAGGTGAGGCCGGAGGCCAGCCCGCCCAGCAGTTCCTGCACTCCCCGGTCGGCGGTCCAGAGCGCGGTGACGACCAGCAGGCTGAGCACCGCCGCGCCGCCGGCGACGTCGGCCCACCAGCCGGGCGCGGTGGACAGTGGCCGGTACGTGGTGCGTCGGTCGAGGACGGTGGCGCTCATCCGACGGTCGTTTCGGCAGGTCGGTCTGTCATGGGTTCCACCCTGCGGGGACGACCTACCTGCCGGCTCTGCCGTTGCTGTGCGCGCCCTGAGAATCGCCCCGCCGGCGTCGTCCGGCACGCCGTACGCCGCACGTTGCGTTTTCGTCGGTGGCAGGGTGTACTGTCAGGGCAGTTAGAACGAGTGTTCGATTGAGTCGTACGCCCGTTCCAACGCACCCGGGAGAGGCGTTTCGCGGCGCCGGATCCCGGGCGGTGCGGTTTCGCGGACCGCACCCGGGTTCCGGGCAGTCGCGAGCCCGGTCCCATCAGGCAGGATCGTCGTCCGCCGCCCACGACCCCCGGGCGGCGGGCGACGAACCCGCCGGTTCGCCGGCCGGGTGTGGTGTGGGGAAGCGTCCACACCCGGCCGGCCCCCACACCGGTGCGTCTTCCTCCGCACCACCCGCCCCGGGCGCTCCGCCGACGGATCCGATCCGTCGCGCGTCGCGCCCGCCCCGGCCACGTGGAGGAGACAGTCATGCCGACCAACCCGGCCCAGGCACCGACGGTGCCGGCGCACGTGCTGCCCCACCGCACCCCGGCCCAACTCCTCGCGGTGGCCCGGCACGGGCTCGCCGAGGCCGCCCAGACCCGCCCCGACGGCCTGCGCTACGCGGCCGCCCACCTGGCGGCACTGCGCGCGGCCGCCGCCCTGCTCGCCGCCCGCGCCCGCCCCGCGCCCTCCCGACGCAACCGGATCACCAGCGTCTGGGTCCTGCTCTCCACCGTCGCCCCCGAGCTCGACGAGTGGTCCCGCTACTTCGCCGCCGGGGCCGGCAAGCGCGCCGCCGCCGAGGCGGGCATACCCCGGGTGGTGACCGCTCGGGAGGCCGACGACCTGCTCCGGGCCGCCGAGCAGTTCGTGGCGGTGGTGGAGGTCGCGCTCGGGCTGGCACACCAACCCGCCCTCGACGGCCTCGCCGCCTGACCCGGCCCCGCCCGGGTCCCTCGCCGGGCGCCGCCCGGCCTCTTCATCCGCTCCAGCAGCGACACCTGATCCAGCAGCAACACGACGGGGGGTAGGTCCCATGGCGGGCCGCATGGTGGTCGGTTCCGCCGCACTGGCCGGTCTGGTGCGCCCGGCGAGCGCGCCGGACCCGGCGGGCGGTCACCGGGTGCTCCCGGTGGCGCCCGAGCTGACCGGCCTGCTACCCAACCGGGGCCTGCGCCGGGGCAGCACGATCGCGGTCTCCGCCGGCCAGCCCCGGTGCAGCGGGGGGACCTCCCTGGTCCTGGCGCTGCTCGCCGAGGCGTCCCGGGCCGGTTCGTGGTGCGCGGTGGTCGGGGTGCCGACCTTCGGGGCCGGCGCGGCCGCCGAGGTCGGCATCGCGCTGGACCGACTGGCCCTGGTACCGAACCCGGGTCCGGAGTGGCCCACCGTCGTCGCCGCGTTGATCGACGGGGTCGACGTGGTGGTGACCGCCGTGCCGCACGCCGTCTCCGCCTCGGTCGCCGACCGGCTGGCCGCCCGCGCCCGGCAGCGCGGCTGCGTGCTCGTCCCGTACGGCCGGTGGGACGGCGCGGACGTCACGCTCCGGGTGGTCCGGGGCGTCTGGGAGGGGCTCGGGCCGGGCCGCGGCCGGCTGCGCCGCCGCGAGGTGACCGTCTCGGCGCGCGGGCGCGGCGCGGCCGCCCGCCCCAAGGAGATCAAGGTCTGGCTGCCCGGCGACGGGCTCACCCGGGTCATTCCCCGCGCCGCCGCCGCTGCGGCCGGGTCCACCCCCGGCCGGCTCCGCCCGGTGTCGCCGGCCACCCCGCCCGCCCCCGCCGCGTCCCGGCGGGGCCCGCTCACCGTGGTCGGGTCGGCGTGACCGACGCGCCGGTGCGCACCCTGCTGCTCTGGTGCCCGGACTGGCCGGTCATCGCCGCCGAGATCGTCGACGGGGTGCCCGCCACCGGCCCGGTCGCCGTGCTGCACGCCAACCGGGTGGTGGCCTGCTCCGAACGGGCCCGCGCCGACGGGGTGCGCCGGGGCCTGCGCCGGCGGGAGGCGCAGGGGCGCTGCCCGCAGCTGACCGTCGTCGACCACGACCCGGGGCGGGACGCCCGCGCCTTCGAACCGGTGGTCGCCGCCGTCGAGGAGGTGGCCGCCGGGGTCGAGGTGGTACGCCCCGGCGCCTGCGCGCTCGCCGCCCGTGGCCCCAGCCGATACCTCGGCGGCGAGGAGGCGGCCGCCGAGCGGATCGTCGAGCAGGTGGCCCAGGCCTGCGCGGTGGAGAGCCAGGTGGGGATCGCCGACGGGGTCTTCGCCGCCGGGCTCGCCGCGCGCGACGGCCGGGTCGTACCGCCCGGCGGGACGCCGGAGTTCCTCGCCGGGCTGCCGGTCGAGGCGCTCGGCCGCCCGGCCCTGACCGACCTGCTGCGCCGGCTCGGGGTGCGTACCCTCGGCGACTTCGCCGCGCTGCCCGCCGGCGACGTGCTGGCCCGGTTCGGGTTCGACGGGGCGCTCGCCCACCGGCTCGCCGCCGGGCGGGACCACCGGCCGCTGGCGGTCCGGCAACCCCCGGTCGACCTGGCGGTGACCGCCGACCACGACGAGCCGCTCGACCGGGTCGACGCGGCGGCCTTCGCCGCCCGCGCGCTGGCCGAGCAGCTGCACGACCGGCTGGCCGCGCACGGGCTGGCCTGCACCCGGCTCGGCATCGAGGCGGTCACCGCGCACGGGCAGGAGCTGCACCGGGTCTGGCGGCACGACGGGCTGCTCACCGCCGCGGCCATCGCCGACCGGGTCCGCTGGCAGCTCGACGGGTGGCTCTCCGGCAGCACCGGGCGGGCCGGTGCCCGTCCGGCCCGCCCGACCGCCGGGATCGTCCGGCTGCGGCTGGTCCCCGACGGGGTGCTCGCCCGCTCGGGGCTGCAACCCGGCCTGTGGGGGGAGATCGGCGAGGAGCGGGAGCGGGCGCACCGGGCGTTGAGCCGGGTGCAGGGCATCCTCGGTCCGGAGGCGGTGGTCACCGCCGTGCTCGGCGGCGGCCGGTCCCCGGCCGACCAGACGCACCTGGTGCCGTGGGGCGACGAGCGGCTGCCCGCCCGTCCCGGCCCGCCACCGCTGCCGGGCGAGCCGGCCGCCGGTGGTGCCGCTGCCGGCACCCCGCCCTGGCCGGGCCGGCTGCCGCCGCCCGCGCCGGCCGTGGTGCTGCCCAGCCCGCTCGCCGCGACCGTGCACGACACCGCCGGCGAGCCCGTCGTGGTCAACGCGCGCCTGGCGGTGAGCGCCGCGCCGGCCCGGCTGACCGTCGGTACGGCCCGACCGGTCGAGATTGTCGGCTGGGCCGGCCCGTGGCCGGTGGACGAGCGGTGGTGGGCCCCCGCCGAGGCCCGGCGCCGGGCACGGTTCCAGGTCTGCCTGGCCGACGGCGCCGCCCTGCTGCTGGCCGTGGAGGCCGGTCATTGGCTGGTGGAGGCGATCTATGACTGAGCGCCCGCCCGCGCGCCCTTCCGCCCGGCACGGACGCGGGCGGTGGGCCGGCCCCGATGAGCTTCGCCGGGCGGCTCACGTCCCCGCCCGGCCGGTCCGTTGCGCGCCGGTCCGTTGCGCGTCGGGGCGATGTTTCCTCACGAGCGACATGACGGTGAGTCATATTTATGACCCAGCGTCATGTCGCTCACCGGGGAATCCGTCCCCGGCGACACCGGCCGGCACCGCCCGGGCACCGGTCCCCGGAAGCGCTCCGGGCCGGCCGCCGCAGCTGCTGCCACGCGTCGCGACCGTTCCCGGGGTGGCCGGATGAGCTTCCACAACCCGGAGCTGCCCTGGTCGGAGCTGGAGCGGGTGCTCTCCGGCCGTCCGGGCGACGGCAGATCCGGCGACGGCAGATCCGGCGACGGCAGATCCGGCGACGGCAGATCCCGCGGCGGGCGGTCGCGCGAGGAGCGGCACCTGCACGTGGTGGATCCCCTCGCCGTCGACGCCGACGGCGGCGACGCCCCGGCCTGGAGCCGCAAGCGCCAGCAGTACGAGCCGCCCGAGCTGCCCCGCCCGGACGGCACGGTCCCGTACGCCGAGCTGCACGCGCACAGCAACTTCAGCTTCCTCGACGGAGCCAGCCACCCGGAGGAGCTGGCCGAGGAGGCCGCCCGGCTGGGGCTCACCGCGCTCGCCGTCACCGACCACGACGGCTTCTACGGCGTGGTCCGCTTCGCCGAGGCGGCCCGCGCGCTGCACCTGCCGACGATCTTCGGCGCCGAGCTCTCCCTCGGGCTGCCCGGCCCGCAGAACGGCGAGCCCGACCCGCACGGGCGGCACCTGCTGGTGCTCGCCCACGGGCACGAGGGGTACGCCCGGCTGGCCGCGACGATCTCCCGCGCCCAGCTGCGCGGCGGTGAGAAGGGCCGCCCGGTCTACGGCGAGCTGGAGGAGGTCGCCGCCGAGCTGCGCGATCACGTGCTGGTGCTCACCGGCTGCCGCAAGGGGCACGTGCCGGGCGCGCTGCTCACCGAGGGCGTCGACGCGGCGGCCCGCGAGCTGGACCGGTTGACCGCGCTCTTCGGCGCCGAGACGGTGGCGGTGGAGCTGACCGACCACGGGCACCCGGTCGACGCCGACCGCAACGACGCCCTCGCCGAGCTGGCCGGCGCCGCCGGACTGCCCACGGTGGCCACCAACAACGTGCACTACGCCACCCCCGGCCGGCGCCGGCTGGCCACCACCCTGGCCGCCGTCCGGGCCCGGCGCAGCCTGGACGAGATCGACGGCTGGCTGCCCGCCGCGGCCACCGCCCACCTGCGCAGCGGCGCCGAGATGGCGGCCCGGTTCGCCGCGTACCCGGGGGCGGTGGCCCGGGCCGCCGAGTTCGGCGCCGAGCTCGCCTTCGACCTCCAGCTGGTCGCGCCGCGGCTGCCGGCGTACCCGGTGCCGCCGGGGCACACCGAGATGAGCTGGCTGCGCCACCTGACCGAGCAGGGCGCCCGGGAGCGGTACGGCCCGCGCGCGGCGCATCCGGAGGCGTACCAGCAGCTCGACCACGAGCTGAAGATGATCGAGGAGCTGGGCTTCCCCGGCTACTTCCTGGTGGTCTACGACATCGTCACGTTCTGCCGCGAGCAGGACATCTACTGCCAGGGCCGGGGTTCGGCGGCGAACTCGGCGGTCTGCTACGCGCTGCGGATCACCAACGTGGACGCCGTCCGGCACCGGCTGCTCTTCGAGCGCTTCCTCGCCCCGGAACGGGACGGCCCGCCGGACATCGACGTGGACATCGAGTCCGACCGCCGGGAGGAGGTCATCCAGCACGTCTACGCCCGGTACGGCCGGGAGCACACCGCCCAGGTCGCCAACGTCATCTCGTACCGGCCCCGGTCGGCGGTGCGGGACGTGGCCAAGGCGTTCGGCTTCTCGCCCGGGCAGCAGGACGCCTGGAGCAAGCAGATCGACCGGTGGGGCTCGGTGGCGTCGGTCGACGTCGAGGACATCCCCGAGCAGGTCGTCGCGTACGCGAACGAGCTGCAGACCTTCCCCCGACATCTGGGCATCCACTCCGGCGGCATGGTGATCTGCGACCGGCCGGTGATCGAGGTCTGCCCGGTGGAGTGGGGTCGGATGCCCGGCCGCAGCGTGCTCCAGTGGGACAAGGACGACTGCGCGGCGGTCGGCCTGGTCAAGTTCGACCTGCTCGGGCTCGGCATGCTCTCCGCGCTGCACTACGGCTACGACATGATCGGCACGACCCTCGACCTGGGCGACATGACCCTGGACGACCCCGAGGTCTACGACATGCTCTGCCGGGCCGACTCGGTCGGGGTGTTCCAGGTGGAGAGCCGGGCCCAGATGGCCACCCTGCCGAGGTTGAAGCCGCGTGCGTTCTACGACCTGGTGGTCGAGGTGGCGCTGATCCGGCCCGGCCCGATCCAGGGCGGCTCGGTGCACCCGTACATCCGGCGCAAGAACGGCCTGGAGCCGGTGGAGTACGCCCACCCGCTGATGCGCAACGCGCTGGAGAAGACCCTCGGTGTGCCGCTGTTCCAGGAGCAGCTGATGCAGCTGGCGATCGACCTGGCCGGCTTCGACGCGGCCGGCGCCGACCAGCTGCGCCGGGCGATGGGGTCGAAGCGGTCGGCGGAGCGGATGGCGCAGATCGCCGACCGGCTCTACGCCGGGATGGCCGAGCGGGGGATCACCGGCGATCTGGCCGAGGACGTCTTCCACAAGCTCTCCGCGTTCGCCAGCTACGGCTTCCCGGAGAGCCACGCGATGAGCTTCGCCTACCTGGTCTACGCCAGCTCCTGGCTCAAGCGCCACCACCCGGGGCCGTTCCTGGCCGCGCTGCTCAACGCCCAGCCGATGGGCTTCTACTCGCCGCAGACCCTGGTCGACGACGCGCGCCGGCACGGCGTCGAGGTCCGCCGCCCGGACATCAACGCCAGCGGCGCCAAGGCGGTGCTGGAGTCCACCCCGACCACCCGGTGGGGGAGCCAGCCGGGCGAGCCGCCGCACGAGTGGGGGCTGGGTGGGCCGGCGGTCCGGCTCGGGCTCTCCAGCGTGCGTACCCTCGGCGACGGGGTGGCCGAGCGGATCGAGGCGGAGCGGGTGGCGCGCGGGCCGTATCGGGACATGCCTGACCTGGCCCGGCGGGTCGGTCTCACCGCCGCGCAGCTGGAGGCGCTGGCCACCGCGGACGCCTTCGCCTGCTTCGGGCTGACCCGGCGGCAGGCGCTCTGGGCCGCCGGCGCGGCGGCCCAGGACCGGCCGGGCCGGCTGCCCGGCACGGTGACCGGCGCGGCCGCGCCCACCCTGCCCGGGATGGAGGCGGTGGACCGGCTGGTCGCCGACGTCTGGGCCACCGGCCTGTCGCCGGAGAGCCACCCGGCCCGGTTCATCCGGGACCGGCTCGACGCCCTGGGCGCGGTGCCGATCGCCCGGCTCGGCCGGGTGGAGCCGGGCCAGCGGATCCGGGTCGGCGGGATCGTCACCCACCGGCAGCGCCCGGCGACCGCGGGCGGGGTCACCTTCCTCAACCTGGAGGACGAGACCGGGATGCTCAATGTCACTTGCTCCCCGGGCCTGTGGCAGCGCTATCGTCGAATCGCCCGCACCAGCGCCGCCCTCGTGGTCCGCGGCCGGTTGCAGCGGCACGAGGGGGTCACCAGCCTCACCGCCGACCGGCTGGACGCGATCGAGCCGCCGGTGAGCCCGGCGTCCCGGGATTTCCGGTGACCGGAGTGATCCACATTACGGTTTCCGGAGCCGGTAGGCGGGAGACTTCGAGGCCGCGCGGGCAGAGTGGCCCGCTCGCCGCAAGGGAGAAAGACCAGTGACGGGGAACAGCACCACCGGTGGAGTAGCGAACGTCCGGCGCACCCGGCTGGGTGCCGGCTGGGCGCCGGCGCAGGACGCCGAGCCGCGTGAGTACCAGGTGACCGACGGACCGGTGGCGAACGCCAACCGGTCCCGCGCGGAGGAGGACCCCGCCGGCGGCGGCGAGTCCTGACCTGATCGAAGAGCCCACCACCGGTACGGGGGATCGGGTGGCGCGGGTGACTAGGCTCGGCCGGGTGGAGCAGACCCGAGGCCGGTTCACCGGGCCGCCGCTGACCCCCCGTACCGCTGTCATCTGGTCGGTGCTCGCCGCCGAGCTGGACCGCCGCGCCGGCACCGAGCTGACCGTGCTCGACGTCGGCGGCGGCACCGGCGGATTCGCCGTCCCGCTCGCCCAGGCCGGGCACCGGGTCACCGTGGTCGACGCCAGCCTGGACGCGCTCGCCGCGCTGACCCGCCGGGCCGCCGAGGCCGGGGTCGCCGACCGGGTACGCGCCGTCCAGGGCGACGGCGACGCGATGGCCGGGCTGGTCGAGCCGGCCTCCGCCGACCTGGTGCTCTGCCACTCCGTGCTGGAGGTGGTCGACGACCCGGCGCCGGTGGTGGCCGCGCTGGCCACCGCGCTGCGTCCCGGGGGCGCGGCCAGCGTGCTGGTCGCCGGGCGGGCCGCCGCGGTGCTGGGCCGGGCGATGAACGGTCACCTGGACGTCGCCGCCGCGCTCGCCGCCGCCCCGGGCGGCTCCGCCGGCCCGCGGGACACCCTGCGCCGGCGCTTCGACGCCGAGGGCGCCGCCGCGCTGCTGGGCGCCGCCGGGCTCACCGTGGAGGAGATCCACGGGGTACGCGTCCTCGCCGACCTGCTCCCCGCCGCGGTGGCCGACGGCCAGCCGGGCGCCCTGGTCGAGCTGGAACGGGCCCTCGCCGCCCGGTCGCCGTACCGGGATCTCGCCGCCCAGCTGCACCTCTTCGCCCGCCGCCCGGCATGACCGGGCCGGGGCCGACGGGCACGGCCGACCCGCTCGCGGTCGTGCCGCCGCACTACGGCGGCGGCAGCCTGGCCGACGTGCTGCCCAGCGCGCTGGCCGTGCTCGGCGTCCCCGGCGCGGTCGACCTGCTCGGGCTCGCCCCGCGGCTCGCCGGGGTCCGCCGGATCGCCGTCCTGCTCGTGGACGGGCTCGGCTGGTACCAGATCCCTACCGCCGCCCGGTACGCGCCGACCCTGGCCGGGCTCGCCGCCACGGTGGGCCGGCCGCTGACCGCCGGTTTCCCGTCCACCACCCCGACCAGCCTGGTGAGCCTCGGCACCGGCGCCGCACCCGGGGCGCACGGCGTGCTCGGCTTCACCGTCCGGGTGCCCGGCACCGAGCGGGTGCTCAACCACATCGAGTGGGACGGCGACCCGGAGCCGCTGCGCTGGCAGCCGGTCCGCACCCAGTGGGAGCGGGCCCGTGCCACCGGGGTCGCGGTGACCGTGGTCAGCCGACCCGAGTACGCCGGCAGCGGGCTGACCCTGGCCGCCAACCGGGGCGGCGACTACCGGGGCGCTGCCGGCGTCGACGCGCTGGCCCGGACGATGCGCGCCGCGCTGGCCGCTGGCCCGGGGCCGACCCTGGTCTCCGGCTACCACCCCGACCTGGACCGGCACGGCCACCTCACCGGTGTCGACTCGGCGCCCTGGCGGATCGCCGCCGCCGAGGTGGACGCGCTGCTCGCCCGGCTGGTCGACGGCCTCCCGCCGGACGCCGCGCTGCTGGTCACCGCCGACCACGGGCAGCTCGATGTGCCCGCCGGGCACCGCTTCGACCTGGACACCGACTTCCGGCTGCGGGCCGGGGTGCGGGTCGTCGCCGGTGAGCCGCGGGTGCGCTACCTGCACGTCGCGCCGGGCGCGGTCGACGACGTGGTGGCCGCCTGGTCGGCGGTGCTCGGGCCGGCCGCCCGGGTGGAGACCCGCGACGAGGTGGTGGCCGGCGGCCGGTTCGGCCCGGTCCCCGAGGAGCACCTGCGGCGTATCGGCGACGTGGTGGTGACCTGCCGCGACACGTACGCGGTGCTGGCCACCCGCTCCGAGCCGCCGGCGGTGTCCCGGCTGGTGGCGTACCACGGGGCGGACACCGCGACCGAGATGACCATCCCGCTGCTGGTGGTGCGGGGCTGACCTGGGGGGCTGTCGTACCGGCCGGCTAGCCTGCGGGAATGGGTCGGAGCCAGTCGTTGCCGCGCGGCGGTGACCCGCGCTTCGGGCCGGACGCGGACGACTCCGGCAGCCAGGTCCTGCACGTCGACATGGACGCCTTCTTCGCCTCGGTCGAGGTGCGCCGTCGCCCCGAGCTGCGCGGCCGGCCGGTGGTGGTCGGCGGCGTCGGGCCGCGCGGCGTGGTCAGCTCCGCCAGCTACGAGGCCCGGCGGTACGGCGTTCGCAGCGCGATGCCCACCATGCGGGCCCGGGCGATCTGCCCGCACGCGGTCTACCTGCCGCCTGACTTCTCGCAGTACACCGCCGCCTCCCGGGCGGTGATGCAGATCTTCCGGGACGTCACCCCCCTGGTGGAGCCGCTCTCCCTGGACGAGGCGTTCCTCGACGTGGCGGGCGCCCGGCGGTTGTTCGGCCCGCCGGCCGCCATCGCCCGCCGGATCCGCGAGCGGGTGGCCACCGAGCAGGGGCTGACCTGCTCGGTGGGGGTGGCACCGAGCAAGTTCGTGGCCAAGCTCGGCTCGACCCGGGCCAAGCCGGACGGCCTGCTGGTGGTGCCCGCCGACCGGGTGCTGGAGTTCCTCCACCCGCTGCCGGTCGGTGCGCTCTGGGGGGTGGGGGAGCGCTCCGCCGAGACGCTGCGCCGGCTCGGCCTGGCCACCATCGGCGACCTCGCCGAGGCGCCCTTCGGCATGCTCCGCAAGGCCCTGGGCGCGGCGTCCGCCACCCACCTGCACGAGCTCGCCCGGGGGCGCGACCCGCGGTCGGTCAGCCCGGAGCACGTGGAGAAGTCGATCGGCGCCGAGGTGACCTTCGACGCCGACGTGGACGATCCGGTGGAGATCCGCCAGGCCCTGCTCGCCCTCAGCGAGAAGGTCGGCGTCCGGCTGCGCCGGGCCGGGCAGGTCGGGCGGACGGTGTCGCTCAAGGTCCGGCTGGCCGACTTCCGCACGGTCAACCGGTCCCGCACCCTCGGCGTGCCGACCGACGTGGCCCGGGAACTGTTCGACACGGCGTGGGCGCTTTACACCGCCTTGGACCCAGGGGAGCGGATCCGGCTGGTGGGCGTACGGGCGGAGGGGCTGGCCGCCGTGGCGGAGACGCCCCGACAGCTCACCCTCGGCGCGCCCGAGCACGGCTGGCGGGAGGCGGAAGCGGCCGCCGACGCCGCGGCTGCCCGATTCGGGCGGTCCGTCATAGGTCCGGCCAGTCTGCTCGGGAAGCGAGATCCCCGGCGCGGCGAAAATCAACCCCGGCCGTAGGTCGTCCCGCTTTCCGACGCGCGACCCCCCTCGTAGACTTGGCGGTAAGCAGCCGGTTGGCTGCTACGGTCTGTCGGCCCGACCGGGCCGACCAACGTGACCGGGGAGGAGTGCCGTGCCGCTCTCGGAGCACGAGCAGCGGCTGTTCGAGCAGATCGAGCGGTCGCTTGCCGAGGACCCCAAATTCGCCTCGGCCGTGCGCGCCAGCGACCCGCGTTTCCACGCGCGGCGTCGCCTGCTCGTCGCTGCCGGTGTGGTCGTCGTCGGCCTGGCCCTGTTGGTCTACGGCGCGGTGATCAAGACTCCGCCACTGGCAGTGGCGGGCTTCGTCGTCATGCTGGCCGCGCTGGGCTACGCGGTGCAGTCGCACCGCAAGGCACAGTCACCCGACCTGCACGTGGTGGGTGGCACGACGAGCCGTCGTCGTCCGCGCGGGCGGGCGGGTCGACGGCCGTCGTTGCTGGACCGCATGGAGGACCGGTGGCGGCAGCGCCCGGAGGGACATCGCTGAACGCCACCCACCCCTGAGGTGGGCGGGCGCCACCGCGACGGTGGGTGCCGGACCGGGTCCGGCCACCTCCGTCGTATCGCCATGTCCGGACCAGGGACAGCCACCCCTGCCACCACCCTGACCTGCGGGCTGCGGGACTGACCCCGGCCCGCTGGGTGAGGGGCGGGGAGAGGCGACGACACGACGAGGCCCGCCGGGCTGACGGGTGGGTCAGCCGGCGGGCCGGAGTCGCGGGTCAGGCGCGCCGGGTCGTCCGGCCGGCGAGCAGTCGGCGCGGGCTGAAGCGTTGCGCCCGGTAGCGGGCCCGCCCGCCCGTCGCCACCCAGCGGGACGACGAGTCGCCGATCGCGAGCCGCCAGCGCAGCAGCACCGACGGCGGCAGGACGGTCGCCAGGAGACGGGTCCGCCGGTCGGACCGGGCGGCCAGTGTGCCCCGGACGATCCGCAGCGCCGGGTGCAGCGGCTCGCCGGTCAGCGGGTCGCGGGCGTACCGGGCCCGCTCCTCGGCCCGGCCGAGCAGCCGTACCGCCGCCGTCGACTCCGCGTCGTCGCCGACCGCCTCCCGGACCAGGCGCTCCGCGGTGGACCGCGGGGTCTCCGTCCGGTCGACCCGGACCCGGTAGTCGATCAGGGTGTCGAGCAGCTCGTCCCAGGCGGCGTGGGCGTCCGCCCGGGCCCGGTCGGCGTCCGCCCCGACCACGATCATCGGGGTGGCGCCGCCGTCGCCGGCACCAGCCTCCATCGCCGCCGGCACGGGGACCGGCCGGCCGTGCCGGCGGCGCCGCAGCGCCGCCCGGCGCAGCGCCGGCATGGCGAGCAGGGTCAGCAGGGCGAGCAGCGCCCCGGCCGTCCACCACGGCCAGGTCGGCGCCCGCTCGACGGGGGCACCGGTCAGCGGGTCGAAGCCGGTGTCGGTTTCCCGGTCGGCGGCGTCCTCCCGATTCGGCCCGGCCGAGGCGGCGGGGTCGCCGGGGGCGGCCGGCGCGGCGGTGTCCGAGGGCTCCGGGTCCGGCGCGTCGCTGTCCGGCGCCCACACCGACCGGGTCGAGCCCTGCACGCCGTACGCCGGGGTGGCGTCGAACGGCACCCAGCCCATCCCGTCGAAGTAGACCTCCGTCCAGGCGTGCAGGTTCCGGTTGGTCAGCACGTACGTGCCACCGCCGGAGTTGCTGCCGTTGGTGAAGCCGAACGCCACCCGGGCCGGGATGCCGGCGGCCCGGACCAGCCAGGCCATCGCCGCCGCGTACTGCTGGCAGTAGCCGACCTTGTTGGTCAGGAAGTCGACGATCTCCGTGCCGCTGGTGCCGCCCTTGGTGCTCAGCGAGTAGCCGAAGCCGTTCTCCCGGGAGAAGTAGTCGTAGATCGCCCGTACCCTGTCGTAGTCGGTGGACTTCCCCTCCACCAGCCGGGAGACCAGCACTTCGACCTGCTGGACCGCCGGCGTCTGGGTCTGCTGCAGGGCGATCGGGTGCTCGGCCGGCAGCGACCGGGCCTTGCGCAGCGCCGTCGGGGAGTACGTCGAGCGCACGTACTCGAATGAGTAGCGCTTGCCCCGGGAGTTGTCCCGGTTGGAGAAGACCACCCCGAGGTTCGCGTCGTACGACCAGTTGCCGCTGAGCCCGTCGGTGCGCACCGGGTCGGCGTAGATCGGCAGCAGCGGCATGGTGAGGTTCCGGGTGACCTCCACGCTGGCCCGGTAGGTCTGCTGCTGCACCCCCTGCCGGACCCGGTCCGCCGGGTCGGGCAGCTGCCGGTTGACCGGCCGCCCGTTCGGGTTGCGCACCCGGAAGCCGTCCGGGCGCAGCTCGTCGGCCACGCCGAAGCGCAGGTAGAACGGGCTCGGCTCGTTGGTGCTGACCTTGACCAGGTCGGCCACCTCGGACTGGTTGAGCTGCCCGCTGAGCGCGGCGAACAGGTCTATCCGGCCCGGGCTGCCGCCCTGACCGGGCCGCCCGTTGCCGGTGCCCTCGCCGGTGGAGTTGAACTGGTCGAGCAGGCCGCCGGTCATCCCCGGCACGGCCAGCGGCAGCACCACGGCCAGCGCCACGCCGACGGCCGCGAGCCGGCGCCCGGCCGCGGCCAGCGGCGAGGACTCCCAGACGTCGACGTCGCGCCCCTCGCCGGTGAACCGGCGGCCGAACCGGCGCACCCGGTCGACGTTGTCGGTGACCAGCAGCCAGAGGTAGCCGCAGGCGCCGATCACGAACGGCAGCGCCGGGACGTTGTCCACGTAGACGGCCACCGGCACCGAGTAGATCGCCAGCATCGGCAGGCCGGCCAGCGCCGGCCGGCGCAGCCCGACGGCCAGCACGTCCACCACGATCGCCACCGCGCCCACCCCCAGCACGGCGATGAACAGCAGTGGCGTGGTGTCCGGCACCTCGACCCCGTACGAGCGCATGTCCTGCAGGGAGCCCTGGAGGAGCTCACCGAAATGGACCAGGGTGCTCGGCGTGGGCAGGAAGGCGATCAGCTCGGTACCGCCGGGGAAGAGCCAGGTCAGGGCGAGCAGCAGCCCGGCCAGCATGCCCAGCACCTGGCCCCAGAGCGGGGCCCGGACCAGCCGGGTCAACGCGGCCACGCCGGCCACCACGGCGACCGCGATGGCCGCCTCGATCAGCCAGGTCCAGCGCTGGAAGATCGACGACAGCGGCGCCGCGGCGAGCAGTGTCGCCGCGGCGGCCACGAAGCCGAGGTTCCGGGAGGCGATCACGACGCCCTCCTCCTTCTCATCGGACGCCGCCGGCCACCGTCTCGGCGAGCGCCGCGCGCAGCGCGAAGCCCTGCGAGCCGCGCGCCGCCTGCGGCCAGAGCACCGGCAGTCGGCCGTCGTGGTCCACCCCGATCACTCGCCAGCCGCCGTGGAGCATGGCCAGCGCGGCGGCGCCGTGGGTCTGGTCGGCCTCGAACCGGGCCTTGTCCGGCAGGTTGAGCCAGGTGGAACTGTTCAGCAGGAAGCCCACGCAGGTCGCGCCGTTGCCGCGCAGCCCGGCCAGCAGTTCCGCCTCGGTGGTGCTCAGCGAGCCGAACAGGGCGATGATCAGACCCCCGTCGGCGCGTTGCCGGACCCGCTGCACCAGGCTCGCGACGTCGCCGCGCTGGTCCAGCCGGACGTCGGCGAGGTGGTCGAGGAGCAGCCCGTCCCCGGCGCCCTCGGTCGCGTTGACGTCCGCGCCCGAACCGGTGACCAGGCGCAGCTTGTAGCCCGCCTGCCGCAGGTGCACGGCGATGCTCGCGGCGGCCGAGACCGCCCACTCGAAGCTCGCCGTGGGACCGTCGCCGCGGTGGCCGTACGCCCGGGTGTCCAGGACGACGGTGGCGCGGCTCTCCCAGGGCTGCTCCTCCCGGCGCACCATCAGCTCGCCCGTGCGGGCGGTCGACTTCCAGTGCACCCGGCGCAGGTCGTCGCCCCTCCGGTACTCCCGGGTGGCCGCGTCGTCCTCGCCGTGCACGGCCACCGACCGGGCCCGGCTGTCGCCGCTGCCGGCGTACTCGCCGGGCAGGCGCACCGAGGGCAGCGGGGTGACCTGGGGGATGACGGTCAGGTTGTCGGTGCTGGGAAAGGCCCGGGTCAGCTCGCAGAGGCCGAACGGGTCGGTCATCCGGACCACCAGCGGACCCACCTCGTACCGGCCGCGCACGTCGGCGCGGACCGTGTACGCCACCGAGCTGGCCTGGTGCGCGCCGAGCCGCTCCAGCACCACCCGGGGCCGGCTGCCCAGCGCGTACGGCAGCCGGTCCTCCAGCAGCAGGGTGCCGGTGGGCAGCCGCGACATGTTCTGCAGCCGCAGCACCACCCGGGAGCTGGCCCCGACCGGCACCCGGTGCGGTTCCAGCGAGCGGTTGCAGGCCAGCTTGTAGCGGCTGCGTCCGACGTAGAGCGCGGCGAGCAGCGGCAGCACGGCGAGCAGCACGGCCACCCGCAGCAGGTCCCTCTCGCCGAGGATGCCGGCGGAGACCGCCGCCGCGACCGCGGCCGCCAGGAACGAGCGGCCGCGGGTGGTCAGCCCACGCAGCCCGTCGCGCACGTCACGGCCTCCGCGGCTCGTACGGCCCGCGGCCGTTGCCGGCGGCCGGCCGGGGCGGGTCGTACGGGGTGCGCCTGCGCTCCTGCGGCAGCGCCAGGCGGTGCACCAGGTCGGAGACGATCGCGTCGGTGGTGCGCCGGGCCAGCTGGGCGTCGGCGGTCGGGATGATCCGGTGCGCCAGCACCGGCACGGACAGGGCCTGCAGGTCGTCGGGGAGGACGTAGTCGCGCCCCTCGAGCGCGGCCACCGCGCGAGCGGTCCGCAGCAGCTGCAGGGTGGCCCGGGGCGAGGCGCCGAGCCGCAGGTCGGGGGCCTCGCGGGTGGCGGTGACCAGGTCGACGGCGTACTGCTTGATCGCGTCCGCGACGTGCACCTGGCGGACCGTGGAGATCAGCCGGCGGACGGTGTCGGCGTCGGAGACCGCGCGCAGCTCCTGCAGCGGGTCGGCCGCGCCGTGACCGTCCAGCATGGCCAGCTCGGCGCTGGCGTCCGGGTAGCCCATGGCGATCCGGGCGGTGAACCGGTCGCGCTGCGCCTCGGGGAGGGGGTAGGTGCCCTCCATCTCGATCGGGTTCTGGGTGGCGATCACCATGAACGGCGTCTGCAGCTGGTAGGTGACGCCGTCGACGGTGACCTGCCGCTCCTCCATGCACTCCAGCAGGGCGGACTGGGTCTTCGGCGAGGCCCGGTTGATCTCGTCGCCGACCACCAGGTTGGCGAAGACGGCGCCCGGCCGGAACTCGAAGTCGTGCGTCTCCTGGTTGTAGACGCTGACCCCGGTGACGTCGCTGGGCAGCAGGTCGGGGGTGAACTGGATCCGGCGGACGGAGCAGTCGATCGAGCGGGCCAGGGCCTTGGCCAGCTTGGTCTTGCCGACACCCGGAACGTCCTCGATGAGGAGGTGACCCTCGGCGAGCAGGACGGCCAGGGCGAGCCGGACCGTGGCGGTCTTGCCCTCGATGACCTGCTCGATGTTGGCCACGATGGCCTCGCTGGCGGCGCGGAACTCGTCGTGCGGCAACAGGCCGCCCACCTCGTCCCAGGTCTGTTGTGTCACGGGCCTCCTCCTCGTCGCCGGAACGGCAGCTCTGTTAAGAGCACCTGGACCCGTCGTTGGGTTCGCGACGCCGAGCCTCGTTTGCCGCAGAAATCTCACTGGCCTTTCAGGCTAACCATGTTTGTCGTCATCGCCGACCCCCGCAGGAAGTCGGTCGGTTACGCCCGGAATGTTCGTCAGGTCGGGGGACGTGGCGGGCGCGCGCCGCCAGCGGACGGCCACGGCGCGTCGCCGCTCCGGGCCGCCGGCGTCCCGACGCGTGGAAGCGGGCGACGTGGGGCTCCACCGGTAGGGGTACACTGCCGTTCATGGCCGGAGTCTTCCTGCTTCTTACCGGGCCGTGCTGATGCGTTGACGCGCGACAGCACGGCGGCCCCTCCTGCGCGAGGGGCTTTTTTGTGCCCGCAGCAGAGCTCCCCATATCCGACATGACCGTGCCAAGGAGACGCCATGAGTGAGGCAGCCGCACCGGCGGGCGACATCCCCCCGTTCCGGTACACCGCGGCCCTGGCCGACCAGATCGAGCACCGGTGGCAGGACATCTGGGCGCGGGAGGGAACCTTCCACGCCCCGAATCCGACCGGTCCGCTGGCCGACCCGGACCACCCGCGCTCCGGCGCGGAGAAGCTGTACGTGCTGGACATGTTCCCGTACCCCTCCGGCGCCGGCCTGCACGTCGGCCACCCGCTGGGCTACATCGGCACCGACTGCTTTGCCCGCTACCAGCGGATGGCCGGGCGCAACGTGCTGCACGCGATGGGCTTCGACGCGTTCGGCCTGCCCGCCGAGCAGTACGCGGTGCAGACCGGCACCCACCCGCGCACCACCACCGTGGCGAACATCGAGCGCTACAAGGAGCAGCTGCGCCGGCTGGGCCTGGCCCACGACGAGCGCCGCTCGGTGGCCACCATCGACACCGACTTCTACCGCTGGACGCAGTGGATCTTCCTGCAGATCTTCAACTCCTGGTACGACCCGCAGGCGCGCAGGGCCCGACCGGTGGCCGAGCTGATCGCCGAGTTCGAGGGCGGCACCCGGCCCACCCCGGACGAGCGGCCCTGGGCCGAGCTGACCGTGGCCGAGCGGCGGCAGATCGTCGACGACCACCGGCTGGCGTACGTCTCGCAGGCGCCGGTGAACTGGTGCCCGGGCCTGGGCACCGTGCTGGCCAACGAGGAGGTCACCGCCGACGGCCGCTCGGAGCGGGGCAACTTCCCGGTCTTCAAGCGGAACCTGAAGCAGTGGATGATGCGGATCACCGCGTACGGCGACCGGCTGCTGGACGACCTGGACACCCTGGACTGGCCGGAGCCGATCAAGCTGCAGCAGCGCAACTGGATCGGCCGGTCCCAGGGCGCGCACATCGACTTCCCGACGACCGTCGAGCCGGTGCGGGTGTTCACGACCCGGCCGGACACCATCTTCGGCGCCACCTACGTGGTGCTGGCCCCGGAGCACCAGCTGGTCGACGCGCTGGTGCCGGCCGCCTGGCCGGAGGGGACCAGGGACGCCTGGACCGGTGGGCACGCCAGCCCGCGGGCGGCGGTCGAGGCGTACCGGAAGGCGGCGGCGGCCAAGACCGACGTGGAGCGGCAGGCCGAGACCAGGGAGAAGACCGGCGTCTTCGTCGGCGCGTACGCCACCAACCCGGTCACCGGGGGGCAGATCCCGGTCTTCATCGCGGACTACGTGCTGGCCGGCTACGGCACCGGCGCGATCATGGCGGTGCCCGGTCAGGACGTGCGGGACTGGGACTTCGCCGAGGTCTTCGAGCTGCCGATCGTGCGCACCGTGCAGCCGTCGGAGGGCTTCGACGGCAAGGCGTACACCGGGGACGGCCCGGCGATCAACAGCGCCGCGCCCGACCGCGGCCTGGACCTGAACGGCCTGGGGGTCGCCGACGCGAAGGCCCGGATCATCGCCTGGCTGGAGGCGAACGGGCACGGCGCCGGCGCGGTGACCTGGCGGCTGCGGGACTGGCTGTTCTCCCGGCAGCGCTACTGGGGCGAGCCCTTCCCGATCGTCTACGACGAGACCGGCGCGCCGATCGCGCTGCCCGAGTCGATGCTGCCGGTCGAGCTGCCCGAGGTGGACGACTTCTCGCCCAAGACGTTCGACCCGGAGGCCGCCGACAGCAACCCGGAGACCCCGCTGTCCCGTCGGCGCGACTGGGTGGAGGTGGAGCTGGACCTGGGTGACGGGCCGAAGCGCTACACCCGGGAGACCAACGTGATGCCGCAGTGGGCCGGCTCCTGCTGGTACGAGCTGCGCTACCTGGACCCGACGAACAGCGAGCGCTTCGTCGACGCGGAGAACGAGCGGTACTGGATGGGGCCGCGCGCTGCGGGCGACTGCGGGGGCACCGACCTGTACGTCGGCGGCGCCGAGCACGCCGTGCTGCACCTGCTGTACGCCCGTTTCTGGCACAAGGTCCTGTACGACCTGGGCCACGTCTCCAGCTTCGAGCCGTTCCGGAAGCTGTTCAACCAGGGCTACATCCAGGCCTACGCCTACACCGACGCCCGCGGCGCCTACGTGTCCGCCGAGGAGGTCGTGGAGCGCGAGGGCGGCTTCTACCTGGGCGACACGCAGGTGAATCGCGAGTACGGCAAGATGGGCAAGTCACTGAGGAACGTGGTCACGCCGGACGAGATGTGCGCGGCCTACGGCGCGGACACCTTCCGGGTCTACGAGATGTCGATGGGCCCGCTGGAGGTGTCCCGGCCCTGGGACACCCGGGCGGTGGTCGGCTCGTACCGCTTCCTGCAGCGGGTCTGGCGGGCGGTGGTCGACGAGCAGACCGGCGAGCCGCGGGTCACCGACGTGCCAGCCGACGAGGCGACCCGTCGGCTGCTGCACAAGGTGATCGACGGTGTCCGCGCCGACATGGACGGGATGCGGTTCAACACCGCGATCGCCAAGCTGATCGAGCTGACCAACGGGCTGACCCGGCTGTCGGCCACGCCGCGTGAGGTGGCCGAGCCGCTGGTGCTGATGCTGGCGCCGTTCGCCCCGCACGCGGCCGAGGAGCTGTGGCGGCGGCTGGGTCACGACGCCTCGCTGACGTACGCGGACTTCCCGACCGCCGACCCGGCGCTGCTGGTCGCCGAGACGGTCACCTACCCGGTGCAGATCAACGGCAAGGTCCGCGGCCGGGTCGAGGTCCCCGCCGACGCGGATGAGGAGACGGTACGCGCGGCGGCCCTGGCGGCGGTCGATGGTGCGCTGGACGGCAGGGTGCCCCGCAAGGTCATCGTGGTGAAGGGCCGGATGGTCTCCATCGTCGCCTGACCCTGCACTTTCACGGAAAGAGTGGCCATCCGACGCGGAATGGCCACTCTTTCCGTGAAGGAGGGCGGAACGTCAGGTCGCCGGGGCGGGTCAGGGCTCGCGGTGGTGGACGGCGGTGAGGGCGACCACCGTGGTGACGAGGGGCCACGCTGCGTAGACCGTCCACGAGCCGGAGACCGTGGCCGGAAAGGGGTCCACCATGAACGTGTCGGGGTGCACCTCGATCAGCCGTAGCCAGGCCGTGGTCGGCAGCGCGTTGTGCAGCTCGGCCACCCACCGGTACCGGTTGCTGTCGACCACCAACGGCAGCACGACGAGCACCGACATAGCGGCGCCGACGGCGGCCGCGGTGTGCCGGAGCAGAGCGCCCAGCCCCATGCCGATCAGTGCGCAGACCGGCGCCAGCAGGGCGGTCGCCGCCAGGGCCCGGGGCACCCCGGCGTCGGTGACCGACCAGTTCGCGTCCCGGCCGGAGAGGATCGCCTGGGACACCCCGGACGACGCCGCCGCGGTGAGCGCGCCGAGGATGAGCATGACGGCGCTCAGCACGACGGCCTTCGCCGCCACAACCGACCGGCGAGCGGGAACGGTGGCGAACGTGGTGCGGATCAGTCCGGTCTGGTACTCACCGACCACCGTCATGGCCCCGACAGTGGTGGTGACGAGGATGAAGAACAGGTAGCCGGCCTCGGGGAAGGCGTCCCGGAACGCGCCGTACAGCCGGAACAGCTCGCGCCGCTCCGCCGAATAGGTCGGCCAGTTGCGGTGGTCGGCGAGGGCGGCGTTGGCGCTGACCGCGGCGACGAGCAGCAGGACGAGGGGGAGCGACCAGCGGGTCGAGCGGAGCGACCAGAGTTTGATCCACTCTGCGGCCAGCAGGTCGCGGAACCGGGCCCGGGGCGCGACGCGGTCCCGGCTGACCGGGGCGGTGTCCGGCACGGTCATCGGATCGCCTCCTCGGCGGAGTATTCGACGCTGTCGGCGGTCAGCCGCATGAACGCCTCTTCGAGGGTGGTGGCCCGGGCGGCCATCTCGTGGAGCACGATGCCGCGCCGGAACGCGAGCTCACCGATCCGTTCCGTGGTCAGCCCGGTCACGGTCAGGGAGGTGTCGCCCTCGGGGAGCACGGCCGCGCCTTCGGCGGTCAGGACGGACCCGAGCGCGGCGGCGTCCGGCGTGCGCACCAGCACGGTGGGGCGGCTGCTGCGGGCCGCGAACTCGGCCAGGCTCTCCTCGGCGATCAACGCGCCCCGGCCGATGACGACCAGGCGGTCGACGGTGTTCTCCATCTCGCTCATCAGGTGGCTGGAGACGAAGACCGTGCGCCCCTGCCCGGCCAGTCGCCGGAACAGGCCGCGTACCCAGCGCACCCCCTCCGGGTCCAGCCCGTTGAACGGCTCGTCGAACAGCAGCACCGGCGGATCGCCGAGCAGGGCGGCGGCGATCCCGAGCCGCTGCCGCATGCCGAGGGAGAATCCGCCGATCCGGCGCCGGGCGACCCCGGCCAATCCCACCTCCCGCAACACCTGGTCCACCCGCTCGAACGGGATGCGATTGCTGCGGGCCAGCGCGCCCAGGTGGGCCGCCGCGGTGTGTCCGCCGTGCGCGTCACCGGCGTCGAGCAGCGCGCCGATGTGCCGCAGGCCCCGTGAGCGGCTGCGGAACGGAACCCCGTCGACGGTGACCGAGCCGCCGGTCGGGGTGGTCAGACCGACGATCATCCGCAGGGTGGTGGACTTGCCGGCGCCGTTGGGACCGAGGAATCCGGTCACGTGTCCAGGCCGGACGGTGAGGCTCAGCCGGTCGACGGCCGTGGTGCGGCCGTACCGTTTCGTCAGGTCACGTAGTTCGATCATGTGGTCCACGTTGCCGGGCCGCGGCGTGCCGGTCGTCGCACCGGCGGCCACATCGTCCGGTCCGGGATCCGCCCGTGGGCGTACGCCCACGGGCCGATGTCCGCGCCGGTCCGGAGCACCTACGATCACCGGGTGGACGCCACACACCCCGCGCCCCACGTGCCGTTCGGGCGGGTACCGCCGCTGGTCGGGACGGTGCTGGCCTGGTCCGGGGCCGTGGCCTACCCGGTGGTGCTGCACGTGGTGGCGCTGAACGTCCCTGCCGGCGAACCGGTCCCGTCCCCGCCGCCGGCGGGGCCGACGTCGCGGCTCGACGCCGGGGTCCAGCTCGCCGATCCCGTGCTGCCGGTCCTGCTGCCGGTCATCGTCTCCGGCCTGCTCGTGGGGCTGCTGCGCCGTCGGCCGCTGCTGGCGCTCGCGCTCCTGCTGGTCGGCTCGTTCCACGTGGCCGTGACGGCGCCCAGGCTGGAGAGTCAGTACCTGCTGTTCCTGCTGGCCGACCTCGTCGTGGCGTACCTCGTGGCCAGCTGGCCGGCGGGGGTCGCTACCGCCGCGGCCGGTATGGCGGCCGTCGGTCAGCTCGCCGCCGCGACGTACCACCACGCGAACGTCGGCCTCCCCGGTCCGTTCGCCTTCGTCGTCCTCGCGCTCGTGACCGCCGGGACCATCGGCTTCACGATCCGGGAGCGCCGCGAGCACGCCGCGGTGCTGCGGGGGCAGGCGGCGGCCCAGGCGGTCACCGCCGAACGGCTACGGATCGCCCGCGAACTGCACGACATGGTGGCGCACAGCATCGGCCTCATCGCCATCCAGGCCGGGGTCGGCGCCCGGGTCATCGACACCCAGCCCGCCGAGGCCCGCACGGCCCTGGCCACCATCGAAGCGACCAGCCGGGAAACCCTGGCCGGGCTGCGGCGTACCCTCGGCGCCCTGCGCCGGCCGGACGCGGAGCCGGCGCCGCTCGATCCGACGCCCGGGCTGGCCGATCTCGACCGCCTGGTCGCGTCCGCCGGCGACGCGGGGGTGCGGGTCGAGCTGCGCTGGCGGGGCGCGCGGCGACCGCTCCCGGCCGACCTCGACCTCGCCGTGTTCCGGATCGTCCAGGAGTCGGTCACCAACGTGGTACGGCACGCTGGTACCGACAGCTGCCGGGTCACCGTGGAGCAGTCGTCCGACGAGGTGGTCGTGGAGGTGGTCGACGAGGGCCGTGGTTGCCCGGTCGGCGGCACCGGCTACGGCATCGTCGGCATGCGGGAACGGGCCCAGCTGCTGGGCGGGCGATTCCACGCCGGGCCGCGCCCCGAGGGCGGCTTCCGGGTCGCTGCCCGGTTGCCCGTGCCGGCGGTCGCGCCGTGAGGGTCCGGGTCGTCCTCGCCGACGACCAGCCGCTGGTCCGCGCCGGCCTGCGCGTGCTGATCGCCGACGCCCCCGACATCGACGTCGTCGGCGAGGCCGGCACCGGCGCCGAGGCGGTCCGGCTGGCCCGCGAGGTCGTGCCGGACGTGGTGCTGATGGACCTGCGGATGCCGGGCACCGACGGCATCGAGGCCACCCGGACGATCACCACCGCGGGCGGACCGACCCGGGTGCTCGTGCTGACCACGTTCGACGACGACGACCACGTGCACGGCGCGCTGCGCGCCGGGGCGAGCGGATTCCTGGTCAAGGACATGGCCCTGGACGACATCCTCGGCGCGATCCGGGTGGTGGCCGCCGGGGACGCCCTGATCGCACCGGCGGTCACCCGGCGGCTCATCGCGGATTTCGTCCGCCGGCCCGGCCCGGCGCCCCGGGCGCGGACCCTGACCGGCGTCACCGACCGGGAACGGGAGGTGCTGACCCTGGTGGGGCGGGGCCTGTCCAACACCGAGATCGCCGCCGAGCTGGTGATCAGCGCGGCCACCGCCAAGGCGCACGTGGCCCGCCTCTTCACCAAGCTCGGCGCCCGGGACCGGGTGCACCTGGTCATCGCCGCCTACGAGGCGGGACTGGTCGCCCCCGCCGGGTGAGGCCGGCCTGTCGCGGTCGGGGGCCGGGGGCCGTGTCCACCTGCGCGCCGGCAGGGAGGGGACGCGGCGGCGGATGGCGCGAGCACCCAGGCCCGCCAGCCGCGTACCCCATTGACCGCGCCGGCGGCAGGCAGCGGCCCGGCCGGGGAGTCCCGGTAGACCGTGTTCTTCGGGGACAGGTCGCGGTGGCAGATCGTCTCCGCGTCGCTGGCCAGGTCGGTGCCGGCGCAGACGTCGTGCAGCGCGTGGATCAGTTCAACGCCAGCCGGGGGAGTGCGGCGGACGGTGTCGCCCACCCGAACCACCTCGGCGACGAAACCGCCGGGCAGCCGCTCCTCGGTAGTCATCCGACCGGGCTGGCCCGACGCTGCCGCTCGGCGCGCCACCAGCGGTGCACCAGCACCGCGCTGGCGATCAGGCCGAGACTGGCGGGCGCGGCGGCGTACCAGTTGACGTGCCCGGGGGAGCTGACCGCCGCGCCGATCGCGGCGTAGCCGAACGCGGTCGGGGCGGAGGCGATCACGCTGCCGGCCAGGAACGGCAGCACCCGGGCGCCGGTGGTGCCGTAGCCGTAGCTGATCAGCCCGAAGCCGGCGATCGGCAGCAGTCGTACGGTGATCACGCCGAGTACGCTCTGCCGGGCGAACCAACCGTCCAGTCGGGCCAGCCGACCGCGGACCCGTTCGGCGACGAACTCCCGGCCCAGCACCCGGCCGACCGCGAAACCGATCGCCGCGGCCAGCAGCGCCGCACCGAGGGCGTACGCGGCGCCCTCCAGGGGGCCGAAGATGGCGCCCGAGGCGAGCGTGACGAAGGTACGCGGGACCAGCGCGACGAGCAGCAGCGCCCCGCCGACGATCGCCGCGACCGGGGCGTAGTCGCCGAGCGAGTGGGCCGCCTCGGGCAGCCGTGCCGGGTCGGGCCGGGGCACCGCCAGCAGCAGCACCCCGAACCCGACGAGCAGGAAGAGCAGCAGGGCGAACCGGCGCGCCGACGGCTGCCCGAGCAGCCGCCGGGCGGCGGGGATCATGCCCGGGCGGCGGCAGCCACCGCGGCGCGGCGTTCGGACCGGAGCCGGTCGGACCAGGAGTCGTCCAGCGACGGAAGCTGGTGCACACCGGTGGCCCAGCGCAGCAGCAGGTCGGCCAGGGCCGGGTTGCGGGCCAGCGCCGGGCCGTGCGAGTACGTGCCGAGCAGCTTGCCCCGCCAGGCGCCCTCGGTGGCGCCGTCGTTGCCCACCCCGGCGGTGACCCGGGCCAGCGGCGAGACGCCAGGCCCCAGGTGGGTCCGGCCGCCGTGGTTCTCGAACCCGGACAGCGCCGGTATGCCCAGCCGGGGGTCGATCTCACCGGCCAGCTCGCCGACGGCCCGGGTCGGGCCCCGGTCGGAGGAGAGGTCGAGCAGCTCCAGCCCGGCGCACCTGGTGCCCTTGGCGAAGAAGGAGGTGCCGAGGAGCTGGTAGCCGGCGCAGACGCCGAAGACCACCGACCCCTGGGCGACCGCCCGGTGCAGGCCGCCGTCGGCGAGCAGCCGCTGGGCGCCGAGCGCCTGCGGGCCGTCCTCGCCGCCGCCGATCAGGTAGATGTCCGCGGTGGCGGGGAGCCGCTGGTCGGAGCGGACCTCCAGCACCTCCACCGGCATCCCGCGCTGCTGGGCCCGGCGGGCCAGGATCAGCATGTTGCCCCGGTCGCCGTAGGTGGAGAGCAGGTCGGGGTAGATCCAGACGATGCGCAGGCTGTCAGTTGACACGGTCCAACTCCGCTCGGATGTCCTGGAAGGCGGTGTAGTTCGCGATGACCTCCAGCCGGCCCGGCGGGACCGACCGGACCGCCTCGTCGAACTTCCGGACATGCTGGAACGGCACGTCGTTGACGTCGAGCCGGACCGCCAGGTCGTACGCCCGGTCGCCGGTGATCAGCACCTGCCGGCCGCGCAGCGGGGCGAAGTCGACGTCGAACAGCCAGGAGGTGTCCAGCCCGTCGGGGTCGCGCGCGTTGATGGAGAGCAGGGTCGGCGCCTCGTCGGCCATGTCGAACGCCTCCAGCCAGCTGGCCGGGTTCTTGGCCAGCAGCAGCCGGATGTTGCGCCCGTCCCGGTCGACCTGCGCGTAGCGGCCGGCGACCGAGGCGACCGTGCCCAGCCGGGAGACCGCGTCGACGGGCCGTACGCCGAACTCGGCGGCGACGGCCAGCGCGGTGGCCGCGTTGCCCAGGTTGACCTTGCCGGGAAGCTGGAGCTGCACCTTGTGCCAGGCGCCGGTCGGGTCGAGGACGCCGTCGTCCTCCACCGTCCACTGCGGCTCGGGCCGGCGCAGCGGGCAGCCGGTGCACCGCCAATGCTCGCCTGAGCGCTGGATGGCGGAGCCGCACTCGGGGCAGACCCAGGAGTCGTCGTGCCAGCGCTGGCCGGCGCTGAACCAGGTGACGTGCGGCGGGCGGATGCCGTTGGCCGGGTCGGCCGGCGGGGTCGCCGCCCAGACCACCATCGGGTCGTCGGCGTTGGCCACCACCCGCACGTCGGTGTGCCGGACCAGCGCGGCGCGCCAGAGCTGCGCCATCATGGCGACCTCCTTGGCCCGGTCGAGCTGGTCGCGGGAGAGGTTGAGCAGGGCCACGACGTGCGGCTCGGTGGACTCGAGCACCTGCGCGAGGTAGTGCTCGTCGACCTCGAGCACCGCGTACGGGGTGCTGCCGGCCTTGGCCAGCGCGGAGGTGTGCCCGGTCGGCATGTTGGCGCCGAAGGAGTTGGTGGCGACCCGGCCGAGCACGCCCACGGCGGCGGCGGCGAGCCGGGTGGTGGTGGTCTTGCCGTTGGTGCCGGAGACCAGCGCGATGGCGCGGCCGGTCGAGAGGTGCGCCAGCAGGTCCGGGTCGATCTTCAGACCGATCCAGCCGCCGATCACCGAGCCGTCGCCCCGCCCGGCGGCCCGCGAGAGCGCCGCGGCGGTCCGCGACACCGAGGTGGCCACCTTTGCCCGCAGGGGCATCTTCGCGTCCGTCACCCGAGCGAGGTTACCGGACAGCGGCGTCCGCCAGATCGCCGCCGACGGCGAACCGTTCGGCCGGGGTGGGCCGGGGCGTCCGGCCGGTCGTCGCTCCACCGGACGGAGTCGACCAATGTCGGGTAGCGGACGCGGTGGCGGGGCCGCGCGGCCCTCCACTCCGCTCCACCCCTTCTGACGTGCGCTTTTGCCTCCGCGCGCCGCGCGCCACGCGGGCGATTCTGGTTGCAGGTGGAGGGAAGTGGAGTAGAGTGGGGCGCGATGGTGAGGCCGGGAGGGCCCACCGGCCCGGGGGTCAGCGGCGCCGCGAACGCCGCTAAAGGGCGAGGGGGTTGGGCCGTATGTTCCTCGGCACACACACCCCGCGCCTGGACGACAAAGGCCGGTTGATCCTTCCGGCGAAGTTCCGGGACGAGCTGGCGGGGGGTGTCGTGATCACCAAAGGGCAGGACCGCTGTCTCTACGTCTTCCCCACGCCCGAGTTCCAGCGGATCGCGGACCAGTTGCGCGCGCAGCCGATGACGCACAAGGCGGCCCGGGCCTACAGCCGGGTCTTCTTCGCCAGCGCGCACGACGAGGTCCCCGACAAGCAGGGGCGGGTCACCGTCCCGGCCCACCTCCGGTCGTACGCCGCACTCGACCGGGACCTGGTGGTGATCGGGGCGAGCACCCGGGTGGAGATCTGGGACAAGGTCGCCTGGGAGACCTACCTCGCGGAGAGCGAAGACGACTTCGCCGACATCGAGGAGGGGGTGCTGCCCGGCGGTCTGTAGGGCGTGACGGCGCCCGACGTACTGCGAGATCTCCAGCCGCTTTCGAGTTCCTGGCACCCCTTCCCCGGTGCCAGGCGCACGATCAGTCTCCGGGGCCGCGGCCCGGCGACGGGCGGGAGCGGATGGGGATCTGGCGGTACGACGGCAGGCGTCGTCCGACGAGCAGCACGCGGCAAGAACGGAACGTTTCAACCAGTGGGGGTCGACATGGGGGAGCTACGCGGCACGCACGTGCCGGTGCTGCTCGAGAGGTGTCTCGAGTTGCTGGCCCCCGCGCTGGACAGGGGCGGCCGGAGGGTCCACGTCGACGCGACGCTGGGTCTGGGCGGGCACGCCGAGGCGGTGCTGGAGCGGCACCCGGACACGGTGCTGATCGGCCTGGACCGGGACACCGAGGCTCTCGCCCACGCGCGGGTCCGGTTGGCCCGCTTCGCCGACCGGATCCACCTGGAGCACGCCGTCTACGACGAGCTGCCCGAGGTGCTGGAGCGGCTGGGTTATCCGGACATCGACGGGATCCTGTTCGACCTGGGGGTCTCCTCGTTGCAGCTGGACGCGCCCGACCGCGGGTTCGCGTACGCCCAGGACGCGCCGCTGGACATGCGGATGGACCAGACCCGGGGGGTGACCGCCGAGGAGGTGGTCAACACCTACCCGCACCCGGATCTGGCCCGGGTGCTGCGGGTCTACGGCGAGGAGAAGTTCGCCGGGCGAATCGCCTCGGCGATCCTCCGGGAGCGCGAGCGGGGCCGGATCACCTCGTCGGCCCGGCTCGCCGAGCTGGTCAGGGAGAGCATTCCGGCACCAGCCCGACGAACCGGGGGACACCCGGCCAAGAGAACGTTTCAGGCTTTAAGGATCGAGGTAAACAAAGAGCTGGCAGCGCTGGAGACGGCGCTGCCGGCCGCTCTCGACAAGCTCAACGTGGGCGGTCGCATGGTGGTCCTGTCCTACCACTCGCTGGAGGACCGGCTCACCAAGCACGCGCTCGCCGACCGGGTCCGCAGCAAGGGCCCGGTCGACCTCCCGGTCGAACTTCCCGGGTCGGGTCCGACGTTCCGGCTGCTCAGCCGGGGCGCCGAACTCGCCGGGGAGGCGGAAGTCGCCGCGAACCCGCGCGCCGCCTCGGTGCGCCTGCGGGCCGCGGAACGGCTCGATCCGCAGGCCGGCCAGCAGGGGCGGACCGACCGCGAACGGTACCGCCGACGGGTCAAGGCGATGCACCAACCGGGGACGGGGTCGGCCACGGGTTCCAGCGGGGACCCGGGCGCGACGCCGGGGGACGGCAGAGGGACGGACGAGGAGGGGGAGGGAACATGAACGTTGACAAGCGCGGCGGCCGGGACGTGGTCGCCGGGCAGCGTGCACCGCGGTCGGGGGGCCGGACCGCGGCGCAGCGGGCCACGAGCGCCGGTACGACGACGCCGCCGGCGGACCGCGCCGGCCGGCAGGGGGAGACTCGCGCCCGGGGGGCGCGCGAGTTCCCGACCCAGGGCAACGCCGCGCTGCGGCCGGCCGAGCGGATCCGCGCCAGCGGGTCGGGCGCGCCCCGGCTGCGGGTGGCGCCGCCGCCGCCGGTCCGGGTGCCGCGGGCGCCGTTCGCGGCGCTGATCGTGGTGCTGGTGGTCGGCGGGGTGCTGGGCATCCTGACGGTGAACACGAAGATCAACGAGAACGCGTTCCGGCGGGAGAACCTGCAGCAGCAGCAGGCCCGGCTCGACGTGGAGGAGCAGCAGCTGGAGAAGCAGATCGAGGCGGCCAAGGCGCCGGGGAACCTGACCGCCGAGGCCCGCAAGCTCGGTCTGGTGGAGGCCGGCGAGCCGGCGTACATCCGGCTGCCGGACGGCCGGATGATCGGCGTGCCGCAGCCCGCGAACGGGCAGCCGGCGATCACCAGCCAGCAGGGTAACGGGGGATAGATCAGTGCCGCCGAGATCGGATGATCCGCGCCGGGACGCCACGGGCTCCCGGCGCGGTCCGGTTCGTGGCGCCGGGCGGAGCGCCGAACCTCGTACCGGTGAGCCGGGAGTCGGGGGCATCTCCGACGCGCGGGCGTACACCCCCCGGGGCCGGACCATCCGGGAGAGCAGCGAGGAACGGGCCGCCGCGCGACGTAACCCGCGGGAGAACCGCTCCGGGGACCCGTTCCGCCCCGCGTTGCAGGTGCTCGACGGCGGTCGCGCCGGCACCGGCCGCAGCGGCCGGCGGGAGGCTGCGGCGGCCGGCCGCGCCGGCGTCATCCGTACCGTCGCGCCCCGGCCGCCCCGGCCGACCCGGGCGCTCCCCGACGACCACGACGACCTTCCGGCGCCGCGCCGCCGTCCCGGCGGGCGCGCGCCGCGCCGCCCGGACCGCCCGGCGGGCCGCCGGCCCTCGCGCAAGCCGCGTCGGCCGCCGAAGCTGGCCGAGCCGCGCCGCCGGCTGCGGCTGGGCACCCTGCTGGCCCTGGCGCTCTTCGCCACCATCGGCATCCGGCTGGTCTTCCTCCAGGCCGTGGACACCCCGGCGTACGCGGGCGGCGGCGTCAGGGACCGGACCACCCGGGTCGACCTGCCCGCCCCGCGGGGCGCGATCGTGGACCGCACCGGCGCCCCGCTGGCGCACAGCGTCGAGGCGCGGTACGTCTTCGCCGACCCCACCCTGATCACCGACGCCCAGCGGCCGGAGGTGGCCCGGCAGCTCTCCCCGCTGCTCGGCCTGCCGGCGTCGAAGCTGGTCGAGCGGATGGTGCCGCGCAAGCTGGAGAACGGAACCGCCTCCACCTTCGAGTACCTGGCCCGGGGCGTGGAGATCGCCAGGGCCAAGCAGATCGTCGCGCTGGACCTGCCCGGCATCGGCGTGCACCGCGACGAGCAGCGCGAGGTGCCCGGCGGCGACCTCGCCGCCAACCTGGTCGGCTTCGTCAGCCAGGACATGGACGGCCTGGAGGGCCTGGAGGCGCGCTACGACAAACTGCTCCAGGGGCAGGACGGCAAGCGGGTCTACGAGGCCGGCCTGGGTGACCTGGACGCGCCCATCCCGGGCGGCTACAGCCAGACCACCCCGGCGAAGCCGGGCAGCTCGCTGGTGCTCACCATCGACCGGGACCTGCAATACCAGGTGCAGCAGGTGCTCAGCCGGCAGATGGCGCAGACCCGGGGCGCCGTCGGCGCCGCGGTGGTGCTGGATGTGAAGACCGGCGAGGTGCTGGCCCAGGCCAGCAACCCCACCTACAACGCGGCCACCCCTGGGGAGAGCAGACCGACCGACCGGGAGGACGCGGCCACCAGCTTCGTGGTCGACCCGGGCTCGGTGCACAAGGCGATCACCTTCGGCGCGGCGCTGCAGGAGGGGGTGATCACGCCGGACACCACCATGCCGATCGCGAACACCGTCACCAAGGGCGACGTCACCTTCAGCGACACCCACCCGGCGGACGGCCGGCGGATGAGCCTGCCCGGGATGCTGGCGTACTCGTCGAACGTGGGCACCATCCAGATCGCCGACCGGCTGGGCCGGGACCGGCTGATCGACTACCAGAAGCGGTTCGGGCTGGGCCAGGCCACCGGCGAGGGCATGCCGGGGGAGGCGTCGGGCCGGCTGCTGCCGGCCGACCAGTGGAGCGGGTCGTCGGAGGGGTCGGTGCCGATCGGGCACAGCGTGGACGCCACCCCGCTGCAGATGGCCGCCGCGTACGCCACCATCGCCAACAACGGCACCTACGTCCAGCCGCACCTGATCAAGGAGGTGATCAGCGGGGCGGACGGCAAGCGGACGCCGGCCACGCCCCCGGTCACCCGGTCGGTGCTCAGCCCGCAGAACGCCGCGTCGCTGCGCACCATGCTGGAGGCGGTCACCACGGTCAACGGTGCCGAGGGGGCGGCCACCGGCCTGGCCGCCGCCGTCCCCGACTACCGGGTGGCCGGCAAGACCGGCACCGGCCTGCGCTACCAGGATGGCAGGCAGCAGCCCGGCGAGGTCGGCTCGTTCATCGGGATGGCCCCGGCGGAGAACCCGCGGTACGTGGTGGCGGTCTTCGTGTGGAACCCCGACGGCGGGGGCGGCGCGGTCGTCGCGCCGGCGTTCCGCGAGATGATGGGCTTCACGCTGCGTCACTACCGGGTGCCCCCGTCGACCGGGAAGTCCCCCAAGTTCGAGGTCTTTCCGCGCTGAGCGGGACGGGCGGGACATCATCGGTGAGTGGCGACGAACCACCGGGGCGGCTGTGCGGTCGGAACCCGGACGACCGGGTAGGGTCTGACGCCGTGCCCGGCATTCCACGTCCCCGTACCGTGCCCGGAGTCCGGCTCGGCGACCTCGCCGCCCGACTCGCCGTGTCCCCGCCGGAGGGTGCCGCCGGGGTGGCGGTGACCGGGGTGACCCACGCCAGCCAGGAGGTCCGCCCCGGCGACCTGTACGCCGCGCTGCCCGGGGCCCGCCGGCACGGTGCGGAGTTCGCCGCCGGCGCGGCGGCCGCCGGCGCGGTGGCCGCGCTGACCGACCCGGCCGGCGCCGCGGCGGTGGCCGAGGCCGGGCTGCCCGCCCTGGTGGTGGCCGACCCCCGCGCGGTCCTCGGCGACCTCGCCTCCGCCGTCTACGGCGACCCGACCGAGGGGCTGACCGTGATCGGGGTGACCGGCACCGCCGGCAAGACCTCGACCGCCTACCTGGTCGAGTCCGGCCTGCGCGCCGCCGGTCACACCACCGGCCTGATCGGCACCGTGGAGACCCGGTTGGGCGACCTGGTGATCGACAGCGTGCGGACCACCCCGGAGGCGACCGACCTGCACGCCATGCTCGCCGCCGCGCGCGAGCGCGGGGTGACCGCGGTGGTCATGGAGGTCTCCAGCCACGCCCTGGCGATGGGGCGGGTCGGCGGGGTCCGGTTCACCGTCGGCGGCTACACCAACTTCGGCTCCGACCACCTCGACTTCCACGCCGACTCGGCGGACTACTTCGCGGCGAAGGCGAAGCTCTTCGACGGGCGCTGCGCGGTCGAGGTGCTCAACCACGACGACCCGGCGCTGCGGCCGCTGTTCAAGCCCGCCACGGTCAGCTACTCGGCGGCCGGTGACCGGGCCGCCACCTGGTGGGCCGACGAGGTCGGCGGCGAGGGGTACGCCCAGCGCTTCACCGCTCACGGGCCGGACGGCCTCGTCCTGCCCGCCGGGGTGGCGCTGCCCGGCCGGCACAACGTGGCCAACGCGCTGCTGGCCATCGCCGCCCTGGTGGCCGCCGGTGTGGACCCGGCGACCGCCGCCGAGGGGGTGGCCGCCTGCGGCGGCGTCCCGGGGCGGCTGGAGCTGGTCAGCGCGCCCGGTCCGGTGCGCGGCGTGGTCGACTACGCGCACAAGGCGGACGCGATCGTGGCCGCCCTGGCCGCGCTGCGCGAGCTGAGCGCCGGGCGGCTGATCTGCGTGATCGGCGCCGGTGGCGACCGGGACCGGGGCAAGCGGCCGGTGATGGGCGCCGCCGCCGCGGAGGGAGCCGACGTGGTGCTGGTGACCGACGACAACCCGCGCACCGAGGACCCGGCCGCGATCCGGGCCGAGGTGCTCGCCGGGGCGTACGCGGCCGGCACGGCCGCCCGGATCATCGAGGTGCCCGGCCGGCGGGCCGCCATCGGCGAGGCGGTCCGGCTCGCCGAGCCGGGCGACGTGGTGGCCGTGCTGGGCAAGGGGCACGAGCGCGGCCAGGAGGTCGCCGGCGAGGTGCACCCGTTCGACGACCGGACCGAGCTGGCGGGGGCGCTGGGGGCGCGCTTCGGGGACCTGGCGGGCCGACGGTGATCCCGCTGAGCCTGGCCGAGGTCGCCTCGGCCGTCGACGGCCGGCTGGTCGGCGCCGACCCGGACGCCCGGGTCACCGGTCCGGTCGAGTTCGACTCGCGCAAGGTCACCGCCGGGGCGCTCTTCGTCGCGTTCCCCGGGGAGAGGGTGGACGGGCACGACTACGCGGCAGCCGCGGTGGAGTCCGGCGCGGTCGCCGTGCTGGGCACCCGGGAGGTGCCCGGGGTGCCGATGGTCCTGGTCGACGGCGCGCTGGCCGCGATGGGGCGGCTGGCCCGCGCGGTGGTGGACCGGCTGCCCCAACTCACCGTGATCGGCCTGACCGGCTCTTCCGGGAAGACCACCACCAAGGACCTGATCGCCCAGCTGACCGTCCGGCTCGGCCCGACCGTGGCGCCGCCCGGGTCGTTCAACAACGAGCTGGGGCACCCGTACACCGCGCTGCAGGCCACGCCGGAGACCCGCTACCTGGTGATGGAGAAGGGCGCCCGCGGGGTGGGGCACGTGCGCTACCTCTGCGACGTGGTGCCGCCGCGGATCTCCGTGGTGCTCAACGTCGGGGTGGCGCACATCGGCGAGTTCGGCTCGGTGCAGACCATCGCCGTGGCCAAGGGGGAGCTGGTCGAGGCGCTGCCGGCCGACGGGCTGGCCGTGCTCAACGCCGACGACCCGCTGGTGGACGCGATGGCGTCGCGCACCGCGGCCCGGGTGGTCCGGTACGGCGAGGCGGCGCACGCCGACGTCCGGGCGGCCGAGGTGACCCTGGACGACCGGGGCCGGGCGTCGTATACCCTGGTCACCCCGGAGGGGAGCGCGGCGGTGCGGCTCGGCCTGACCGGCCGGCACCAGGTCTCCAACTCGCTGGCCGCGGCGGCGGTGGCCCGCGAGCTCGGCATGCCGCTGGCCGAGGTGGCCGCGGCCCTGGGCGAGCTGGGGCTGGTCTCCACCCGTCGGATGGACGTCTTCGAACGGCCCGACGGGGTGACGGTGATCGACGACTCGTACAACGCCAACCCGGCGTCGATGGCGGTGGCGCTGCACGCGCTGGCCGGCATGCGCCGGGGCGGGCGGACCTTCGCCGCGCTGGGCTACATGGCCGAGCTGGGCGAGTTCGAGGGCGACGGGCACCGGGAGGTCGGCCGGCTCGTGGCCGACCTGGGTGTCGACCGGCTGCTCGTGGTGGGTGAGCCGGCCGCGCCGATCCATGAGGGCGCGACAGCGGTAAGTGACTGGGGAGGAGAGTCGGTGCTGCTCACCGATCAGGCGGCGGCCGTCGAGGTGCTGCGCAGCGAGCTACGACCGGGCGACGTGGTCCTGGTGAAGGGCTCCCGGTACCGCACCTGGGAGGTGGCCGACGCGTTGCGCGCCGACGCCGCCAACGGTGCCGCCGCCGGGACCGAGGGTGGCGCCGCATGAGGGCGGTCATCGTCGCCGTCGGCGTGGCATTCCTGATCTCGCTGCTCTGCACGCCCATCGCGATCAAGGTGTTCACCCGGCTCAAGGCGGGCCAGCCGATCCGGGCCGAGGGCCCGGCGCACCAGGGCAAGAAGGGCACGCCGACGATGGGCGGCGTGGTCTTCATCCTGGCCACGGTGATCGCGTACGTCGCCGGCCACCTGGCCCTGACCACCCTGCCGGACGCGCAGATCGCCCAGGTCGAGCCGACCATCACCGCCCTGGTGCTGCTGGGGCTGATGGTCTTCTCCGGCGCGGTCGGCTTCATCGACGACTTCCTCAAGGTCCGCAAGCGGCACAGCGGCGGGCTGAACAAGCGCGGCAAGCTCTTCGGCCAGATCCTGGTCGGCGCGATCTTCGGCGTGATCGCGCTCTGGTTCCCGAGCAGCATGACCGACGCCAGCGGCGCGGCGACCAACACCGAGACCGTCGGCAGCACCATGCTGAGCTTCATCCGGGACATCCCGGCGCTGGAGATCGGCAAGATCGCCTCGGTGATCGTCATCATCCTGGTGGTGATGGGCGCGACGAACGGGGTCAACCTCACCGACGGCCTGGACGGCCTGGCCACCGGCGCCTCGGTGATGGTGCTCGCCGCGTACGCGCTGATCGCGTTCTGGCAGTACCGGCACTGGTGCGCCGACCCGACCTACACCGCCGACCCGGACAACTACTGCTACGCGGTCCGGGACCCGCTGGAGATCGCGCTGATCGCCGGGGCGGCCGCCGGCGCCTGCGTGGGCTTCCTCTGGTGGAACACCTCGCCGGCCCGGATCTTCATGGGCGACACCGGCGCGCTCGGCCTGGGCGGCCTGATCGCCGGCATGGCGATGTCCACCCGGACCATCCTGCTGCTGCCGATCATCGGCGGGCTCTTCGTGATCATCACGATGTCCGTGGTGATCCAGATCATCTCGTTCCGGACCACCGGCAAGCGGGTGTTCCGGATGTCGCCGCTGCAGCACCACTTCGAGCTGGCCGGCTGGAGCGAGGTCAACATCGTGGTCCGGTTCTGGATCATCGCCGGGATCGGCGTGGCCATCGCGCTCGGCCTGTTCTACAGCGACTTCCTGGCCAGCATGGGCTGACCGGGTCGACCCGGCGGGGGCTCCTCCTAGCGGAGGGGCCCCCGTTTCGCATTCCGACACGCCGACCGGGCGGAACGACCGGAACAGGCCGGTCCCAACCGCGATGATGGGCGGGTGGGGGAGGACCGAGGCACGACCGGCACGACGACGACGGAGACCCCGCCGCGGCGGGGCGCGGGCGCGGGGCGTACGACCGATCCACCGGCGGCGTTGCCCGGCCTGGACGCGGCCGGCGGCCTGGCGGCGCTGCGCGGCCTGCTGGCCCGCCCGCTGGCCTCCTACTACCTGCTGCTGTCCAGCGCCGGCCTGCTGCTGCTGATCGGCCTGACCATGGTCTTCTCGGCGACCAGCGTGAAGGACTACGCCGAGGGCGGCGACGCCTCGGCGTCGGTGACCAAGCAGGCGGTCTTCGCGGTGATCGGCATCGTGGCGTTCTGGGCCTGCCAGCGGCTGCCCGCCAGGACCTACCGGGCGCTCGGCCGGCCGGTGCTGGCCGTCGCGATCGGCCTGCTGCTGGTGCTCAACCTGCTGCTCGCCTACGCCCGGCTGACCGGCCAGGAGTCCGCCCGGATCGGGCCGATCGAGGCCAAGCTGCTCTGGCTCTTCGTCGGCGGCGTCCAGGTGCAGCCCTCCGAGCTGGCCAAGCTGGCGCTGGTGCTCTGGGGCGCGCACGTGATCGCCCGCAAGGGCGTGGCGCTGGGCTGGTGGAAGGAACTGGCCACCCCGCTCTTCCCGGTGGTCGGACTGCTCTTCGTGCTCGTCGGCTACAACGACCTGGGCACCATGCTCTGCCTGCTGGCCATCGTGGTCGGGTTGCTCTGGGCGGCCGGGGTCCGGATGCGGGTCTTCGCCGCCCTCTCCGCGGTGGGCGCCGTCGGGATCGGCCTGCTCATCGCGGTCGCCTCGCTCGGCGCCGGCTCCGGTGAGCGGGGCCAGCAGAACTACCGGTTCGCCCGGCTGATGTCGTTCGTCGACCCGCCGTCGCCCGAGCAGTGCAAGCTCGACGGCTGCCTGCAGATCTACCAGGGCCGGCTGGCCATCGAGCACGGCGGCTGGTTCGGCGTCGGGCTGGGCAAGAGCAGCCTCAAGTGGGACTGGCTGCCCGAGGCGCACAACGACTTCATCTTCGCCATCATCGCCGAGGAACTGGGCGTGGTGGGCTGCGCCGTGGTGCTCACCCTCTTCGCCGTGCTGGCCTACACCGGGCTGCGGATCGCCCGCCGGGTCGAGGACCCGTTCCGCCGGCTCGCCGCCGCCGCGGTGACCACCTGGCTGGTCAGCCAGGCCGTGATCAACATCGGCGGGGTGGTCGGCCTGCTGCCGATCACCGGCCTGCCGCTGCCGTTCATCTCCGACGGCGGAAGCGCCCTGGTGGTGACCCTGGCCGCGGTCGGCATGCTGGCCTCGTTCGCCCGCGCCGAACCCGACGCGGCCAGAGCCCTGCATGCCCGTCCGCCGGCCCGGTGGGTCCGACTAGTCTGGGCCCCGTTGCCGCCGCTTCCCGGCCGGCGTCGCCGCCCAGCGCCGCCACCGGCTGCCCGAGGGTCCGTACCCCGGTCGCGAGCGCGGCGGGAGGATGAGCAGGCCGCACCGCGCGGCGTCCGGCAGGGCCGGAGCCGCGGCGGTACGGCGGACGAGAGGAGACGCTGATGGGTCCGCTGCGTTCGGTGGTGCTCTGCGGAGGGGGCACGGGTGGCCACATCTACCCGTTGCTCGCTTTTGCCGACTGCCTGCGCCGACACGACCCGGGCGTCCGGATCACCTGCCTGGGCACGCCCAAGGGCCTGGAGAACGAGCTGATCCCGCCGGCCGGTTACGACCTGCGGCAGATCCCGGCCTACCAGCTGCCCCGTTCGGTCAACATGAGCCTGGTCCGCACCCCGGACCGGATGTGGAAGGCGGCCCGCGCCGCAGGCAAGGTGATCGACGAGGTCCAGGCCGACCTGGTCGTCGGCTTCGGCGGGTACGTCTCCGTCCCCGGCTACCTGGCCGCCTGGCGGCGCGAGATGCCGATCGTCATCCACGAGGTGAACGTGCCCCCGGGCGTGGCCAACCGGCTCGGCATGAAGTTCACCAAGAACATCGCGGTCGGCTTCCCGCACCAGCCGGCCCAGGCCGAGGCGCTGCGCGACGCCCGGGTGGTCGGCGTGCCGCTGCGCCGCGGCATCGCCGGCCTGGACCGGGCCGCCATGCGCGACGCCGCCCGGGCCCACTTCGGACTCCGCCCCGACCTGCCGGTGCTCTTCGTCGCCGGTGGCTCGCAGGGCGCCCGCTCGATCAACCTGGCGGTCTCCGGCGCGGCCAAGGAACTGGCCCGCAACGGGGTGCAGGTGCTGCACGTGATGGGCGCCCGCAACGAGCCGGTGCCGGTCCCCACCGACCTTCCGGTGCCGTATGTGGCCCTGCCGTACCTGTCCGAGATGGAGCTGGGCTACGCCGCCGCCGACCTGATGCTCGGCCGGGGCGGGGCGATGACCTGCGCCGAGGTGGCCGCGATCGGGCTGCCCACCATCTACGTCCCCTACCCGCACAGCAACCAGGAGCAGAAGCGCAACGCGCTGCCCGTGGTCGAGGCCGGTGGCGGGCTGCTCGTCGACGACGCCGAGCTGACCCCGGACTGGCTGGAGCGGACGGTCATCCCGCTGATCCGGGACCCGCACCGGCTCGCCGCGATGGGCAACGCCGCCGCCGCGTACGGCCGGCGGGACGGTGACGTCGCCCTGCTGAACTTCGTCTACGAGGCGGTGGCCCGCTGATGCGGACCGCCGCGACGGGAAGGTACTCGGAATGAACACCGCGCAGTTCACCCCGGCCGGCACGCTCACCGCGGAGGACCTGGGCCGGATCCACCTGATCGGTGTGGGTGGGGTCGGCATGAGCGGCCTGGCCCGGCTCTTCCTCACCCGCGGCCTGCCGGTCTCCGGCAGCGAGCTGCGCGAGTGGCCGTCGCTGGCCGGGCTGCGCGCGCTCGGCGGGACGATCCACATGAGCCACGAGGTGTCGAACCTCGACGGCGTGGACACCGTGGTCTACTCCTCGGCCATCCCGCAGGACCACCTGGAGATGGTCGAGGCCCGCCGGCGCGGCCTGCGGGTGCTGCACCGCTCCGAGGCCCTCGCCGCGGCGATGACCGGCCGCCGGACGCTGGCGGTCGCCGGCACCCACGGCAAGACCACCACCACCTCGATGGTCACCATGGTGCTCCAGCAGGCCGGCGTCGACCCGTCCTTCGTCATCGGCGGGGAGATCTCCGAGGTCGGCTCCGGCGCCCATCACGGCACCGGCGAGTACTTCGTGGTCGAGGCGGACGAGAGCGACCGCTCGTTCCTGATCTACCGCCCGTACGTCTCGATCATCACCAACGTCGAGGCGGACCACCTCAACACCTACGGCGACCTGGCGAACCTGGAGGCGACCTTCGCCGAGTTCGCCCGGCTCACCGACCCGGACGGGTTCATCATCACCTGCGCCGACGACCCGGGCGGCCGGCGGCTGGCCGAGACGCTGCGCGCCGAGGGGCGCCGGGTGTACACCTACGGCGAGTCGGCCGACGCCGACCTGCGGATGAGCGAGATGGTCTCGTCCGCGCAGGGGGTGCGCTACCTCGCCGAGATCGACGGCCGGTCGCTGGGCGAGATCCGGCTGCCGGTGCCGGGGCGGCACATGGGGCTCAACAGCGCCTCGGCGGTGCTCGCCGCGTACCTGCTCGGGCTGCCGGTGGAGGCGGGGGAGGCGGCGCTGGCCGCGTTCCCCGGCGTACGCCGCCGCTTCGAGCGCAAGGGCGTCGCGGACGGCGTGCTGGTCTACGACGAGTACGCGTACCACCCGACCTCGATGACGCTCGCGTTGCGGACGCTGCGCGAGGTGGCCGGGGACGGCCGGCTGATCGTGGTCTTCCAGCCATACCGGCTCTACCGCACCCGGGACCTGCAGGCGGAGATCGCCGACGCGCTCGGGATCGCCGACGAGCTGGTGCTGCTGGAGGTCTTCGGCCCGGGTGAGCTGCGCCAGCCGGGGGAGGGCTCGGCCGCGCTGGTCGAGGCGGTGTCGCTGCCGGCCGGGCAGAAGATCTTTGTCGACTCCTGGGACGACGCGCCGGTGGAGGTGGCCCGCCGGGTCCGCCCCGGCGACGTGGTGGTGACCATGGGCGCGCCGCCGATCTCGCTGATGGGCGACCAGCTGCTCGACGCCCTGGCGGCCCGGACCGGGGGTGCCGCCGCCGGTACGACGGGCCTCGGCGCGGCCGTCGACCCGGACGGCGCGGCCTCGACCGCCGGATGAGCCCGGGCCCGGCGCGGGGCCGGACCACCGGATCGGACGGCGGCGGCCCCCGGCGCGGCCCGGTCCGGCGCTGGCAGCTGGTCCGGGCCGGCAGCGACGCGGTGCCGGCGTCGACCCGGCGGTTCATGGCCCGCGCCCGGCAGCGGCGGATGCGGGCGGCCCTGCCCTGGGCGGTGGCCGCCGGGGTGCTCGCCCTGGCCGGGCTGGTGGCCTGGACGCTGCTCGGCACCGGCCTGTTCGGCGTCCGGGAGGTGCGGGTGGTCGGGTCGGACCTGGTCACCGCGGTCGAGGTGCGGGACGCGGCGGCGGTGCCGGACGGCGTCCCGCTGGCCCGGGTCGACCTGCCCGCGACGGCCCGCCGGATCGGCGAGCTGGCCCCGGTGGAGCGGGCCTCGGTGTCCCGGGACTGGCCGGGCACGCTGGTCGTCACGGTGGTCGAGCGCACCGGGGTGGCCGCGGTGCCCCGCGACGGGCAGTTCGAGGTGATCGACCGGGGTGGGGTGGTGTTCCGGACGGTGCCGCGCGCCCCGGACGGGCTGCCGGTGGTCCGGGTGGCCACCCCGGGCCCGGACGACCCGGAAACCCGGGCCGCGTTGCAGGTGCTGACGGCGCTCACCCCGCAGCTGCGCGCGGAACTCACCGAGCTCACCGTCGAGGGGCTGGCCCGGATCAGCCTGACCCTGCGCGGCGACCGGACGGTGGTCTGGGGCGACGCCACCCGGGGTACGGACAAGGCCCGGGTGGCCACCGCGCTGCTGGGTCGCGAGGCCGACACGATCGACGTGAGCGCGCCGGACGTGGTGACCTTCAAGTGATCCGACGGGATGTGAGTCGGCCCGCTCCGGGCGGCGACACGCCGGGCAGGTCCTTGGCTCATCGCGCGGCGGCGCTTACGTTGCCCCGAAGAGGATCAGTGGTTGACATAACTGTAAGCCTCTAGTAGAGGGTGAGGGTTCAACCCTGATCCTCGCTGGTGACAGCTGTCGTCGACCGCTGGTCTGGCCACGCCGTACCGGGTCGGCCGATGCCAATCTCGAAGGAAAGGACCGGAGATGACACCTCCGCACAACTACCTGGCGGTCATCAAGGTCGTCGGCATCGGCGGTGGCGGCGTCAACGCCGTCAACCGGATGATCGAGGTTGGACTCAAGGGCGTCGAGTTCATCGCGATCAACACCGACGCGCAGGCGCTGCTGATGAGCGACGCCGACGTCAAGCTCGACGTCGGCCGGGAGCTGACCCGGGGTCTCGGCGCGGGCGCCAACCCGGACGTCGGCAAGAACGCCGCCGAGGACCACCGCGACGAGATCGAGGAGGTGCTCAAGGGCGCCGACATGGTCTTCGTGACCTGCGGCGAGGGCGGCGGCACCGGCACCGGCGGCGCGCCCGTGGTGGCCAACATCTCCCGCAAGCTCGGCGCGCTGACCATCGGCGTGGTGACCCGGCCGTTCTCCTTCGAGGGCAAGCGCCGCCAGGTGCAGGCCGAGTCCGGCATAGACGAGCTGCGCAACCAGTGCGACACGCTGATCGTCATTCCCAACGACCGGCTGCTGGCGCTCGGCGACCGCAACATCTCCATGATGGACGCCTTCCGGACCGCCGACCAGGTGCTCCTCTCCGGTGTCCAGGGCATCACCGACCTGATCACCACCCCGGGTCTGATCAACCTGGACTTCGCCGACGTCAAGAGCGTGATGAGCGGCGCCGGCAGCGCGCTGATGGGTATCGGCAGCGCTCGCGGCGAGAACCGCGCGGTCGAGGCGGCCGAGGCGGCCATCTCCAGCCCGCTGCTGGAGCAGAGCATGGACGGCGCCCGCGGCGTGCTGCTCTCCATCGCCGGCGGGTCCGACCTGGGCCTGTTCGAGATCAACGACGCCGCGCAGCTGGTCACCGACGCGGCCCACCCGGAGGCCAACATCATCTTCGGCGCGGTGATCGACGACGCGCTCGGCGACGAGGTCCGGGTCACCGTGATCGCGGCCGGCTTCGACGGGGGCACGCCGTCGTACAAGGCGGCCGAGGCGCCGCGCAAGACCAACCAGAACCAGCCGACGCCGCAGACCCCGCCGGTCAGCCCGCCGGCGACGATGCCGGCCCCGCAGCAGTCGCCGCGCCGGGTGCTCTTCGACGACGTCGACGTGCCCGACTTCCTCAAGAACGGTTCCTGAGCTCCGCCGATGACCGGACAACCCGCCACGGTACGGCCCGACCGGCGTGCCGAACTCGCCGCCGGGCTGGCCCAGGTCCGCGCCCGGATCGCCGACGCCTGCGCCGCCGCCGGCCGGGACCGCGTCGAGGTCACCATGATCGCGGTGACCAAGACGTACCCGGCCGGCGACGTGGTGGCGCTGGCCGGGCTCGGGGTCACCGACGTGGGGGAGAACCGCGACCAGGAGGCCGCGCCGAAGGCGGCCGAGGTGACCGCCGCCGGGGTGACCGCCCGCTGGCACTTCATCGGCCAGCTGCAGCGCAACAAGGCCCGGTCGGTGGTCCGCTACGCCGACGTCGTGCACTCGGTGGACAGCGTCCGGCTGGCCCGGGCGCTGGACGCCGCGGCGGCCGGCCGGGACCGGCCGCTGGACGCCCTGGTGCAGGTCAGCATCGACGGCGACCCGGCACGCGGCGGGGCGCTGCCGGACTCCGCCGACCCGGACCGCGGCCTGGGTCCGGTGGCCGAGGCGCTGGCCGGGGCCGGCGCCGTCCGGCTGGGCGGGCTGATGGCGGTGGCGCCGCTGGGCTGGGAGCCGGAGCGGGCGTTCGCCCGGCTGGCCGAGGTGGCGCGCGGGTTCCGTGAATGGCATCCGGAGGCCATCGCGCTCTCCGCCGGAATGAGTGGGGACCTGGAACAGGCGATAGCGTACGGCGCGACACATGTCCGTGTCGGCAGCGCGTTGCTCGGAATGCGTCCCACGCTGCGGTAGCCTGACCGCGGAAGAAGCAAATTACATCTGTGTTGTTTGAGGGAACGGCATCCCGTTGTCGGGGGCCATGGCGGGCGGCCGCGAATCGCCCGTCAGGGGATTGCCGCTCCGCTCCGGTGGGCATGGGTTGCCGATCGTGATCAAGCGACACGGCACGGGGGTGCGTGCCGCACGGCGGACGGAAGGGCGCGGGATGGGTGCACTGCGCAAGGCGGGGGTCTGGCTCGGTCTGGTCGAGGAGGACGACGAGCGGGGCTACGACGAGGGTGGCTACGACAAGCCCGGCTACGACAAGCCCGGCTACCGTGACTCGCGGTACCGGTCGAGCCGGTACGCCGAGGAGTTCGCCGACGACGAGGAGGACGACTCCGAGGAGCCGCGGGCGCCGCGACCGCGCCTGGGCGACCGGGGCCGGCTGACCGAGCGGAGCGCGAGCCGGGCGGTGGACACCGAGCGGGCCGACGACGAGCGTCTGGAGCGGTCCGAGCGGTCCAGCGTCCGATCGATCACCCGGTCCGGCGCGGGCGAGACCTCGGGTGCCCTCACCTACCACACCCGGGACAACCTCGCCCTGGCCCCGCAGGTCCAGGCGCGCGAGCGCGCGGTGATGGCCGAGGAGGAGCAGCGTTACCAGATCACCACGCTGCACCCCACCACCTACCGCGAGGCCCGCACCATCGGCGAGCACTTCCGCGACGGCGTCCCGGTGATCATCAACCTCACCGAAATGGACGAGGCCGACGCCCGCCGGCTGGTGGACTTCGCCGCCGGACTGGCGTTCGGGCTGCGCGGTACGATCGAGCGCGTGACCAACCGGGTGTTCCTGCTCTCACCGGCCAACGTCCAGGTCACCGCGGAGGACAAGGCCAAGATCGCTGAGGGCGGCTTTTTCAGCCTGAGCTAGTCCGCCCTGACCGAGGGACGTCGCCTGCCGTGTTGTCGATCGTGCTGCAAGTGCTGTACCTGATCTTGTATATCTTCCTTATCGTGCTGTTGGCCCGATTCGTCCTCAGCGCCGTCCTCCAGTACGGTCGCCGGTGGCAACCGGGGCGGGGAGCGTCGGCGGGACTGGAATCGGTGTGGAGCGTCACTGATCCGCCTCTCAAGGCGTTGAGGCGTGTGATCCCTCCACTGCGAATTGGTACCGTGAGCATCGACCTGGCCTCCCTTGTGCTCCTGGTTATCCTGTTCGTGCTGATGGAGTTCGTGTTGAAGCGGTTGATCATTGGATGAATATTCGGTGGCCCAACCCGCTACGCGGCCGCAACTGACCCGAGGAGTTTCGATGCCGCTGACCCCGGCCGACGTCCATAACGTCGCCTTCAAAAAGCCGCCGATCGGCAAGCGGGGGTATGACGAGGAGGAGGTCGACGCCTTCCTGGACGAGGTCGAGCGTGAGCTTGCCCGTCTGATCGAGGAGAACAACGAGCTGCGCGCCCAGGTGGAGCGTGGCGGCCGTGGTGGCGCGCCCGCCGGTCCCGGTGGCGACGCCCGTCTCGCGGCGGAGCTCAACGACGTCAAGGCCCAGCTCGACCGGGTGCAGCGCGACAAGGCCGCGGCCGAGCAGGCCGCCCGCGCCATGCAGGCGGAGCTCGAGCAGGTCCGCGCCGGCGGTGGCCCGGCCAGCACCGGTGACGGCGAGCAGCAGGCCCTGCGGGTCCTGATGATGGCCCAGCGCACCGCCGACGACCACGTCTCCGACGCCCGTCGCGAGGCCGACCAGCTGCTCTCCGAGGCCCGTTCCAAGGCCGAGGAGGTCACCCGCGAGGCCCGCGCCAAGGCCGACGCCCTGGAGCGCGACGCCCGCCAGCGGCACCAGGAGGCCATGGGCGGCCTGGACGCCAAGCGCACCGCGCTGCAGAAGCACATCGAGGAGCTCAAGCAGTTCGAGCGGGAGTACCGCACCCGGCTCAAGGCGTACCTCGAGAGCCAGCTGCGCGACCTCGACGGTCGCGGCCAGGGCCTGGAGGCCGAGATGACCCGTTCCGAGGGCGGTCGTTCCGCCGCCGGCGGCAACGGTCTGGCCGCCGCGGGCCTCGCCGGCTCGTACGGTGGCGGTCGCTCCGGCGCTCTCGAAACCGGTCGCTGATCGACGGTCGACGACCGTCCCCCGACGGTCGTCGACCGCCCCACACCGACACGACGCGGCGGGGGTGAGCCGTGCTAGTCGCAAGCCTGCTGCTCATCCTCGTCGCGGTCGTACTGCTGGTGGTCGGTCTCGCCGACGGCTCCAGCGCATTGTTGATCAGTTCCATCGCGGCCAGCCTGCTGGCCGCCGTCGCGTTGGTGACCGGCGCCCGCCAGGCGGCCGCCACCCGGGCGACGACGGCCGGAGCCGGGCCGCGTGACCGGGGACCACGGTCCCCCCGGACGGCCGCTCCGCACGCCCCCGGCGGCGCGGAGCCGGAGATCCCCGTCCAGCACGTTCCCACGACGTTCGGCACCGGCGGCGACGGGTGGCGGCAACCGCCCGAGTCGCCGGTGACCGGGGACGTCGTGGGCGTCAGCGACCCCGCCGACGGCGTCGGCCGGTGGCAGACCCAGGCCGAGCCGGTGCGGGAGACCCGCCCCGAGCCGGCGTGGGAGCCCCGGGCCGAGACCCCGTGGGAGCCCGACGCCGAGCCGCCGTGGGAGACCACGGACCCGAGCCCGACCACCGGCGCCGGCTGGTCCGACGAACCGGCGGCCCAGCAGGTGCCGCCCGCCGACGCCGCGCGGGTCGCCCGGCTCGACGCCGAGGTCCGGGTGGTCGACGGCCACCGCCGCTACCACCTGCCCTCCTGCGCCCACCTGGTCGGGCGCGACCACGAGCCGTTGCCGGTCTCCGAGGCGGTCTCGCTCGGCTTCACCCCGTGCGCCCGCTGCGCGCCGGACACCACCCTGCTCGCCGACGGCTTTCCCGGCTGAGGCGCCGGCCATGTCCACCGACGAGGCCCTCACCGTCGCCGTACGGGTCAAGCCCGGGGCGTCCCGGGCCCGGGTCGGCGGCCGGTTCGACGGCCCGCACGGTCCCGCCCTGGTGATCGCGGTGAACGCCCCGGCGGTCGATGGCCGGGCCACCGAGGCGGCCCGCCGGGCGCTGGCCGGGGCGCTGGGCGTCCGCCCGGCGGCGGTGTCGTTGCGCACCGGCGCGGCGAGCCGGGACAAGCTCTTCCTGGTCGAGCGCCCCACGCCCGAACTGGCCGACGCGCTCCGCCGGCTGCGCGACGGCTCGGCCGGGTGACGACGCCCCGGGTCGGGCGACCGTGACGCCCGGGCTGGACCTCGCGCTGCTGCTCGGCGCCGCCGTCCTGCTGGTGGCGGTCGGCGCGGTCCGCTTCTCCACCCGCCTCGGCGTGCCGAGCCTCCTGGTCTACCTGGCGCTCGGGGTGGCCATCGGCGAGGCCGGCCTCGGCATCCGCTTCGACGACGCCGAGCTGACCCGGGTGCTCGGCTTCTGCGCGCTGATCGTGATCATCGCGGAGGGCGGCCTCACCGCCCGGTGGAGCACGCTGCGCCCGGTGCTCGGCCTGGCCGCCGCGCTCTCCACGATCGGCGTGCTGGTCAGCATCCTCGTCGTCGGCCTGATCGGGCACCTGGTGCTCGGGCTGGACTGGCGGCTGGCGCTGCTCTACGGCGCGGTGCTCTCGTCCACCGACGCCGCGGCGGTCTTCGCCACCCTGCGCCGGCTGCGGCTGCCGCCCCGGCTGGTGGCCACCCTGGAGGCCGAGTCCGGCATGAACGACGCCCCCGTGGTGATCGTGGTGGTGCTGCTCTCCCGGGAGACCGCCGCCGGTCACCCGTGGTGGTACGAGGTGCTGCTGGTCGGCTACGAGCTGGGGGCGGGCGCGGCGGTCGGCCTCGCCGTGGGGATCGCCGGGCGGTTCGCGCTGCGCCGGGCGGCCCTGCCCTCGTCGGGCCTCTACCCGATCGCGGCGGTCGGCTTCACGGTGCTCGCGTACGCCGCCGGCGCGGTGCTGCACGCCTCCGGCTTCCTCGCCGTCTACGTCGCCGGGGTGCTGCTCGGCAACGCCCGGTTGCCGCACCGGCAGGCCATCCTCGGGTTCGCCGACGGGCTGGCCTGGCTGGCCCAGATCGGGCTGTTCGTGCTGCTCGGGCTCCTGGCCACGCCGAGCCGGCTGGACGCGGCCGTGCTGCCGGCGGTGGTCACCGGGCTGGCGCTGCTGCTGGCCGCCCGGCCGCTGTCGGTGGCGATCGCCGCGCTGCCGTTCCGGGTGCCGCTGCGGGACCAGGCGTTCCTGTCCTGGGCGGGGCTGCGCGGGGCGGTGCCGATCGTGCTCGCCACCATCCCGCTCTCCGAGCGGGTGCCGGGGGCGGACCGGCTCTTCGACGCGGTCTTCGTCCTCGTGGTGATCTTCACCCTGCTGCAGGCCGGCACCCTCGCGCCGGCGGCCCGCCGGCTGGGGGTGACCGCACCGGCCGAGGCGGCGGAGATCCGGGTGGATTCCGCGCCGCTGGAGCGGATGCGGGCGGACCTGCTCCAGCTGGAGGTGCCGGCGGGCTCCCGGTTGGCCGGGGTGCACGTCGACGAGCTGCGGCTGCCGGTGGGGGCCTCGGTGACCCTGGTGCTGCGCGACGGGGCGGGCTTCGTGCCCGGCCCGGACACCCGGCTCAAGGCCGGCGACAGCCTGCTGATCGTGGCGACCGCCGGGGTGCGGGACGAGGCCGAGCGGCGGCTCCGCGCGGTCAGTCGGCGGGGTCGTCTGGCCAGGTGGTTTGGCGAGTACGGCGAGGATCGGGACGGCTGATCTGCTAGCGTTCCTTTTGCCCTGTTCAGGGCTTACTCGGGGCTGAATAGCGGTACGTCGGTGCGGCACGTTGTCGGACGCCTGTACGTTCCGTATTCTTGCCAACCTCCGGAGTGCGCGGCTCTCGACGCCGTGCGCCCGTTTGCGTACATGGGGGACGCCAGGCGGGCGACCCCTGTCCGGTTACCGCCGATCGCCGCGTCACCCGCGGCCGAGGGAGCTGACGATGGCGAAGCCAGCCGACACCAGGACCGCCGGCCGTAAGCCGGTGGCGAAGGCCACCCGCAGCGCGGCGGAGACCGAGAAGATCCGGGCGGCCCTGGCGGCCCGCCGGGACGAGCTGCGCGCCGAGTACGATCAGACGCTGAGCGAGATTACCGAGCTGCAGCGCGACCGGCTGACCGACTCGGCCGGGGACGACCAGGCCGACACCGGCACCAAGACGTTCGAGCGCGAGCAGGAGATCTCCCTCGCCAACAGCATCCGGGAACGGATCACGCAGGTCGAGCGGGCACTGGAACGGCTCGACGAGGGTGGCTACGGATGGTGTGAGCGGTGCGGGAACCCGATCCCGGTGGAGCGGCTCGCCGCCTTCCCGTCGGCGACCCTCTGCGTGACCTGCAAGCAGCTGGAGGAGCGGCGCTGACGCCGGCTCCCCGGTGACCGCACGAGACGGTGAGCCCTCGCCGTCGAAGAAGTCGATGGGGAGTCGATGACCACAGCACCGACCGCCGGATCCGGCACCGCTGAGCCGGGCGGCGGTACGCCCCGCCCCCGCCCCCGGGCGCTGGTGGTCCTCCTCGGCATTGCCCTGACCGCTCTGCTGGCCGACCTGCTCACCAAGCACCTGGCGCTGCTCTTCCTCGACGACCGCGGGCCGGTCCGCCTGCTCGGCGGCGCCGTCTACCTCACGCTGACCCGCAACAGCGGGGCGGCGTGGAGCATCGGCTCCGGCCACACCTGGGTCTTCCCGCTGATCACCATCGGTGTGGTCGGCTGGATCGTCTGGATGGCGCTGCGCCTGCGCTCGTTGCCGTGGGCGGTCTCGCTGGGCCTGGTGCTGGGCGGGGCGCTCGGCAACCTCGTCGACCGGATCTTCCGCGCGCCCGGGCACTTCGTCGGGCACGTGGTGGACATGGTCAGCCTCTTCGACCCGTACGGCCAGGTCTGGCCGGTGTTCAACCTGGCCGACAGCTGCCTGGTCTCCGGCGTTCTGCTGGCCGTGCTGCTGGAGCTGACCGGCCGGCAGCGCGACGGCCGGCGCGCCGGCGCCGGGGACGGCGACTCCCCGGCCGACCCGGCTCCGGCCGATGCCGAGTCGCGGGAGCGGGCGTGACCTCGGCCTTCGCCGCAGGCGGCGACCACCGTTCCCTCCCCGTCCCGGACGGTCTCGACGGCATGCGGCTGGACCAGGCCGTCTCCCGGCTCTTCGGGCTCTCCCGCACCGCCGCCGCGGCGCTGGTCGACGCCGGCGACGCCCTGGTCGACGGCGCCGTACGGGCCAACTCGCACAAGGTCAAGGCCGGCTCCTGGCTGGAGGTGACGCTGCCCGCCCCGGCCGCCCCGCCGACCGTGGTGCCGCAGGCGGTGCCGGGCCTGACCGTGGTCTACGCCGACGACGACATCGTGGTGGTGGACAAGCCGGTCGGCGTGGCCGCCCACCCCAGCCCCGGCTGGACCGGGCCGACCGTGATCGGCGCGCTGGCCGCGATCGGGCACCGCATCTCCACCAGCGGCGCCGCCGAGCGGCAGGGCGTGGTGCACCGGCTCGACGTCGGCACCACCGGGGTCATGGTGGTGGCCAAGAGCGAGCAGGCGTACACCGCGCTCAAGCGGGCGTTCAAGTACCGCGAGGTGGAGAAGCGCTACCACGCCGTGGTCCAGGGCCACCCGGACCCGCTGCGCGGCACCATCGACGCCCCGATCGACCGGCACCCGCACCACGACTACCGCTGGGCGGTGGTCTCCGGCGGCAAGCCGAGCATCACCCACTACGACACCCTCGAAGCGTTCCCGGCGGCGAGCCTGCTCGACGTCCGGCTGGAGACCGGCCGGACGCACCAGATCCGGGTGCACTTCTCGACGCTGCGCCACCCGTGCGTGGGCGACGTCACCTACGGCGCCGACCCGACGCTGTCGGCCCGGCTCGGGCTGAGCCGGCAGTGGCTGCACGCCCACTCGCTGAGCTTCCTGCACCCGCGCACCGGCGACGAGGTGACCTTCGTCAGCGAGTACCCCGACGACTTGGCGCACGCGCTGTCCGTGCTGCGCGACTGACGTCACCCGATCCGATCCGAGGGGGCCCGCGCCGGTGAGCGCTGCCGATCCACCGCCGGCGGCCGACCAGCGGCCGTCGCCCGCCGGCCGGCCCGACCGCGCCGGTCGGGCCCGGTGGCTGACCTCGGCCGCGCTCTTCTCGGTGGGCGCGGTGCTGCTCACCGCCGGCTGGACGGACCGGCACGACGAGCCGGTGGGCGACCGCACGGTGGGCGAGGTGGCCCGGGTCGGGGTGGCGACCGGCGACCCGATCCCCGGTTACCTGCGGGCCGCCGCGGCGGACCTCGCCGCGCTGCCCCTGACCGGGTCGCCGTCCGGGACGTACGCGCTGGTCTCGTTCGACGCCTACCTGCGGCCCGGCGGGCTGCCGGCGGTGCTCGCCGGCGTGCCGGTCGCCGAGGTGGTCGCCCGGGTGCCGCTGCCTGAGCGGCAGACCGAGGTCGTCCACCTGGCGGCGCAGCGGCTGCCGCAGGATGTGGTCGCCGGGATGACCGGGGTGGCCGACCGCAAGGACCGCGAGGCCGCCGACCAGCGGACTCGGGCGGCCGGGTCCGCCGACGCCGAACTGCGCCGGACGTACGAGACCGGGGCGCGGGTCGCGGCGCGGGAGGCGGCCGCGTACCGGAGCGGGTGCGGCTGCGTCTACGCCGCGGTGGTCCGGGGCGGGCCGGACGCGCTGCGCGACCTTGCCGCCCGGCCGGGGGTCCGGGCGGTGGACCCGGCGCCGGAGGTGACCCGGTTGGAACGGACGGTGTTCACGCCGCCGCTGCCCGACCAGCGGGACGTGGTGCGGCCACCGGCGGACACCGGTCCCGGGCCGGCGCCGGCGGGTCCCGGGGTGGGCGATTCGTCGGAAGCGGCACCGGGCGTGATCGGTTCCTCACCGGCCGGTGCGGTCGCGGGTCCGGGGCCGGGACCGCCGACCACGGCCCCTACCTCCCCGGACGCCGGTGGCGGCGGGTCGACGGGGTCGTCGCGGTGAGTATGGCCACCGGGGGATGTGCGCAGACCGGTGTGGTCCGCATAGGGTTTCGTTCGTAGCCTGTCAGGCGGAGATCGATGGGGGCGGGGAGGGCGAGCCTTGGACGGCACCGAGACCGGCTGGGGCCGGTCGGCCGAACCGGCACCGCGATGGCGGGCGCTGCTCGACCGTGCCCGGCTCGGCGGCCGCGCCGCCGACCACGGTGAACCCGACCCCCGGGCCGACGAGCCGTCGCCGCGCGAGACGTTGCCGCCGCGCGGATCGGGCAACAGCTGGTCGGGTCGGGCGTCGGCGCCCGTGCCGCCGGTCGACAGGGGGTACGCCGCCGCGGATCCGGGCTACCGGGCCGAGGCGTCCTACCGGGTCGACCCGGCCTACCGGCTGGAGCCCGGCTACCAGCCCGAGCCCGGCTACCAGCCCGAGCCCGGCTACCAGCCCGAGCCGCCCGCGCGGCCCGAGCCGCCGGTGGTGGGGGCCCGCTACGCGCTGCTGGACAACGGCTACCGGCGCGAACCGCCGCCGGTCGAGTCCCGGTACGCCGCCCTGCTGGACGGCGGCTACCGCCCCGGCTCCGCCCCGGCCTACCCGCAGCAGCCGACCCACCCGGAGCCGACGTACCCGGCCGAGCCCGGCTACCCGGCGGAGCCGGCGTACCGGGAGCCCGCCTACCGGGCCGCGCCGGCGTACCCGCCGGAGCCGGTCCACCCGCCCGCGGTGGCCACCGACCGGGGCTACCCGGCGCGGATCGAACCGGCCCGGATCGAGTGGCGCGCGCAGAGCCCGCAGGACGAGCAGGAGCGGGCCGCCGGCATCCTCCGCCGCGAGTTCGGCACGCCACGGGTGCTCGCCTTCGCCAACCCCAAGGGCGGGGTGCACAAGACCACCGCCACCGTGCTCGCCGCGGCCACCGTCGGCAGCGTCCGCGGCCGGGGCGTGCTCGCCTGGGACGACAACGAGCTGCGCGGCACCCTCGGGCTGCGCGCCGGCAGCGCCCGGCACGCCCGGACCATCCGGCACCTGATCAGCGACCTGGCGCACATCGAGATCCGGGAGGGCGCTGAGCTGCTGGAGTCCCTCGACGACTACCTGCGGCACGCCTCCGACGGCTCGTACGACGTGCTGGCCGGCGAGGAGAGCCCCCGGTTCGCCCAGCGGCTGGACCAGTTCACCGTCAAGCGGGTGCTGGAGCTGCTGCGCCGCACCCACGACGTGGTCTGCGTGGACACCGGCAACAACGTGGAGAGCGCCAACTGGCGCACCGTCATGCAGGCCGCCGACCAGCTGGTGGTCACCACCGTGCCGCGCGAGGACGCCGCGTTCAGCGCGGACTGGATGCTGGACCTGCTGCACGAGGTGGGGATGGGGGAGCTGGCCGACAATGCGGTGACCCTGATCTCCTGCCCCACCCCGGGCCGCTCGTCGCTCCATGACGACCTCGAGCGGCACTTCGCCACCCGGACCCGGGCCGTCGCCGTGGTGCCGTACGACCCGGCGCTGGAGACCGGCTCCTCGATCGAGTACCACCAGCTCCAGCCGGAGACCCGCCAGGCGTGGCTGCGAGCCGCCGCGGTGATGCTGGAGCCGTTCGCCGGCTGAGCGGCTCTCCGGCCACCGCCGCCCCGCGTCACCGCCGCGCCTGAGAGGATCACCAGGTGAGCCCGGACACCCCCGATCCGTACCGGCCCGTCGCGCGTCCCGACGAGCCGGCCCGCGCCGCAGGCGGACCCGACGGCCCCGCCCCGGCATCGGTCGAGGCGGACACCGGTGGCACCCCGCCCGCCGACGGCCCGACGAGGACGACGGCCGCGCCCGGCCCCGGTTGGGGGTCGCTGGCCGGCGTGCCGTGGCCGCCGGCGTACGCGGGCTCCCCGGCCGTCCGCGAGGACCGGCACCGGCACACCCCGGCGGTGACCGCCGCCACCGTGCTCGCGCTCACCGTCCTCGGCGTCCCGCTCGGGCTGCTCTGGGCGGCCGTGGCGCCGGACACCCCGGTGCTGAAGACCGCCGAGGGGGCGATCTACGCCCAGCCGCAGCCGGAGCAGCCGATCGCCGCCGACGGCTGGTTCAGCCTGCTCGGGCTCGGGTTCGGGGCGCTCGTCGCGGTCGGGCTCTGGGCGGTGCTGCGCCGGCGGCGCGGGCCTGGCGGGCTGTTCGCGGTCGCGCTCGGCGCGCTCGGTGCCGCCCTCGTGGCCTGGCAGGTGGGCCGCCGGATCGGGCTGTCCGCCTACCAGCGGCTGCTGGAGACCGCCCCGGACGGTACGCCGTTCAGCAAGCCGGCCGACCTGCGCGCCGGGGGGATCGAGTGGGTGCTGGGCGTGCTCCCGGTGCCCTTCGGCGACCTGCTGCTGCCCGCGTTCGCCGCCGCGGTGACGTACACCCTGCTGGCCGGCTGGTCGCGCTGGCCGTCGCTGCGTCCGGAGCCGGAGCCCGACGCCGTCGGGGTCCCGTGGGGACCGGGCGGGGTCAGTTGGGTGCCGGGGGCGACGCCAGCTCCGACAGCGGCACCGGAACCGCCCGCACCTGGCGCAGCAGAGCCGCCTCGCGGTTGAGCAGCCGCAGCTCGGCGCGGAGCCGGGCGGCGGTGTCGTCGATGGCGAGCAGCCGTTGCCGGTCGGCCACGGTCAGCGCGGCGGTGGCGGCCACCAGGTGGGAGAGCACTGTCGGATCCTCCGGCAGCTGCTCGGAGATGTCCTCCGGGACCGGCCGGATCAGCCCCAGGTACTGCCGGAACACCGCGATCACCCGGGCGGCGAGCAGATCGGCCGTCTCGTCGGTGCCGGTCGGCTCGGGCAGCCACTCCACCTCGGCGGTCAGGTAGGGCGCGGCCGCGTCGTCGACGTCGGCGATCCGGAACCGCCGCCGGCCCACCGTGACGATGTCGAACCCGCCGTCGTCGAGCTCGGTGACCTGCCGCAGCTCGGCGGTGCAGCCGACCTCGTGCAGGGTCACCCCGACGCCGCCCGGCGTCGCCGTGCCCCCACCCGGGGCGACCTCCCAGCCGGCCGCGATGGCCACCACGCCGAACTCGCGCGGCGCGCCCTCGGGCAGCCCGACCAGGTGGCGGACCAGCGCGCGGTAGCGTTCCTCGAATATGTGCAGCGGCAGCACCAGCCCGGGGAAGAGCACCGTTCCGAGCGGAAACACCGGCAGCCGTGCGGTCACGCGTCGAGCCTAGTCGGAGCGGGCCCGTCCGGCGTGGCTCGGCTCACGCCTCCCGCGGTGCGGGCGGCGCGGGTCACCGGCGGCCGGGCCGCCTAGACTCGCAAGGGTGTTGAATCGGATCGACCTGCGCGGCGGTATCCGTGACCCACGCCGCCTGCTGCCCCGTGCCCAGCTCGACGTCTCCGTGGCCGTCGAGCGGATCCGCCCCCTCGTGGAGGCGGTCCGGGAGCATGGGTACCCGGCGATCCGGGAGGCCAGCGAGCGCTTCGACGGGATCTCCCCGGAGGTGCTGCGGGTGCCCGCCGAGGCGATCGCCGAGGCCGAGGGGACGCTCGACCCGGACGTGCGCGCCGCGCTGCTGGAGTCGATCACCCGGGCCCGCAAGGTGCACGCCGACCAGCGGCGCACCGACCACACCACGCGGGTGGTGCCCGGCGGCACGGTGACCGAGCGCTGGGTGCCGGTCGACCGGGTGGGGCTCTACGTCCCCGGCGGCCTGGCCATGTACCCGTCGACCGTGGTGATGAACGTGGTCCCGGCGCAGGCGGCCGGAGTCCGCTCGCTGGTGGTGGCCAGCCCGCCCCAGCAGGACAACGGCGGCCTGCCCGACCAGCGGGTCCTCGCCGCCTGCGCGCTGCTCGGCGTCGACGAGGTGTACGCCGTCGGCGGCGCCCAGGCCGTCGCCATGCTGGCGTACGGCGCCGCCGTGGACGCCGAGGGCGGCGCGCACTGCGACCCGGTCGACATGATCACCGGTCCGGGCAACATCTGGGTGACCGCCGCCAAGCGGCTGCTGCGCGGGGTGGTCGGCATCGACGCCGAGGCCGGCCCGACCGAGATCGCCATCCTCGCCGACGACACCGCCGACCCGGCGCACGTCGCGGCCGACCTGATCAGCCAGGCCGAGCACGACCCCCTCGCGGCCAGCGTGCTGGTAACCCCGTCGGTCGAGCTGGCCGACGCGGTGGAGCGGGAACTGGCCCGCCAGGTGCCGGCCACCAAGCACGTCGAGCGGGTCACCACCGCCCTCAGCGGCGAGCAGAGCGGCGTCGTCCTCGTCGACGACCTGGCGGACGGGCTGCGGGTGGTCGACGCGTACGCGGCCGAGCACCTGGAGATCCAGACCGCCGACGCCCGCGAATGGGCGCTGCGGGTCCGCAACGCCGGGGCGATCTTCGTCGGCGCCTGGTCGCCGGTGTCGCTCGGCGACTACTGCGCGGGCTCCAACCACGTGCTGCCCACCGGCGGCTGCGCCCGGCACTCCTCGGGGCTGTCGGTGCAGTCCTTCCTGCGCGGCATCCACCTGGTGGAATACAGCCAGGACGCGCTGCGCGAGGTGGCCCCGCACGTGGTGACCCTGGCCAACGTTGAGGACCTGCCGGCGCACGGCCAGGCGGTCAGCGTGCGCTTCCCCGGAGGGTCGGCGTGACCACGCTCGGCGACCTGCCGATCCGCGACGACCTGCGCGGACTCTCGCCGTACGGGGCGCCGCAGCTGGACGTCGCGGTGCGGCTGAACACCAACGAGAACTCCTACCCGGTGCCCGAGCCGGTGGTGGAGGCGATCGGCAAGGCCCTCGCGGCCGAGCTGCACGACCTCAACCGCTACCCGGACCGGGACGCAGTGGCGCTCCGCGCCGACCTGGCCGCCTACCTCGGCCATGGGCTCACCGTCGCGCAGGTGTGGGCGGCCAACGGCTCCAACGAGATCCAGCAGCAACTGCTCCAGGCGTTCGGCGGTCCCGGCCGGACGGCGTTGGGCTTCGTCCCGGCGTACTCGATGCACCCGCTGCTGGCGCTCGGCACCGGCACCGGCTGGGTGCCGGCCGCCCGCGGCGTCGACTTCGGGCTGACCGCCGACGAGGCGGTCGCCCAGGTCCGCGCCCACCGCCCGGACGTGGTCTTCCTCTGCTCGCCGAACAACCCGACCGGCACCGCCCTCGACCCCGAGGTGGTCGCCGCGGTGCTCGACGTCGCGCCCGGCATGGTGATCGTCGATGAGGCGTACGCCGAGTTCGCCCGGCCCGGCACGGTCAGCGCGCTCGCCGTGCTGCCCGACCACCCCCGGCTGGTGGTGACCCGGACGATGAGCAAGGCGTTCGGGTTCGCCGGCGGCCGGCTGGGCTACCTGGCCGCCGATCCGGCCGTGGTGCGGGCGGTGCAGCTGGTGCGGCTGCCGTACCATCTCTCAGCGCTCACCCAGGCCGCCGCCCGGGCGGCGCTCGCGCACCGCGACGCCCTGCTCGGCACGGTCGAGGCGATCATGGTCCAGCGGGACCGGATCGTCACCGAGCTGCGCGCCCGCGGCCACCGGGTGGCCGACAGCGACGCCAACTTCGTGCTCTTCGAGACCGGCGGCGACCAGTCCGCCGCCTGGCGCACCCTGCTCGACGCGGGTGTGCTGGTCCGTGACGTCGGCCTGCCCGGCTGGCTGCGGGTCACCGCCGGCACCCCCGCCGAGACCGACGCCTACCTCACCGCGATGGAGAAACTTCGATGAGCCGGACCGCCCGGGTGGAGCGGATCACCAAGGAAACCAAGGTCCTGGTCGAGATCGACCTGGACGGCACCGGCACGGCCGAGATCGGCACCGGGGTGGGCTTCTACGACCACATGCTCCACCAGATCGCCCGGCACGGCGGCTTCGACCTCACCGTGCGGACCGTGGGCGACCTGGAGATCGACGCGCACCACACGATGGAGGACACCGCGCTCGCCCTGGGCGCCGCGTTCGACCAGGCGCTGGGGGACAAGGCCGGCATCCGGCGGTACGGCTCGGCCACCGTCCCCATGGACGAGGTGCTGGTCCGGGCCGCCGTCGACCTCTCCGGCCGGCCGTACGTGGTGCACGACGAGCCGGCGCTGGCCCCGTACATCGGTCCGGTCTACCCGAGCAGCATGACCCGGCACATCTGGGAGTCCTTCGGTCAGGCGGCCCGGATCACCCTGCACGTGGACGTGCTCCGGGCGGCCCGCCCCGGCGGCCACCCGGACGCCCACCACGTGGTGGAGGCCCAGTTCAAGGCGGTCTCCCGGGCGCTGCGCGAGGCCACCGCGATCGACCCCCGGTCGGCCGGCGCGATCCCCAGCACCAAGGGCGCGCTCTGATGGGGGCGGTGCTGCCGACCCTGCTGCTGATCCTGGCCGGCGTGCTGGTCGGCGGGACGTGGTCGTTGTACCGGCAGGGGGCGCCGCGCGGCACGGTCGTGATCACCGCGCTGCTCGCCGCGCTGGCCACCGTCGGTGGTGTGCTCTGGCTGCTGCCCGGGGAGGGCTGATGACGAAGCGGATCGTGGTGCTCGACTACGGCTCGGGCAACCTGCGCTCGGCGGAGCGGGCGCTGGAGCACGCCGGCGCGGACGTGACGGTCACCGACGACCTGGCCGCCGCCGCCGATGCGGACGGCCTGGTGGTACCGGGTGTCGGCGCCTTCGCCGCCTGCATGGCCGGGATCGAGGCGCTCGGCGCCGGCCCGGTGATCGCCGATCGGGTGGCCGCCGGCCGGCCGGTGCTCGGCATCTGCGTGGGCATGCAGGTGTTCTTCGAGCACGGCGACGAGCACGGGGTGGTGACCAAGGGGCTCGGGCTGCTGCCCGGCGGGGTGACGAAGCTGCCCGCGGACCGGCTGCCGCACATGGGCTGGAACACCGTCGCGCCGCCGGCCGGCTCGGTGCTCTTCGCCGGGCTGCCCGAGGACAGCCGGTTCTACTTCGTCCACTCGTACGGGGTGGTGGACCCGGGGGCGCTGGCCGCCGTCGGCGCCCGGGTCACCACCGCCCACCACGGGACGGACTTCGTCGCCGCGGTGGAGCGGGGCTCGCTGTCGGCCGCCCAGTTCCACCCGGAGAAGTCGGCCGAGACCGGGGCCGCGCTGCTGCGCAACTGGCTGGCCACGGTTGACTGAGCCGGCCGGCCCGGTGCGTGGACCGGCGGTCGCCGGGACCGCGCGAGGTACGGCGTGAGCAGGGAGCGGGCCCGCCGGCGCGCGGCCCGGGAGGCCGAGGTGGCCCGGGAGCGGGTGGTACGCCAGCGGAAGGTGGCCCGCCGGCAGCGCCGGCGTGCGCTGGTGCGCCGGATGACGCCGCAGTGGCGGCGCGGCCGGACCGGCCGGCTGGCCCGGCGCAGCCGGGGCCAGCGCGCCGCCATCGTCGGGCTGACCGGGGTGGCGCTGCTGCTGATCTGGACGTTCGTCGACGACCTGGCACTGCGGCTGGTGCTGGTCGTCCTGCTGCTGCTGGTCCTGCCGGCGATCGTGGTGATCGCCCTGGACCGTCGGATCTGATGCGAGGAGAGATCAAGTTGAGCCTCACCCTGTTGCCCGCCGTGGACGTCGCCGACGGCCAGGCCGTCCGGCTCGTCCAGGGCGCCGCCGGCAGCGAGACCACCTACGGCGACCCGCTGGAGGCCGCGCTGGCCTGGCAGGCCGACGGCGCCGAGTGGATCCACCTGGTCGACCTGGACGCCGCGTTCGGCCGGGGCTCCAACGCGCACCTGCTCGCCGAGGTGGTCCGGCAGCTCGACGTGAAGGTCGAGCTCTCCGGCGGCATCCGGGACGACGAGTCGCTGGGGGCCGCGCTCGGCACCGGGGCGGCCCGGGTCAACATCGGCACCGCCGCGCTGGAGGACCCGGTCTGGTGCGACCGGGTCTGCGGCGAGTTCGGTGACCGGGTGGCGATCGGGCTGGACGTGCGCGGTCGTACCCTCTCCGCCCGGGGCTGGACCCGTGACGGCGGTGACCTGTGGGAGGTGCTGGGGCGGCTGGACAAGGCTGGCGCGTCCCGCTACGTGGTGACCGACATCACCAAGGACGGCACCATGCGCGGGCCGAACCTGGACCTGCTGCGCGAGGTCTGCGCGCGCACCGACGCGCCGGTGATCGCCTCCGGTGGCGTCTCGACCCTGGACGACCTGCGGGCCCTGGCGACCCTGGAACCGATCGGGGTGGAGGGTGTGATCACCGGCAAGGCGCTCTACTCCGGCGCGTTCACCGTCGCCGAGGCGTTGGAGACGCTGCGGGCCGGCGCGTGACCGTCACCCGGCTGGGCTCGGGCGGGCCGTGGGAGGCCACCTACGGCTACTCGCGGGTGGTCCGGGCCGGCGAGCTGGCCTGGACGGCCGGCTGCACCTCGACCGTCGACGGTCAGGTGGCGCACGTGGGGGACGCGGCGGCGCAGACCGCGCAGGCGCTGCGGATCGGGCTGGACGCGCTCGCCGAGGTGGGCGCGGAACCCGCCGACGTGGTCCGGACCCGGATGTACGTCACCGACCGGATCTACGCCGACGAGGTGGGGCGGGCGCACAACGCGGTCTTCGGCGCCGTCCGTCCGGCGGCCACCATGGTGATCGTGGCCGGGCTGCTGGACCCGGACCACCTGGTCGAGGTGGAGCTGGAGGCCTGGCTCGGCGACCGGTGAACCCGGCCCCCCGGCCCGGGGGAACCGAGTGGGGGCGGCCACACCGCACCCTGATCGGTTGTGCACAACTCAATTGGGCGCTACGGTTTTCGACGTGACCGATGATCTGGTGCTGCGTCGACAGGTGTGCTTCGCGCTCTACGCCGCGTCGCGCGCCCTCACCGACGTCTACCGGCCCATCCTCGACCAGTTCGGCCTGACCTACCCGCAGTACCTGGTGCTGCTGGTGCTCTGGGAGCGCGGCGACGACGCCCCCACGGTCTCCGAGCTCGGCGCCGCGCTGCGGCTGGACTCCGGCACGCTCTCCCCGCTGCTCAAGCGGCTGGAGGCGGCGGGCCTGGTGGTCCGGACCCGCTCGGCGCGCGACGAGCGGCGGGTGGAGGTGGGCCTGACCGGCGACGGTGCGGCACTGCGGCAGCGGATGGACGAGGTGCCGCTGCGGGTCGCCCGCGCCACCGGCCTCACCGAGGCGGAGCTGGTCGGCCTGCGCGACACCCTCACCCGGGTCACCGAGACGATCCACCGACAGAAGGAGCAGTGACCATGCAGGTGCTCTACACCGCGTCCGCGCTCGCCACCGGCGACGGCCGGGACGGCCACGTCCGCACCTCGGACGGCACGGTCGACCTGGACCTGGCGACCCCGAAGGAGATGGGGGGCGCCGGCGGCGCCGCCAACCCCGAGCAGCTCTTCGCCGCCGGCTACGCGGCCTGCTTCCACTCGGCACTGCGCCTGGTCGCCCGCAAGGCCAGGGCCGACGTCTCCGGCTCGGTCGTCGAGGCCGAGGTGGGCATCGGCCCGAACGGCAGCGGTGGCTTCGGCCTGACCGTGGCCCTCGTGGTCGACCTGCCCGCCGTCGAGCGGACCGCCGCCGAGCAGCTGGTCGAGGCGGCCCACCAGGTCTGCCCGTACTCGAACGCGACCCGCGGCAACATCCAGGTCGCCCTCACCGTCCGCGAGGCCGCGGCAGCCTGACGCCGGTCCGGCCCCTTCTTCGCGTACGAAAGGACGACAGCGCATGAGCACCAACCGTGAGATCCACCTGGCCTCCCGCCCGCAGGGCTGGCCGACCGCCGACAACTTCCGCCTGGTCGAGACCGAGGTGCCCACCCCGGGCCCGGGTCAGATCGTGGTCCGCAACCAGTTCATGTCGGTCGACCCGTACATGCGGGGCCGGATGAACGACGTCAAGTCGTACGTGCCGCCGTTCCAGCTCGGCGCGCCGCTGGACGGTGGGGCGATCGGCGAGGTCGTGGCCAGCGAGGCCGACGGCGTCAAGGTCGGCGACACCGTGCTGCACGGCCTCGGCTGGCGGGAGTACGCGCTGGTCGACGCCAAGGCCGCCCGCCCGGTCGACCCGACCGTCGCGCCGGTCAGCGCCTACCTGAGCGTGCTCGGCATGACCGGACTCACCGCGTACGCCGGGCTGCTCGAGGTGGCCGGGATGAAGCCGGGCGAGTCCGTCTTCGTCTCCGGGGCGGCCGGCGCGGTCGGCAGCATGGTCGGCCAGATCGCCAAGCTCAAGGGCGCTTCCCGGGTGGTCGGCAGCGCCGGCTCGGCGGCCAAGGTCGAGCGGCTGAAGGCGCTCGGCTTCGATGCCGCCTTCGACTACCACGACGGCCCGGTGCGCGACGCGCTGAAGGCGGCCGCCCCGGACGGCCTCGACGTCTACTTCGACAACGTCGGTGGCGAGCACCTGGAGGCGGCGATCTCCTCGATGAACCTGCACGGCCGGGCCGCCATCTGCGGCATGATCGCGCAGTACAACTCCACCGAGCCGCCCGCCGCGCCGCGCAACCTGGCGCTGGTGATCGGCAAGCGGCTCACCCTGCGCGGTTTCCTGGTCGGCGACCACGGCGGCCTGCGCGACCAGTTCGTCGCCGACATGGCCGGCTGGCTGCGTGACGGCACGCTCTCGTACGACGAGACGGTCGTCGACGGCATCGAGAACGCCCCGGCGGCGTTCCTCGGCCTGATGCGCGGCGAGAACCTGGGCAAGATGCTCGTCCGGGTGTGACCCGGACCTCGTTCACGGCGGTCGGCCCGTTCGGGTCGGCCGCCGTGCCACATCCGTTGGATAGGCTCGCGACATGACGGTGGCGGTACGGGTGATCCCGTGTCTGGACGTGGACGCCGGGCGGGTGGTCAAGGGGGTCAACTTCCTCGACCTGCGCGACGCCGGTGACCCGGTGGAGCTGGCCGCGGCCTACGACCGGGCCGGCGCGGACGAGTTGACCTTCCTCGACGTCACCGCCTCCTCCAGCGACCGGGGGACCATGCTCGACGTGGTCCGGCGCACGGCGGAGTCGGTCTTCATCCCGCTCACCGTGGGCGGCGGCGTCCGGCAGGTCGCCGACGTCGACACCCTGCTGCGCGCCGGAGCGGACAAGGTGGGCGTGAACACCGCCGCGATCGCCCGGCCCGAGCTGATCGCCGAGATCGCCGACCGGTTCGGCCGGCAGGTGCTGGTGCTCTCGCTGGACGTGCGGCGGGCGCCCGCCGGCACCACCTCCAGCGGCTTCGAGGTGACCACCCACGGCGGCCGGCGGGGCACCGGGCTCGACGCGGTCGAGTGGGCCCGGCGCGGCGCGGAGCTGGGCGCGGGGGAGATCCTGCTCAACTCGATGGACTCCGACGGCACCAAGGCCGGCTTCGACCTGGCGCTGATCCGGGCCGTCCGCGCGGTGGTCGACGTGCCGGTGATCGCCAGCGGCGGCGCCGGCGAGGTGGCGCACTTCCCGCCGGCGATCGGCGCGGGCGCCGACGCGGTGCTGGCGGCGAGCGTCTTCCACTTCGGCGAGCTGACCGTCGGCGAGGTCAAGGACGCGCTGCGCGCAGCCGGCCACCCCACCCGCTGACCGGGCTGCCGACACGGTTCCCGGGCCCCTCGGCGGGACGGTGTACCTGGCCGTCCGGCGTGTCGCTTCCCGCGTCGGGCATCTGTTCCGTGAGTGACATTCCTGTGGGGCACAAATCTGCCCCCAGGAATCTCGCTGTCCGCGCTTCCCGGCGTTCACGACAGTGGTCCCGATCTGCTGGGCGGTGTACGACCCGGTCCGCTCCGTGGTCACGTAGATCGGCACGGTCTCGCTGTCCCCCGCCGGTCGGGTAGAACAACGGCAGCGGAGCCGGCGGCGCAGGCCGCCGCCGGGCTCGCCGCGGGATCGCGACGGTGCGCCCGGCATGGGCTCAGCGGCCGGTCCGGCCCTCCGGTGAGCGACGCGGGGCCGGGATCGACCGGACGATGTACTCCTGCACCGCGGCGGCGTGGTCCTCCTCGGGCAGGTGCCACTCCGCGCTGCCCGGGGTGTGCCGCCGCACCAAAACCCCCTGCACGGTGTCCACGGTGGTCGCCACCCCGGCGCTCGGCCGGGTGCGCCAGAGCCGCTCCCCGTCCGGGGTGATCCGGAACCAGCCGTCGGAGACGCTGACCAGGCCGGCCCCGACGAGCCGGCGCACCGCCGCCTCCACGTCGTGCCGTTCCGGGATCGCTTGGTTGAGGTGGTCCGCCGTGGAGATGACGTCAGCCAGCCGGACGCCCTCCGGGCGCCGGCTGTCGGCCGCGCGGCGGTGCCGCCCGGCGCCGCTCGCGATCACCAGTGACACGAAGATCCAGGCGTCCGTCCAGCGCCATCCATTCTCCCCCATGCAGGAATGATGCCCGGCGGTGTCCGTGGAGGAAACACCCACTTTCCCGCCATCGTGTCAGCGCAGCTCAGCGAGGGTGGGCACGGGAGTGTCGGGGGTGGACCGCGGCGGGACGGCGAAGAGCGGGGTGAACAGCTGCGCCAGCGGGCCGATGGCGAGCGCGTACGCGACCGTGCCAATGCCGGCGGTGCCGCCGAGCAGGCAGCCCAGCGCCAGCACGACGACCTCGATGATGGTGCGGACCAGCCGGACCGAGCGGCCGGGGTGGCGGGCGACCAGCCCGGTCATCAACCCGTCGCGCGGGCCGGGGCCGAGGTCGGCGCCGAGGTAGAGGCCGGTCGCTACGCCGTTGGCGACGATGCCGGTGACCAGCAGGCAGATCCGCGCCGGCAGCGGCAGGTCGTCCGGGAGCAGGGCCACGGTGGCGTCCACGGACAGGCCGATCACCACGACGTTGCTGACCGTGCCGAGCCCGGGTCGCTGCCGCAGCGGGATCCAGAGCAGCAGCACCACGGCGCCGACCACGATGCTCGCCGTGCCGACCGAGATGTCGGTCTGCCGGGACAGCCCCTGGTGGAAGACGTCCCACGGGTTCAGTCCGAGCCCGGAGCGAATCATGAGAGCCATGCTGACGCCGTAGAGGACGAGCCCGACGTAGAGCTGGGTGAGCCGTCGGACGGGCCGGTGCCGGAGATTGCCAATCGGAGCCATGCATGCCACCCTAGGTGCCAATCCGGGCGACAGAAGAGCCAATTTGGGAGGGGTGGTCGTGACCAGCCAGGTGCGGGGTGCCCAATTGGCCCGACTGCTCGGTCAGTGGCACGCGCTGCCGGGGCGCCGCCGCAGCCCCGACTACGCCGCGCTCGCGGCGGCGGTCCGTGGCCTGCTCGCCGACGGCCGGCTTCCCCTGGGGGTACGCCTGCCCGCCGAGCGGGAGCTGGCGGAGGCGCTGCGGATCAGCCGGACCACGGTCACCGCCGCGTACCGGCAGCTGCGGGAGACCGGCCACCTGGCCAGCCGGCGCGGCGCGGGCAGCTGGACCATGCTGCCGGGCACCCACCGGGTGGCCAGCACCGGCCTCTGGACCCCGGTGGACGACCGCGACATGATCGACCTGGGCGTCGCCGCGCTGGCCGCCCCGCCGCAGCTCGTGCCGGCCGCCCGGGCCGCCGCCGAGGACCTGCCCCGCTACCTGGGCGGCGCCGGCTACCACCCGACCGGGATCATCGAGCTGCGCGAGGCGGTCGCCCGGTCGTACACCGAGCGCGGCCTGCGCACCAGCGCCGAGCAGATCATGGTGACCAGCGGCACCCAGCACGCCCTGGACCTGGTACTGCGCCTGGCGCTGGCGCCCGGCGGCAGCGTGCTGGTCGAGTCGCCGACCTACCCCAACGCGCTGGCCGCGCTGTCGGCCCGCCGGGCCCGGATCGCCACCCACGGGCTGGCCGCCGACGGCGCCGGATGGGACGCCGACCTGCTGCTGGGCAGCATCCGCCAGACCCGCCCCAAGCTGGCGTACCTGATCCCGGAGTTCCAGAACCCGACCGGCCACCTGATGCCGGCCGAGCTGCGCGAGCGGCTCGTCGCCACCGCCCACGCCGCCGGCACCGACCTGGTCGTCGACGAGTCCTTCGTGGACCTGCCGCTGGACGGCACCGAGCTGCCACCACCGGTCGCCGCGTTCGATCGACACAGCCGGGTGATCAGCATCGGCGGGATGAGCAAGCCGTACTGGGGCGGGCTGCGGATCGGCTGGGTGCGGGCCTCCGCACCCCAGGTGCAGCGGCTGGCCGCCGCCCGGGTCGGGGTGGACATGGCCAGCCCGGTGCTCGACCAGCTGGTCGCGGTGCACCTGCTCGCCGACGCCCCAACCATCGTCGCCGCCCGCCGCGCCCAGCTCGCCGCGCAGCGCGACGCCCTGCTCGACGCGCTGGCCCAGCGGTTGCCCGACTGGCGGGTCAGCGCGCCGCGCGGCGGCGTGACCCTCTGGGCCGAGCTGGACGGGCCGATCTCCAGCGCGCTCGCCCGGGCGGCGGAGGAGGTCGGCGTACGCCTGGCGCCCGGTCCCCGATTCGGCCTGGACGGCACCCTCGAACGCTTCCTGCGGCTGCCCTTCACCCTGCCCGCCGCGGACCTGGTCGAGGCGGTCGGCCGGCTCGCCGCGGTCCGCTACGACCTGGACCGCGCCGGGCGGCCACAGTGGTCGGAGCCCGCCGTCATCGCCTGAGCCGCCAGCGCGCCGGGCCCCGGGGGACAGCACCCCCGGCGTCTTCTCGGCCGCCCACCGGACCGAGCGGCACGGGCTGATCATCTACCTGCTCGGCCACCTCGGCTTCCGGCTGCACAACATGGGCTCGGTGAATTGGCCCTGGGCGGCCGCCCCGTGCTGCTGGTGCTGCTGGTGCCGGTCGCCGACCACCTGCCCGCGCTGGCCGCGCTCGGGCTGCTCGCGGCGGTCTGCGTCGCGACGATCACCGTCCTGCCGGAACTGACGGCGTTGGCGCTGCTGGCCCTGGTCTGCGTCTCGCTGATCGTGGTGGAGACCCGCTGGCAGGGGGAACGCCGACGCCGGATCCGCCGGCTGGCGCTGGAGGAGGAGTTGGCGGCCGAGACCGACCGGTCGAGGTGGCGGGCCGAGCACCTGTGAACGGCCGGTGGCCGTGTCCCGGGACGGAGGGACACGGCCACCGGTGCGGGTACGACCGGGTCAGATCTCGGCCAGGGTGCCCTCGTACATCTTGTCGATCTCGCTGGCGAAGTTGGTCTCCACGCCGCGTCGCTTGATCTTCAGCGACGGGGTCATCTCGCCGTGCTCGATGGTCAGGTCGCGCGGCAGGATGGCCACCTTCTTGATCGTCTCCCAGCGGTTGAGCCTGGCGTTGAGCTGGGCGACGTACTCCTCGACCATGGCGTGCGCCTCGGCGGAGGTCACGATGTCGGCGTACTCGCGGCCCTCCAGCGGGCCGCCGGCGACCCAGCCGCGGATCGCGTCCGGGTCCAGGCTGACCAGCATGGTGCAGAAGTTGCGGGCCTGCCCGATCACGATCGCCTGCGAGGTGTACGGGCAGATCGCCTTGAACATGCCCTCGATGTGCGACGGGGCGATGTACTTGCCGCCGGAGGTCTTGACCAGGTCCTTCTTCCGGTCGGTGATGCGCAGGTAGCCGTTGTCGTCCAGGCTGCCGATGTCACCGGTACGGAAGAAGCCGTCCTCGGTGAACGCCGCGGCGGTCTCCTCGGGCAGGTTGTGGTAGCCGCGCATCACCGGCGTGCCCCGGACCAGGATCTCGCCATCGGTGTCGATCTTGCACTCCAGGTCGCCCATCGCCGTGCCGACGGTGCCGATCCGCAGCCCGTCCGGCGGGTTCACGAAGTTGCCCGCGCTGGTCTCGGTGAGGCCGTACCCCTCGGAGATCGGCAGGTTGGCGGCGGCGAAGAAGGTGGCGATCTCCGGGCTCAGCGGGGCCGCGCCGGAGACCAGCACCCGCATCCGGCCGCCGAGCCGCGCCTGCAGCTTGCTGAACACCAGCTTCTCGGCCAGCGCGTACTTCAGCTTCAGTCCGGCCGGGATCGGCTTGCCGGCCTGCTCCAGGGCGACCTTCTCCTTGCCGGTCCGGACGCCCCAGGCGAAGATCTTCGCCTTCGCGCCGCCCGCGGCCTGGGCCGTGGTGACCGCCTTGTTGTAGACCTTCTCGAAGACCCGGGGCGCGCCGCACATCAGCGTCGGCTTGACCACGGCGAGCATGTCGACCAGCTTGTCCACCCGGCCGTCGACGTAGGTCGGCATGCCGACGTGGGTCGAGCCGCAGAGCAGGGTCTTGCCGAACGAGTGGGACAGCGGGAGCCAGAGGTACTGCAGGTCGTCATCGCGGAGCAGCCCCATCTCGGCCTGCGCCACGCCCTCCCAGCACCAACCGCCGTGCAGCAGTTCGACCCCCTTCGGGCGGCCGGTGGTGCCCGAGGTGTAGATCAGGGTGGCCAGGTGCTCCGGGCCGATGCCGGCGACCAGCATGTCGATCAGGTCCGGCTCGGCCTCGAGGGCCCGCGCCCCCCGCTCCTCCAGCTCCGCCAGGGTGAGCTGGGGGACGGCGGCGTCCGGGTCGGCGGTGCCGTCGAAGAGCACCACGTGGGTCAGCGCCGGCAGGTCGGCCCCGGCGATCTTCGCCGCCTGCGCCGGGTTCTCGGCGAAGAGCACCCGCGAGCCGGAGTCGGCGATGATGTACGTCGCGTCCGCGGGTTCGGTGGTCGGGTAGACGGTGGTGGTCGCGCCGCCGGCGCACATGATGCCGAAGTCGGCGATCACCCAGTCGAGCCTGGTGTTGGCCAGGATCGCCACCGGATCCTCCTGGCCGACGCCGAGGCCGTGCAGCCCGGCGGCGACCGCCTTGGCGCGGTGCCCGACCTGCTCCCAGGTCAGCCAGACCGGCCCGGACTCGTCCGGCGCCGGATGGGCGAACGCGCGGCGGTCGGGGGACGCGGCCACGCGCTTGAGGAACATGTCGGGGATGGAACGGTACGGTACATCGAGAGCCATCGCTGTAGCCGCCTTCAAGGGTGGATGACGTGACGCCAGTCACGTCGTTTTGCGGTTACCGAAGGGTATTGCCTGCCCCGGCGCCTCGGCTAGCCCTGGTTCCTGTGGGGCCGCTGAGTCCCGCGAGGTGGAACGGCGGGCGTCAGGCGTACCGGGCCGCGCGCAGGGACCAGTCGTAGGTGGCGCGGAGCCAGGCCCGGCGGGCGGCGAGGAAGGCCGCGACGGTGTCGCCCGCGCGGCCACCGCGGCGTCCCGGACGATGCCGCCCGGCCCCGGGCAGCCCGTCGTACGCCAGGTCGGTGCGGGTGAGGCTCGGGCGGACGCCGCCGGTGTGCCGCCGCATCTGGAGATACTCCGCCAGCCCGGGCACCCGCCGGTGTTCCCGGTTGGCCGCCTCCCAGAGCTGCGCGAGCAGGTACTCCCGGAGCTGGCTGACCAGCCGCAGCAGCAGGGTGGGCCGGCGTTGGGCGCGGACCCGCAGGCAGATGTCGGCCAGCGCCACGCCGAGCGGGCCGGGTCGTCCGCCCTATCCGGCGGGCTCGACAGCCCGGGTCAGAGGCCGAGGCGGGCGGCGCGTAGCCGCTCGGCCACCGCCGGCGGCCCGTCGATCTGCACCCGGGCCACCCGCTGCCGCCCGGAGAGGAAGAGCACCAGCTCGCCCGGCGCCCCGACCAGGCGGACCCGCTCGCCACCCCGGCCCACGGTCAGCTCGCCGTGCCCGGGCGCCTGCACCAACAGGTCGGCCGGGAACCTCCGCAGCGCCGCCCGGGCCAGCAGACCGACCGGCCGCCAGAGCCGCGCCTGGAGCCCCGCCGACAGATCGCGCGGTTGCCAGCCCGGGCGGGCCCGCCGCACGTCCTCGTGGTGGATGAAGAACTCCATGGTGTTGGCCAGCTCGTCGGTGAGTGGATTGCTCAGTGGGCTCCAGACCGGCGGGCGGCGTACCTGCCCGACCAGCTCCGGCCAGGGATGCGCGGCGATCCGCCGGCGCACCCGCTCGGTGTACCCCCGCAGCGGCGGCAGCACGATGCCGCCGGCCGCGTCCGGGCGGCGCTCGCGCAGCACCAGGTGGGCGGCGAGGTCACGGGTCGTCCACCCGTCGTCGATCGTCGGCTCGTCCGGTCCCAGGTCCAGCATCAGATCGGCGAGCGCCTCGCGCTCCGATCGGGCGTACCGCGGCATGCCGCCGATCGTAGGGCCGCGCGGCCCGGACGGCGCGCCGAGCGCGCCGCCGGCCGGCAGCGGTGCGGGCGTGACGGTGGACATACCGGCCCGGGTCGGCGCAGCTGGCCGAGACCGGTAAGGATGAGGGAGACAATTGCGGCTTACGGCGGGGGAGAGCGTGGCGAGCGGGACGAGTCGGGACGTGCTCGGCAGGGGACTGTCGGTCCTCGGCCGGGCGATCCGGGAGCAACCGCGCATCTTCGCGGTCGCGGTCACCGGCAGTGTGCTTTTCGGTTCCATGGTGATCGTCAGCGCCTACGTGGTGGGTGCGGTGGTCGGCGAGGTGGTGGTGCCGGCCGTCGCCCGTGGCTCGGTCGGCGTGGGCGCGCTGGCCCTGGCCGCCGCGGCGCTGTTCGGGATCAGCGTGCTGCGGGTGGTGGGCATCTTCGGCCGCCGGCTCGGCGCCGGCTACATGCAGTTCCGCCTCCAGGCCGCCTACCGGCGCCGGGTCACCCGCCGCTACCTCGACCTGCCGCTGTCCTGGCACCACCGCAACGCCACCGGCACGCTGCTGTCCAACGCCAACTCCGACGTCGAGGCGGCCTGGTACCCGATCGCGCCGCTGCCGTTCGCGGTCGGCACGCTGGTGATGCTGGTCGGCGCGGTGGTCTCGCTCTTCTTCACCGACTGGGCGCTGGCCATGGTCGGGCTCGCCGTCTTCCCCGCGCTCTTCGCCCTCAACGTGGTCTACTCCCGCCGGATGGCCCCCCGGCAGGCCCGGGCCCAGCGGCTGCGCGCCGAGGTCAGCGGCATCGCCCACGAGAGCTTCGACGGCGCCCTGGTGGTCAAGACGATGGGCCGCGAGGGCCAGGAGACCGCCCGGTTCGCCGCCCGCGCCGGCGAGCTGCGCGACGCGCTGATCGCCGTGGGCCGGCTGCGCGGCATCTTCGACCCGATGCTGGAGACCCTGCCCAGCCTCGGCACCCTGGCCGTTCTGGTGGTCGGGGCGTTCCGGCTGCGGCAGGGCGCGATCAGCGTCACCGAGCTGGTCACCGTCGCCTTCCTCTTCACCGTGCTGGCCTTCCCGGTCCGCGCCATCGGCTGGGTGCTCGCCGAGCTGCCGCGCAGCGTCGCCGGCTGGGACCGGGTCAGCCGGGTCCTCGACGCCACCGGCGAGATGCCGTACGGCGACACCACGCTCGACCCGGCCGATCCGACGCCGGCCACGCTCGCCTTCCACGACGTGCACTTCGGGTACGAGCCGGCCGAGGCGCACCTGCCCGGCGTCGAGGTGCTCGGCGAGGTCACCTTCACCGTGCCGGCCGGGAAGACGGTCGCCCTGGTCGGGCCCACCGGCGCCGGCAAGTCCACCATCGCCACGCTGGCGGTGCGCCTGGTCGACCCGCGCGCCGGCACGGTCACCCTGGACGGCGTCGACGTCCGCGATCTGACCGCCGCCTCGGTCGCCGCGACGGTCGCCCTGGTCGCCCAGGTGCCGTTCGTCTTCGACGACACGGTCCGGGCCAACATCACGCTCGACCGGCCGGGGATCGGCGACGAGGACGTCTGGGCCGCGCTGCGGCTGGCCGAGGCGGACGGCTTCGTCGCGGCCCTGCCCGACGGGCTGGACACCATGGTCGGCGAGCGGGGCACCTCGCTCTCCGGTGGGCAGCGGCAGCGGCTCACCCTGGCCCGGGCGCTGGCCGGCCGGCCCCGGCTGCTGGTGCTCGACGACGCGACCAGCGCGGTGGACCCGCGGGTGGAGGCAGCCATCCTGGCCGGCCTGCGCGCCCCGGCGTCCGGGCAGGGCGCCGCCGCGTCGATCCTGGTGGTCGCGTACCGGCGGGCCACCATCGCGCTGGCCGACGAGGTGATCTACCTGGAGCGTGGGCGGGTGCTCGCCCGCGGCACCCACACCGAGCTGCTGGCCACCGTGCCCGGCTACGTCGACCTGGTCACCGCGTACGAGCAGGCCGAGCAGGAACGCGAGCAGCACCGGACGTACGACGAGGTCACCCCGCTGACCTCCGGCCTGGAGATTGAGGTGGACCGGTGAGCGTGAGCGCGCCGACGGCGGTACCGGAGCAGCGGGCCGAGACGACCTGGCGGACGCTGCGGCGCGGGCTGGCGCTCTCCCCGGAGCTGAAGACCGGCCTGGCCGGCACCCTCGCCCTGGCGCTGGTCTACATGGTCGGCCGGGTGGCCGTGCCGGTCGCGGTGCAGCGCGGCCTCGACCACGGCATCGTCGGCGGCCTCGACCTGGGCGTGGTGTGGACGGTGGTCACCGTCACCGCGGCCGTGCTGGTGGTCACCACCGCCTGCGGCTACCTGATGATGCGCCGGCTCTTCACGGTCAGCGAGACCGCCCTGGCCGGGGTGCGCACCCGGGCGTTCCGGCACGTGCACGACCTGTCGATGCTGCACCAGCAGTCCGAGCGGCGCGGGTCGCTGGTCTCCCGGGTCACCAGCGACGTCGACCAGATCACCCAGTTCCTCCAGTGGGGCGGGGTGATCCTGCTGGTCAACCTCGGCCAGCTGGTGGTCACCACGGCCGTGATGCTGGCGTACTCCTGGCAGTTGACCCTGGTGGTGCTCGTCGCCTTCGCCCCGGCGGTGCTGGTGATCCGGCAGCTGCAGCGCCGGCTCGCTGCGGCCTACGGCGTGGTCCGGCAGCGGATGGGCACCCTGCTCGGCACCGTCGCGGAGAGCGTCGTCGGGGCGCCGGTGATCCGGGCGTACGGCATCGCCGGGCGCACCGCCCGGCGGCTCGACGAGGCCATCGAGGGGCAGCGGGAGGCCCAGCAGCGAGCCATCCGGATCAGCATCCTGGGCAGCTCGGTCGGGGAGCTGGCGGCCGGCGTCGCGCTGGCCGGGGTGGTGGTGGTCGGGGTCACCCTCGGCGTGGACCGCACCCTGTCCATCGGCCAGCTCACCGCGTTCCTGTTCCTGGTCACGCTCTTCATCCAGCCGGTGCAGATCGCCACCGAGGTGCTCAACGAGGCGCAGAACGCGATCGCCGGCTGGCGCCGGGTGCTCGACGTGATGGACGTCGCCCCCGACGTGGCGGACCCGGGGGAGCAGGGCCGGGAGCTGCCGGCGGGCCCGCTGGACATCCGCTTCGCCGGGGTGAGCTTCGCCTACCCGGGAGGCCCGCCGGTGCTGCACGACATCACCCTGGACATCCCGGCGAAGTGCCGGGTCGCGGTGGTGGGGGAGACCGGCAGCGGCAAGACCACCTTCGCCAAGCTGCTCACCCGGTTGATGGACCCGACCGCCGGCGAGGTGCTGCTCTCCGGGGTGCCGCTGGACCGGGTCCGGTTCGACTCGCTGCGCTCCCGGGTGGTGATGGTGCCGCAGGACGGCTTCCTCTTCGACGCCACCGTCGGCGACAACGTCCGCTTCGCCCGGCCCGAGCTGACCGACGAGCAGCTCACCGTCGCCTTCACTGAACTGGGGCTGGCCGACTGGCTGGACGGCCTGCCGTCGGGGCTGGACACGCCAGTCGGCGAGCGGGGGGAGGCGCTGAGCGTGGGGGAGCGGCAGCTGGTCGCGCTGGCCCGGGCGTACGTCGCCGACCCGGACCTGCTGGTGCTCGACGAGGCGACCAGCGCGGTCGACCCGGCCACCGAGGTACGGCTGCAGCGCACCCTGGACGCGGTCACCCGCGGCCGGACCACCCTCGCCATCGCGCACCGGCTCTCCACCGCCCAGGCCGCCGACGAGGTGATCGTGGTGGACCGGGGTCGGGTCGTGCAGCGCGGCCCGCACGACGAGCTGGTCCGCGACCCGGAGTCGATCTACGGCCTGCTGTACGCCTCCTGGCTGGAGCAGACCCGCTGACCGCGGCTGGTCAGCGGGAGTAGAACTCCACCAGCAGCTGCTCGTCGCAGACGACCGGCACCTCGTGCCGGGCCGGCTCGCGCAGCAGGATGGCGCGTAGCTCGGCCAGCTGCACCGACAGGTACGGCCGGCCGGGTCCGTCGCCAGCGTTGGCGCCGCTGGCGGCGAGCTGGAACGGCAGCGATGCGTGGCTGCTCGCGCACGACGACCACCTGCCCCGGCCGCAGCCGGTACGATGGCCGGTCGACCTTGCGCCCGTCGACGGTGAAGTGGCCGTGCGCGACGAGCTGCCGTGCCTGGTAGATGCTGCGGGCAAGCCCGGCCCGGTGCACTACCGCGTCGAGCCGCCGCTCCAGGAGCGTGACCAGGGGTGTCGCCGGTCTTCCCGGTGCCCCGGGCCGCCTCGTCGAACGCGCGGCGGAGCTGGGTCTCGCTGACGTTGTACTGGTGGCGCAGGCGCTGCTTCTCCAGCAGCCGCACCTGGTAGTCCGAGGTCTTGCGGCGCTGCCGGCCGTGAACCCCAGGGCGGGAAGGGACGCCGCTCGACGTACCGCACGCACTTGCGAGTCAGCGGGATGCCCAGGGCGCGGGAGAGCCGGGCTTTGGGCCGGGGGTGGTTGACGTTCGACGTTTCCGTTCGGATGCTCTAGTCTGCGACTTAGGTAAGCCTAACCTATTGAGGAGGTCGTGCGATGCGGCCCAGCCCCGCGGAGATCGTCCGTACCCTCGTCGCGGGCCGGCTGCCCGCCCTCGCCCACCTGGCGCACCGGCCCGGCCCGCACCACGTCCGGCACGTGACCGACCCGGACGGGCGGGTGCTGCTGCTGGTGCCGGTGGTCAGCGACCTCGCCGCGGCGCTATGCCCGGCCGACGGCGACGCCGACGTCGCGCTGGTCCTGGACGTGCTCGATCTGCCGCCGGCCGCCGGGGCGCCGTCCCTGGGCCGGGCCTGGGTCTCCGGCTGGGCGGCCCGGCTCGACGGCGACGAGGCCCGCCGGGCCGCGCTCGACTTCGCCGCGGTGGACCCGACCGGCGACCTGCTCGACGTCGGCACCCGGTTCCGGCTGTTCCGCTTCGAGGTGGTCGAGGCCCGCTGGGAAAGCGCCGGCTCCGTGCGCCGGATCGCTCCAGAGGCGTACGCCGAGGCCGAGCCGGATCCGCTGCACCCGGTCGAGGCCGAGCTGGTGGCCGACCTCGCCGAGCACCACGCCGAGGAGGTCGCCGCGTACGTCCGCCGGCAGCTCGGCCTGGCCGACGGCACCGGCGGACCGCCGCGGGTGGTCCGGATCGACCGGTACGGCCTGCTGGTCTCCTTCGGGCGGCCGGGCGCTCCGCGGCGCGCCCGGCTGGCCTTCCCCCGACCGGTGGCCGACCACGCGGAGCTGGCCCGGCTGCTGCACCCGGTGCTCTGCCGCCGGGCCGGCGCCGCCGGGCACGTCGACCCCGCCTGAGCCCCTGGTGGAGCGGCTCCCCCCGGCTATGCGGATTCGATGGCGAGTTGGCTCAGTCGTTGCGGGTTGGCGACGATATCGATACTCATGATTTTGCTGTCGGTGAAGGTGAATGACATGACCGTGGTGAGCCGTCCGTGAGGTGCCACGAGGATTGCTGGTGCGCCGTTGACCAGCCCGGTGCGAGCGTGCGCGGCCCGGTGCGAGAATGCCAGCGCCTGCCGGGCGACAGCGTGGGCGCCGCGCAGGTGGCTGGGCGTTCCGGGTGGCGCTGCGGCGGCGTCGGCGCGCACTGCGACCTCGGGGTCGAGCAGGTCGAGGAGGGCGGCGAAGTCGCCGTTACGCGAGGCGGTGAGGAAGGCATCGACCACCCGGCGCTGGCGGGCCATGTCGGTGTCGGGTGATTGGGCGGCTCGCACCCTGTGGCGTGCGCGGCTGGCGAGCATCTTGGCTGCCGCAGTGGAGCGGCCCAGGATCGGTGCGATCTCGTCGAATGGCAAGGCGAACATGTCGTGCAGGACGAACGCGAGCCGTTCTGCGGGGGTCAGGTTGTCCAGCACGACCATCAGAGCAAGCCCGACTGATTCGGCCAGCATCGCCTCCTGCTGCGGGTCAGGGCTCTCGGCAGGCAACGGTCCGTCAAGGGGAACCTCACGTCGCGCGGTGCGCGAGCGCAGCATGTCCAGGCATACCCGGGCCACGACCGTGGTGAGCCAAGCCCGGGTGTTGCGCACGCCGCTGGTGTCGGCGCGGGCGAGCCGCAGCCACGCCTCCTGCAGCGCGTCGTCGACGTCACTTGCCGAGCCGAGCATGCGGTACGCCACCGCGCGTAGATGGTCTCGGTGCGCCTCGAACTCATCGAACTGGTCCAACGGTTACCTTTCCGGCTCATTGCTCGTCTTCACTCTGACGATCGAAGGCAGGTAGAGGTAACAAGGAGGCGCAATGTCCACGCTAGTGTCCACGATCGAGATCGCCCGCCCGCCGCAGGAGGTCTTCGCCTTCGCCACCGACCCACGGCATTTCGCCGAGTGGCAACGCGATGTGGTGAACGTGCGCATGCTCGGGGATTCACAGTTCGCTACGACCCGGCGGTTCGCTGGTGCGAAGCGCACACTGACTCAGGAGATCACCCGCAACGATCCGCCGCACAGCTGGGCTGCCCGCGCCATCGACGGACCCATCCGGGCAAGTGCCACGATCACGGTCGAGCCGATCGAGGACGGCACCCGGTCGCGCGTCATCTTCACCCTCGACTTCGAGGGCCACGGAAGCGGTGCACCGCTGATCCCGCTGGTACGCCGGCAGGCGGAGAAGGGCGCCCCCACCAGCTACCGAAACCTCGAGCAACTCCTCGAAAACCGCCGCTAGTTTGATCTCTTGTCGAGGAAAGATGATCAATAATCAAGGGCTGTCCCGGTGGTAAGCCACCACATCAGGCCGGCAGGTCGCCGGTCAGGTAGCGCTGGACGGTCGGGCCGACCGCGGCGACCAGGGTCTCCGGGTCGGCGGACGCGACCGGCTCCAGCCGGACCACGTGCCGCATCATGGCCAGTCCGATCAGCTGGCTGGCCACCAGCGACCCGCGCAGCGGGAGCTCGGCCGGGTCGACGTCGAGCTGGTCGAGCACTCGGCGCAGCACCTGGGTCACCAGGAACTCCCGCAGCAGCCGGGCGGTCCACTCGTTGCTCACCGCGGAGCGCAGCAGGGCCACTCCGGCGGTGCCGGCCGGCGAGTCCCACACCCCGAGGAACATCCGGACCAGCCGCTCGCCGATGCCGTCGCGGTCACCGGTGAGCACCTTCGGCAGCAGCTCCCGGGGGTCGACCGGGGCGTTCATGGCGGCCAGGAAGAGCTGGTCCTTGGTGCCGAAGTAGTGGTGCACCAGGGCCGGGTCCACCTGTGCGGCGGCGGCGATGGCCCGGATGGACGCGCCGTCGAAGCCCCGCTCGGCGAAGGCGGCGCGGGCCGCGCCAAGGATGGCCTCCCGGGTGTCCGGGTTGCCGGGTCGTCGTCCGGTCCGCCGCGCCATCGCCGCCCTTCGCTCGTCCCTCGTCACGTCATCCCGTCCCGGTCCGGTCTGACCGCGGTCGGACCGGACCGGGACACCCGTCAGCCGCTGCGCCGCCGGAGGGTGGCCGCGGCCAGTACCAGCGCCAGCACCGCCGCACCCGCGACGATCGCCACGTCCCGCCACATCGTGCCGGTCGGTTCGGCGTTCGCGCCGACCTCCTGCAACGCTTCGACGGCGTACGACAGCGGCAGCACGTCGCTGATCGCCTGCAGCCAGCCGGCCATCTCGCCCCGGGGCACGAAGAGCCCACAGAGCAGCAGCTGGGGAGCCACCACGATCGGCATGAACTGCATGGCCTGAAACTCGGTGCGGGCGAAGGCGCTGCAGAACAGCCCGAGCGCCACGGCCAGCACGGCGTTGATCGCTGCGATCATGATGACCAGCCAGACGCTGCCCGCGGTGTCCAGGTCGAACACCCAGTACGTCACCACCGAGGCGATGGCGGCCTGGACCGCGCCGGCCAGCCCGAACGCGATGCCGTAGCCGAACAGCAGGTCGATTTTACCCAGCGGGGTGGTGAGCAGCCGTTCCAGGGTGCCGGTGGTCCGCTCTCGCAGCATGGCGATGCTGGTCACCAGGAACATGATGATGAACGGGAAGAAGCCGAGCATGATCAGCGCCACCCGGTCGAAGACCGTGGGCTGTCCCGGTGGTGTGGGCTGGTCGACGTACATGAAGTAGACCAGCGTGAGCAGCACGTTGGGCACCACCACGAGCAGGGCGACGGTGCGCTTGTCGTGCCGCAGCTGGCGAAGGATGCGCCCGGTGGTCGCCGCCAGGATCCGCAGGTTCACGACGCCTCCCGTCCGGCGTGGCCGCTCCGGCCTGCCTCGCTCGCCCTGATCAGTCGTAGGAACGCCTCCTCGAGGTCGTCGACGCCGGTGGTGGCCCGGACCGCGTCCGGGGTGTCGTCGGCGACCAGCCGCCCCTCCCGAATGAGCAGCAGCCGGTCGCACCGGGCCGCCTCGTCCATCACGTGGCTCGACACCAGCAGGGTCGTCCCGGCCGCGGCCATCTCGTGGAAGCGGGCCCACAGGTCTGCGCGGAGCACCGGGTCCTGGCCGACCGTCGGCTCGTCGAGGATGACCAGCTCCGGGTCGCCGACCAGGGCGCAGGCCAGGGACGCGCGGCTGCGCTGGCCGCCGGAGAGGGTGCTGACGAGCTGGGTGGCCGCCTCGGCCAGCCCGACGTCGGCGACCGCGCGGTCGGCGCGGGCCTGGTCGCGGCCGTGCAGGGCGGCGAAGTACCGGGCGTTCTCCCGCACCGTCAGGTCGGCGTAGACGCTCGGCGCCTGGGTCAGGTAGCCGATCCGGCTGCGCAGCTCGGGCGTCCCGGCCGGACGACCGAGCACAGTGGCGGTGCCGGTGCTGACCGTCTGCACCCCGACGATCGCTCGCATCAGGGTCGTCTTCCCACTGCCGCTCGGACCGAGCAGCCCGGTCACCGTGCCGCGCGGCACCGTGCAGCTGATGCTTTGAAGCACCCGTCGTCGGCCGCGGTCGACGACCAGGTCGCGGACCGCGATCGCGTCGCCCATCGTCCCACCTCCCCAAAACTCATCATCTGTTGAACTCAACACTAGATGAGTTGCCGGTCGGCGCGCAACGGGTTGACTTCGAGCGCGCTTCAACTGGAAGCATGGACATCAGCACGCGAGAGCCGGCTGCGCGCCGCCGCCGCGGACGTCCAGCTCACCCCGGACCAGCAGGCCCGGCTCCGGGAGGCGGTCCCCGCCGAAGCGGGGGCCGGCGAAAGGTATTCCGAGGCATCAATGCGAAACGTGGGGCACTAGCCTTCTGATCGGACACTGGGTCCGTCAACGGGCATTGCGGCCTGATGGGGCGTACGGCACGATGGCGCCGTGGATCACGCTCTGATGCCGGTACGTGTCCCAGCTCGCCCGGTCGGCCCGCGGCGGGGACGGCCCGCAGGTCCCCGCGCCGCGTGCGGGACAATGGGTCACTGTGCCCGTAGCTGACTCTTCCCCGAGCGACGCCGGCCCCGCCGGCGCGGTCCGCCCGTCCCGCCTCGACCCGGCCATCGCCGCCCGGCTGCGCCGCACCCCGGACGGCCTGGTGGCCGCGGTGGTGCGCCAGCACGACACCGGCGAGGTGCTGATGGTGGCGTGGATGGACGACGAGGCGCTGCACCGCACGCTGACCACCGGCCGGGCCACCTACTGGTCGCGCAGCCGGCAGGAGTACTGGGTCAAGGGCGCCACCTCCGGCCACCACCAGTACGTCCGCTCGATGGCGCTGGACTGCGACGGCGACGCGCTGCTGGTCAGCGTCGACCAGGTCGGGGCCGCCTGCCACACCGGGCACCGCACCTGCTTCTTCACCGAGCTGCCGGTGACCGGCGAGGGAGGTACCCCGTGACCGACGGCGCGCTCAGCCCCGACCTGGCCACCTTCACCGAGCTGGCCACCCGCTGGCGGGTGGTGCCGGTGACCCGCCGGCTGCTCGCCGACGCGGAGACCCCGGTCGGGGTCTACCGCAAGCTCGCCGGCGGCCCGGGCACCTTCCTGCTGGAGTCCGCCGAGCAGGGCGTGGGCTCGGCCGGGATGTCCTGGTCGCGGTACTCGTTCATCGGCGTGCGCAGCGGCGCCACCCTGGTCGAACGGGACGGCGTCGCGGTCTGGACCGGCAACCCGCCGGCCGGCGTGCCGGAGTCCGGGGACCCGGTGCGGGTGCTGCGCGAGACGGTCGACGCGCTCGCCGGCCCGGTCTGGGACCCGGCCAGCGGCATGCCGCCGCTGACCGGTGGCATGGTCGGCTACCTGGGGTACGACCTGATCCGGCGCTTCGAGCGGCTGCCCGAGCTGACCGAGGACGACCTCGGGGTGCCCGAGCTGGGCATGATGCTCGCCACCGACCTGGTGGTCCTCGACCACTACGACGGCTCGGCGATCCTGGTCGCCAACGCGGTGCTGCCCCCGCTGGACGCGCCGGGCCGGGAGCCGCTGGTCGCGGCCGCGTACCACCACGCGGTGGGCCGGCTGGACGCGATGACCACCGCGCTGTCCCGACCGATTCCGCCCATGATCTCCACCGTCGACCGGCCGCCAGCCGGCGAGGTGGTCAGCCGGACCCCGGACGGCGGCTACCCGAAGGCCGTCGAGGAGGCCAAGGAGGCGATCCGGGCCGGCGAGTGCTTCCAGGTCGTGCTCGCCCAGCGCTTCGAGCGGGACACCCACGCCGACCCGCTGGACGTCTACCGGGTGCTGCGTACCACCAACCCGAGCCCGTACATGTACCTGCTGCGCTTCGACGGGTTCGACGTCGTCGGCTCCTCGCCGGAGGCGCACCTGAAGGTCAGCGTCGGGGCGGACGGGCAGCGCCGGGCGCTGCTGCACCCGATCGCCGGCACCCGGCCGCGCGGCGCCACCGCGGCGGCGGACGCCCGGCTCGCCACCGAGCTGCTCACCGACCCGAAGGAGCGGTCCGAGCACGTGATGCTGGTCGACCTGGGCCGCAACGACCTGGGCCGGGTCTGCCGGCCGGGCACGGTGGAGGTCCCGGAGTTCGCCACCATCGAGCGGTACAGCCACGTGATGCACATCGTGTCGACGGTGGTGGGCACGCTGCGCGAGGACCGGACCGCCTTCGACGCGCTCGCCGCGACCTTCCCGGCCGGCACCCTCTCCGGCGCGCCGAAGGTGCGGGCCATGGAGATCATCGAGGAGTTGGAGCCGGTCCGGCGCGGCCTCTACGGCGGCACCGTCGGCTACTTCGGCTTCGGCGGCGACCTCGACATGGCGATCGCGATCCGTACCGCGCTGATCCGCGACGGTCGGGCGTACGTGCAGGCGGGGGCGGGGGTGGTGGCCGATTCCGATCCTGCCGCCGAGGATCAGGAGACCCGGAACAAGGCCGCCGCGGTGCTGGCCGCGATCGCCGCCGCCGAGACCCTCCGGCCGGCCCGATGACCGGGCCGACCCCAGCCGTCGCGCCGTCCGCGCGGGGCCGGCGCGAGCTGACGTACGCGGTGCTGCTCTGCCTGGCCGGGGCGGGCCTGGCGTTCTGGGCGGCGACCCGGACCTGGTCGGTCGAGGTGACCGCCCGCGGCTCGCTGCCGGCGGCCCGGGCGGACCGCACCGGGGCGGACCTGCTGCCCTGGCTCTCCGCGCTGGCGCTGGTCGGGCTCGCCGGCGGCGGCGCGGTGCTGGCCACCCGGGGCCGGGCACGGCAGCTGCTGGGCGGCCTGCTGGCCCTGCTCGGCGCGGCGGTGGCTGCCGGCGGCGGGTACGGACTGGTCGCCGGGTTCACCGGCGAGGTGAGCCGGCAGTGGCCGGCGTTGTGCCTGGTCGGCGGGGCGCTCGCCGCGGTCGGTGGCCTGCTCACCGCGGTGCGCGGCGGCGGCTGGCCGGCGATGGGGGCCCGCTACGAGCGACCGGCCGGCTCGGCGGCGGAGCCCGCCACGGGCGGCCCGGTCGGCGGGCGTGGCACCCGGGAGGCGTGGGACGCCCTCGACCGGGGCGAGGACCCGACGGTCAGCTGACCGGCTGGCGGTCCCGCAGCTGCCGGCGGTCCCGCGCCGCGGCGCGGGCGGCGGTCAGCTCGGCCACCAGGCGGTCCAGTTCGGCGCGCTGGTCGGCCCGGGCCCGGTCGGCGCAGACCGCCTCCCAGGCGTTGCCCCGGGCGGTGCGGACCCGTCCGTCGCCCACCACGGCGCGTTCGAGGGTGTGCACCATGCCGACGGCGAGCGACGCCACCGTCCGGGAGATGGTGGTCAGTCCGATGGTCTGGTTCGGTCCCGCAGTGCTCATGTTCACCCCGCACGAAGAAGTCCGACGGTGGACAGCCGCGTCTCCGAGTCTGCCCTGGCCCGATGCTGCCCGGCTGACGTTTCGCCCCGGTGACGGGCCGGTCAACTGTCCCTCAGACGCGAACCACCCGCACCGGGCCGTTGTTCCTTGAGCTTCGTCACAGCATCGAAGGGTGTCGTCGCGCTGCCGGCGGCGGACCGTCGTGCTCTCATGGTTCATGGTCGGCGGTCGATGCCCGTGGGGGCCGCGGGAAGTGGGCGCTGATGACGCCGGTCGATGGGCGCGGTGGCGCTACGTGACATCCCGTTCACCGGAAGTCGGTCATTATGCCCCAGCCCATCTCGTGAGGAGCGCCATACCCCCGGCACCCGGCACCAGGTGGCGCCCCCTAGCATCGGCCCATGACACCCGGAGAGGGGAGTCCGTTGGTGACTGCTGAGCATGCGCACGCGGAGGGGGACGAGGCCGGTCAGGCAGCGTCCGTAAGCGTGCTCGACGAGATCCTGGCCGGGGTGCGTGAGGACGTCGCCCGGCGGCAGGAGCAGGTTCCGCTGGAGCGGATCCGTGAGCTCGCCGCCGCCGCCCCGCCACCACTGGACGCGTACGCGGCCCTGCGCCGACCCGGCGTCGCGGTGATCGCCGAGGTCAAGCGTTCCTCGCCGTCCAAGGGGCGGCTGGCCGAGATCGCCGACCCGGCCGACCTGGCCGGGCAGTACGCGTCCGGCGGCGCCCGGGCGATCAGCGTGCTGACCGAGGGGCGCTGGTTCGGCGGGTCGCTCGACGACCTCGCCGCGGTCCGCGCCGCCGTCAAGGTGCCGGTCCTGCGCAAGGACTTCGTGGTCTCCAGCTACCAGGTGCACGAGGCGCGCGCGCACGGCGCCGACCTGGTGCTGCTGATCGTCGCCGCGCTGGAGCAGAACGCCCTGGTCGGCCTGCTGGAGCGGATCGAGTCGCTCGGCATGACCGCGCTGGTCGAGGTGCACGGCGAGGAGGAGGCCGACCGGGCCCTGGAGGCCGGCGCGCAGGTGATCGGGGTCAACGCCCGCGACCTGCGTACCCTGGAGGTCGACCGCTCGGTGTTCGAGCGGATCGCGCCCGGCCTGCCCAGCAGCGTCGTCAAGATCGCCGAGTCCGGCGTGCGTGGTCCGCACGACCTGATCCGCTACGCCTCGGCCGGCGCCGACGCCGTCCTGGTGGGCGAGGGCCTGGTCACCCAGAAGAGCCCGCGCGAGGCCGTCGCCGAGCTGGTGAACGCCGGGAACCACCCGGCGACGCCCCGCCCGGTGCGCTGACCCGAGCACCGGGAGACGTCAGCAGCGAGAGGACACCGCGATGAGCGCAAACGCGTCGGCCGAGGCCGGCCAGGTTCCCGACGCCGCCGGCCACTTCGGCCGCTTCGGTGGGCGGTTCGTCCCCGAGGCGCTGGTCGCGGCCCTCGACGAGCTGGACGCCGCGTACCGCAAGGCGATGACCGACGAGGGCTTCCTGGCCGAGTTCGACGCCCTGCTGCGCGACTACGCCGGCACCCCCTCGCTGCTCTACTCCGCCGAGCGGTTCTCGGCCAAGATCGGCGCCCGGGTTCTGCTCAAGCGGGAGGACCTCAACCACACCGGGGCGCACAAGGTGCGTAACGTGCTGGGCCAGGCGCTGCTCACCAAGCGGATGGGCAAGACCCGGGTGATCGCCGAGACCGGCGCCGGTCAGCACGGCGTGGCCACCGCCACCGCCGCCGCCCTGTTCGACCTCGAGTGCGTGGTCTACATGGGCGAGGTCGACACCGGGCGGCAGGCGCTCAACGTGGCCCGGATGCGGATGCTCGGCGCCACCGTGGTCCCGGTCACCACCGGCTCGCGCACCCTCAAGGACGCGATGAACGAGGCGATGCGGGACTGGGTCGCCAACGTCGACGACACCCACTACCTGATCGGCACCGCCGCCGGCCCGCACCCGTTCCCCGAAATGGTCCGGGACTTCGTCCGGGGGATCGGCGAGGAGGCCCGCCAGCAGTGCCTCGACCTCACCGGCGCGCTGCCGGACGCGGTCGCCGCCTGCGTCGGCGGTGGCTCCAACGCGCTCGGCATCTTCCACGCCTTCGTCGGCGACCCCGACGTGCGGCTGTACGGCTTCGAGGCCGGCGGCGACGGGGTGGAGACCGGCCGGCACGCGGCCAGCATCACCGGCGGCACCTCCGGCGTGCTGCACGGCACCCGCACGTACGTCCTGCAGAACGAAGACGGCCAGACGGTCGAGTCGCACTCGATCTCGGCGGGCCTGGACTACCCCGGCGTCGGCCCGGAGCACGCCTGGCTGCACGACATCGGCCGGGCCACGTACTCGCCGGTGACCGACCGCGAGGCGATGGCCGCGTTCCAGCTGCTCTGCCGGACCGAGGGGATCATCCCGGCGATCGAGAGCGCGCACGCGCTCGCCGGGGCGCTGAAGATCGCCCCGCAGCTCGCCGCCGAGCTGGGCCGGGAGCCGGTCATCGTGGTCAACCTCTCCGGCCGGGGCGACAAGGACGTGCACACCGCCGGCGAGTACTTCGGCATCCTCGACAAGGAGTGACAGCGTGAGTCGGATCGGCGTCGCCTTCGACAAGGCCCGGGCCGACGGGCGGGCCGTGCTGGTCGGCTGCATGCCGGCCGGTTTCCCCACCGTCGAGGGCAGCATCGCCGCGATGACCGCGATGGTCGAGGCCGGCGTCGACGTCATCGAGGTGGAGATCCCGTACTCCGACCCGGTGATGGACGGCCCGGTGATCCAGAAGGCCAGCGACATCGCCCTGGCCGGCGGCGTCCGCACCGCGGACACGCTGCGCATCGTCGAGGCGGTCGCGGCCACCGGCGCGCCGGTGGTCACCATGACCTACTGGAACCCGATCGAGCAGTACGGCGTGGACGCATTCGCCCGTGATCTCGCCGCCGCCGGCGGCACCGGCCTGATCACCCCCGACCTGATCCCCGACGAGGCCGACGAGTGGCTCGCCGCGTCGGACGCGCACGGGCTGGACCGGACCTTCCTGGTCTCGCCCTCCTCCACCGACGCCCGGCTGAAGATGACCGTCGAGCACTGCCGGGGCTTCGTCTACGCCACCGCGATCATGGGGGTCACCGGCGCCCGGACGCAGACCTCCGACGCCGCGCCGGTGCTGGTCTCCCGGCTGCGGGCGGTCACCGACCTGCCGGTCGGCGTCGGGCTCGGCGTGGGCACCGGCGCCCAGGCCGCCACCGTCGCCGGGTACGCCGACGGCGTGATCGTGGGCAGCGCGCTGGTCCGCTGCCTGCTCGACGCCCCGGACCCCGCCGCCGGCCTGACCGCCCTACGTACCCTCAGCGCCGACCTGGCCCAGGGCGTCCGCAACCCCACCCGCTGACCCCCGTCTCCGGGCGTCCGGCCGTCAGCGTGGGGCCGGGTGGTCGGGGGAGGGCTCCGCGCGCTGCTGCGGGGCGGGACCGGCCGGGGTGCCGCAGACGGCCAGCACGCCGGACCGGCCGGCGAGCGCGTCGGTGAGCGCCACGCGGGTGGTAGGGGTGAGCGCCTCGGGCAGGGCGGACCGGTCGTGCCAGCACAGCTGGCACCTCCCGTCGGAATCCCGGGCCGGCCGGGCGGCACGTGCCCGGGCCCGGAACACGTGCACGAGCACGTCCGGCAGGGGACCGGCCCGGCCGGCGGGTGCCGGGGACGGCGCGGTGTCGGCGAGGCGGTAGAGGCCCACCAGGTCCACCAGGTCGACGTCCCACCCGGTCTCCGTCGCGACCCGGCGGGTCACCGCGTCGGTCGGACTCTCCCCGACCCGGAGCCGACCGCCCGGCAACCCCCAGCGCCGGGGCGCCCCGCCCTGACGGCAGAGCAGCACCCGGTCGGCGTCATCGGTGACGACCGCGGCGACCGCCCAGGTGAGCGTGCTCATGGCCTCCGAGCCTACGGTCGTGCCCGGCAGAAGTCACCCGCCGCGCGAGCCGCGCCGGACCGGGGTGCCGCGACAGGGGTCCGCAACGGTAGCCTGTGCACCCGTGACCCTCGCCTCGATGACTCCCCAGGCGGCTCTGCCGAGCCCCACCACCGCCGTCTGGCAGCTCGGGCCGGCGCCGATCCGGGCGTACGCCCTCTGCATCATCGTCGGCATCGTGGTGGCCTGCTGGGTCACCGAGCGGCGGTTGCGCCAGCGTGGGGTGGCCCCGGGCGCGGTGCTGGACATCGCGGTCTGGGCGGTGCCGGCCGGCATCATCGGCGCCCGGATCTACCACGTGATCACCTCGCCGGAGAAGTACTTCGGCACCGGTGGCGAGCCGATCAAGGTGTTCTTCATCCACGAGGGCGGCCTCGGCATCTGGGGCGCGGTCGCCGGTGGCGCGATCGGCGCCTGGATCGCCGCCCGGCAGCTCGGCATCCCGTTCACCGTGGTGGCCGACGCCGTCGCGCCGGGCCTGCCGCTGGCCCAGGCGATCGGCCGGTTCGGCAACTGGTTCAACAACGAGCTCTACGGCGGCCAGACCACGCTGCCCTGGGGGCTGGAGATCCACCGGATGGACCCGGACAACCCCGGGCACGCGCTGCGCGACGACGCCGGCCAGCCCATCCTGGAGCCGGGTCTCCACCACCCGACCTTCCTCTACGAGGCGCTCTGGAACGTCGGCGTCGCCGCCCTGGTCCTCTTCCTCGACCGGCGGCTCAAGCTGGGCCGGGGCCGGGCCTTCGCGCTCTACGTGATGGGCTACACCGCCGGCCGGTTCTGGATCGAGCTGATGCGCACCGACGAGGCGAACACCATCCTCGGCGTCCGGCTCAACGTCTGGACCGCCGGCCTGGTCTTCCTCGGCGCGCTCGTCTACTTCCTGCGGGCCCGGGGCCCGCGGGAATACCTGATTCCGGTGGGGCTGCCGACCACCCCCGCCCCGGCCACCGGCGGCGACGTCTCCCAGGTCGACCTCTCCCGCACCGAGAACGGGCCGCGGGCGGTCGCCCCCGAGGGCTACCGGGTGGTCGGCGAGGAGCAGTTCCGGGCGTACCAGGAGACCGGGGCGGTCCCCGACGAACCCGCCGCCGAACCGGCCCCGGCGACCGGCGACGAGTCCGCGGCGCCGGCCGCGGACCGGACCGACGCCGGTGCCGGGACCACCGCGGACACCGGGACGACGGCGGGCACCGACACCACGACCGGCGCCGCCGCGGACGACGTCCGCGACGGCGACGGGCCGGAGCGGGACGACCGGGCCGGCGCCGCCGGCGGTCGCCCCGCCGACCGGGACAGCTGAGCGGCCCACGTCATGCGAACCGCGGTGGTGGTCGGCGCCGGACTCGGCGGGCTGGCGGTGGCCGGCGCGCTGGCCCGCTCGGGCTGGCAGGTCACCCTGCTGGAACGGGCCGACCGGGTCCGCCCCGAACCCACCGCGGTGGTGCTCTGGCCGAACGGGGTGCGCGCGCTGCACGCCCTCGGCCTCGGCGCCGGGCTGGACGCGATCGCCACCCCGCTGCCCGACGCCGGGGTCCGCCGCCCGGACGGCCACTGGCTGGTGCAGCCCCGCCCCACGCCTGCCGACCGGATGCCGGTGGTGGTGCACCGGGAGGACCTGCACGACGCGCTGATCGCCGGGCTCGGCGACCGGGTCGAGCTGCGGACCGGAGTGTGCGTGGACACCGTCCGGGCCGCCGCTGGCGAACGGCCCGCGGTCGGCGTCGGCCGGCAGCTGGTCGAGGCCGACCTGGTGATCGCCGCCGACGGCACGGACAGCGCGGTACGCCGGCAGCTCGCCCCCGAGGCGGCGGTGGTCAGCTCCGGCTGTGCGGCCTTCCGGGCGGTGATCCCCTGGTACCGGGCGCCCCGGCTACCCGCCGACCAACCCGTCGGCGGGGAGACGCTCGGCGCCGGCTACCGCTTCGTCGCCGCCTCGCTGGGTGAGCGCGGCTCCTCCGGCGCCTCCCGCCGGGGCGGCATCTACTGGGTGGCCACCGCCGCCGGCGCGCCCCGTCCGGAGCCGCCGGAGACCCAGCTCGCCCTGCTCAAGCGCTGGTACGCCGGCTGGCCCGCCCCGATCGGCGAGCTGCTCGACGCCACCGACCCGGCCGACCTGGTGCAGCAGGAGGTCCGCGAGCTGCGGCCGCTGCCCCGGGCGTACGGCTTCCCGGCCGGCCCGGGCGGCGTGGTGCTGCTCGGCGACGCCGCGCACGCCATGCCGCCGCACCTGGGGCAGGGCGCCTGCCTCGCCTTCGAGGACGCGGCGACCCTCGCCTCGCTGCTGCGCGAGTCCCGGCTGCCCGACGCGGTGCAGGCGTACGACCGGCTGTGCCGTCCCCGCGCGGCCACCGTCGTCCGGCAGACCCGCCGGATGTCGGCGGTCCTGCAGGCCCGGGGCCGGCTGGCCCTGCGCGCCCGCGACGCCGCCCTCGGCACGATCAGCCCCCGCCTGCTCTCCAGCGCCGCATCCTCCGCCGCCCAGTGGCGCCCCCCAACCTCCTGACCGGGGTGGGCCGGGTGGGGGTCAGATGAGGGCGGTGGGTTCGGCGATGCAGGCGGTGCCGATGCGGCGGAAGCCGACCCGGAGGTAGACGCGGGCGATCTCCTCGCTGCCGGCGGAGAGGAAGACCAGGTCGGTGCCGGCGGCGAGCAGTTCCCTGGCCAGCGCGGCGGTGACCGCCGCGCCGAGGCCCCGGCGGCGGGCGACCGGCAGGGTGGCCACCCCGGCGATCTCCGCCACGTCGTCGACCCGCATCGCCATCCCGCTGGCCAGCGCGCCGTCCTCGGCTGTGCCGGCCAGCACGGACAGCCGCCGGCCGTCGACGATCCGGGCCCGCTCCTCGTCCAGCGCCGCCACGTCCAGCTCGGTGACCGCGTCGTCCCGCTGCGCCGGGCCGGCCTCGCCGCGCGCCGTGCCGGCCGCGGAGAAGCCGACCGCGGCGACCGCGCGCCGGGCGGCCACGTCGGCCGCGAAGCCGTCCGCCGCCGGGTCCAGCACCCGCACCGGTACGTCGGTGAGGGTGGCCGGGTCGGGGAGCCTGGCCGGGTCGAGCACCATCAGCGGCGCCTCCAGCACGCTCAGCCCCGCCGCGCGGGCCGTCGCCAGCAGATCGGGGGTGGTCTCGTGCACCCACTCGAGGGCCTCCGGCAGGCCCAGCTCCCGCTGCCGCTCCCGGACGGCGGTCACGTCGGCCAGCGAGGGGGTCGCGGCGGCGTCGAGCCGGGGCCGGGAGTAGAACGGCCACCCCGCACCGTCCCGGACGAAGAGGACGAGTCCGCCGTGCTCCTCGGCCCGGGCCGCGTCCCGGGGGACCGCGTCGTAGAAACGTTCCAACCGGACGAAGAGGTCCTTGTGCAGGGGATCCACCGCGCGAGACTACACGTCCCAGACTCTGGAAGGTGTGATCAATCTGCACTGGCCCTGCGCCGGTCGCCCTAACGTAGACTCAATAGACCGCCAAGGGCCGACGTCGTCCCGACCATGATCCAACCTGAGTGACGACAGGAGACCCGGTGGCCTTTCCGTACCCTCTGAGCCCGCAGTCGGCCCCGTCCGCGGCCGGTCTCTACGACCCGGCGAACGAGCACGACGCGTGCGGCGTGGCCTTCGTGGCGGATCTGCACGGCCGGCGCTCCCACCAGGTCGTCGCCCGCGGCCTCGGCGCGCTCTGCCGCCTGGACCACCGGGGCGCCCGGGGCGCGGAACACAACACCGGTGACGGCGCCGGCATCATGATCCAGGTGCCGGACGCGTTCCTGCGCGCGGTGGTGGACTTCCCGCTGCCCCCCGCCGGCCAGTACGCCACCGGCCTGGTCTTCCTCCCCGACGACGACGCCGCCGAGGCCCGGGCCCGCCGGGTGGTCGAGAAGTACGCCCTGGTCGAGGGCGCCGACCTGCTCGGCTGGCGGGACGTGCCGACCGATCCGAGCGGGCTGGGCGAGACCGCCCTCGCCGCGATGCCCCGGATCCGGCAGGTCTTCCTGTCCGCGCACCGGCTGACCGGCACCCCGGCCGGTCCGGCCGGCTCGCCACTGGCCGGCGTCGAGCTGGACCGGGTGGCGTTCTGCGTCCGCAAGCAGGCCGAGCGGGAGAGCGCCGAGCGCGGCGTGCCGGCGTACTTCCCGTCGCTCTCGGCGCGGATCATGACCTGGAAGGGCATGCTCACCCCCGACCAGCTTCCGGCGTACTTCCCCGACCTCACCGACGAGCGGGTGTCCAGCGCCATCGCGCTGGTGCACTCCCGCTTCTCCACCAACACCTTCCCGTCCTGGCCGCTGGCCCACCCGTACCGGTTCATCGCGCACAACGGTGAGATCAACACGATCCGCGGCAACCGGAACTGGATGCAGGCCCGGGAGGCGCTGCTGCGCAGCCCGGAGCTGCCCGGCAACATCCGGCGGATCTTCCCGGTCTGCACCCCGGGCGGTTCGGACTCGGCCAACTTCGACGAGGTCCTGGAGCTGCTGCACCTGGCCGGCCGGAGCCTGCCGCACGCGGTGCTGATGATGATCCCGGAGGCCTGGGAGAACGACCCGGGCATGCGGGCGGACAAGCGGGCCTTCTACCGCTTCCACGCCAGCCTGATGGAGCCGTGGGACGGCCCCGCCTCGGTCGCCTTCACCGACGGCGAGATCGTCGGCGCGGTGCTGGACCGCAACGGCCTGCGCCCCGGCCGCTGGTGGCGCACCTCCGACGGCCTCGTCGTGCTCGGCAGCGAGGCGGGCGTGCTCGACCTCGACCCGGCCACCGTGGTCGCCAAGGGCCGGCTCCAGCCCGGCAAGATGTTCCTGGTCGACACCGTCAACCACCGGATCGTCTCGGACGACGAGATCAAGACCGAGCTGGCCGCCGAGCGGCCGTACGACGACTGGCTGCACGCCGGCATGATCGACCTGGGCGACCTGCCGCCGCGGGAGCACATCGTCTACACCCACGACTCGGTCCGCCGCCGCCAGCAGACCTTCGGTTACACCGAGGAGGAGCTGAAGATCCTGCTCGCGCCGATGGCCCGGGCCGGCGCCGAGCCGATCGGCTCGATGGGCACCGACACCCCGATCTCGCCGCTGTCCACCCGGCCGCGGCTGCTCTACGACTACTTCCACCAGCTCTTCGCCCAGGTCACCAACCCGCCGCTGGACGCCATCCGGGAGGAGCTGGTGACCAGCCTGGCGACCACCATCGGGCCGGAGGGCAACCTGCTCGACCCGGGCCCGGCGAGCTGTCGGCAGATCGTGCTGCCCTACCCGGTGGTCGACAACGACGAGCTGGCCAAGATCCTTTCCATCGACGAGGACGGCGACCTGCCCGGCTTCAAGGCGGTCCGGGTCTCCGGGCTCTACCGGGTCCGCGACGGCGGCGCCGGCATCAAGGCCCGGCTCACCGAGATCTGCCGGCACGTCTCCGAGGCGATCGAGGACGGGGTACGCATCCTGGTGCTCTCCGACCGGGACTCCAACGCCGACCTGGCGCCGATCCCGTCGCTGCTGCTCACCGCGGCGGTGCACCAGCACCTGGTGCGGGAGCAGACCCGTACCCAGGTGGCGCTGATCGTGGAGTCCGGCGACTGCCGGGAGGTGCACCACGCGGCCGTGCTGATCGGGTACGGCGCCGCGGCGGTCAACCCGTACCTGGCCTTCGAATCGGTCGAGGACATGATCTCCACCGGCGCGCTGGTCGGCGTCGACCCGGCCACGGCGGTGCGCAACTACGTCAAGGCGCTCGGCAAGGGCGTCCTCAAGATCATGTCCAAGATGGGCATCTCGACCGTGTCGTCGTACTGCGGCGCGCAGGTCTTCGAGGCGGTCGGCCTGGACACCCGGCTGGTCGAGCGCTATTTCCGGGGCACCCCGAGCACCATCAGCGGCATCGGGCTGAACGAGGTCCACGCCGAGGTGGTCGCCCGGCACGCGCTGGCCTGGCCGGCGCCCGGCGCCGCAGCGTCCGACCGGCTCGAGGTCGGCGGCGAGTACCAGTGGCGCCGCGAGGGCGAGCTGCACCTGTTCAACCCGGAGACGGTCTTCCTGCTCCAGCACGCCACCCGCAGCCGGCAGTACGACGTCTTCCGGCAGTACACCGCCAAGGTCGACGACCTGGCCGCGCAGGCCGGCTCGCTGCGCGGCCTGTTCACCCTGCGCACCGGGGTACGCCCGCCGGTGCCACTGGACGAGGTCGAGCCGGCCAGCGAGATCGTCAAGCGGTTCGCCACCGGCGCCATGTCGTACGGGTCGATCTCGGCGGAGGCGCACGAGACCCTCGCCATCGCGATGAACCGCCTCGGCGGCAAGTCCAACACCGGCGAGGGCGGCGAGGACGTCGAGCGGCTGCGCGACCCGGCCCGCCGCTCCGCGGTCAAGCAGATCGCCAGCGGCCGGTTCGGCGTGACCAGCGAATACCTGGTCAACGCCAGCGACCTGCAGATCAAGATGGCCCAGGGCGCCAAGCCCGGCGAGGGCGGCCAGCTGCCCGGCAACAAGGTCTGGCCGTGGATCGCCCGGACCCGGCACGCCACCCCCGGCGTCGGCCTGATCTCCCCGCCGCCGCACCACGACATCTACTCCATCGAGGACCTCGCCCAGCTGGTGCACGACCTCAAGTGCGTCAACCCGGCCGCCCGGGTGCACGTCAAGCTGGTCAGCGAGGTCGGCGTGGGCACCGTCGCGGCCGGCGTGGCCAAGCTCAAGGCCGACGTCATCCTGATCTCCGGCCACGACGGCGGCACCGGCGCGTCCCCGCTCAACTCGCTCAAGCACGCCGGCACCCCCTGGGAGCTGGGCCTGGCCGAGGCGCAGCAGACGCTGCTGCTCAACAAGCTGCGCGACCGGGTCATCGTGCAGGTCGACGGCCAGCTCAAGACCGGCCGGGACGTGCTGGTCGCGGCGCTGCTCGGCGCCGAGGAGTTCGGCTTCGCCACCGCCCCGCTGATCGTCGAGGGCTGTGTGATGATGCGGGTCTGCCACCTGGACACCTGCCCGGTGGGCATCGCCACCCAGAACCCGGTGCTGCGCGAGCGCTTCACCGGCAGGCCGGAGTTCGTGGAGAACTTCTTCCTCTTCCTCGCCGAGGAGGTCCGCGGTTACCTCGCCGAGCTGGGCTTCCGCAGCATCGACGAGGCGATCGGGCACGCCGAGCTGCTCGACGTCGCCCCGGCGGTCGACCACTGGAAGGCGCACGGGCTCGACCTCGGGCGCGTACTGCACCTGCCGGAGCTGCCCGCGGGCGCTGCCCGGCGCGGCGTGCGGGCCCAGGACCACGGCCTGGCGGCGGCCCTGGACAACGAGCTGATCGCCCTGGCCCAGCCGGCGCTACGCGACGGCAGCCCGGTCCGGGTGGAGGTGGCGGTGCGCAACGAGCACCGCAGCATCGGCGCGATGCTCGGCGGCGAGGTGACCCGTCGCTTCGGCGGTGCCGGACTGCCCGACGACACCGTCGAGTTCGCGCTGCACGGCACCGCCGGGCAGTCCTTCGGCGCGTTCCTGCCGCGCGGGGTCACCCTGCGGCTGCACGGCGACGCCAACGACTACGTGGGCAAGGGGCTGTCCGGCGGGCGGATCATCGTCCGCCCGGACGCCGCCGCGCCGTTCGTCGACGGCGAGGCGGAGCCGGGTCAGCGGGCCGAGGATCAGATCATCGCCGGCAACACCATCCTGTACGGGGCCACCAGCGGCGAGCTGTTCCTGCGCGGCCGGGTGGGGGAGCGGTTCGCGGTGCGCAACTCCGGCGCGGTGGCCGTCGTGGAGGGCGTCGGCGACCACGGCTGCGAGTACATGACCGGCGGCACCGTGGTGGTGCTCGGCGAGACCGGTCGCAACTTCGCCGCCGGCATGTCTGGCGGCACGGCGTACGTGTGGCGGCTGGACCGCGACCGGGTCAACGCCGAGCTGGTCGACCTGGCGCCGCTGCGCGACGAGGAGCGCGAGCTGCTGCACGAGCTGGTGCAGCGGCACGTCGCCGAGACCGACTCCGGGGTCGGCTCGGAGCTGCTCAAGCGCTGGTCGGAGGCGGTGGAGGAGTTCACCGCGGTGGTGCCCCGGGACTACCGCCGGGTGGTGGAGATCATGCGGGCCGCCGAAGCCGCCGGCCGCGACGTCGACGACGCGGTCATGTCTGCGCTGACCGCGCCCGCTCAGCCGGCGATGCCGGCGCCGCCCGCCCCGCGGGCGGCCGCCCAGGAGGTGGCCCGTGCCTGACCCGAACGGTTTCCTGCGCTACAACCGGCGGCTGCCGGCGCGCCGCCCGGTGCCGGTGCGGATCACCGACTGGCGCGAGGTCTACCCGCCCGCCGGGGAGTGGCTGATCCGCGAGCAGGCCACCCGCTGCATGGACTGCGGCATCCCGTTCTGCCACGACGGCTGCCCGCTGGGCAACCGCATCCCGGACTGGAACGACCTGGTCCGCACCGGCAACTGGGACGCCGCGGTGGAGTCGCTGCACGCCACCAACAACTTCCCGGAGTTCACCGGCCGGCTCTGCCCGGCGCCCTGCGAGGCCGCCTGCGTGCTCGGCATCGGCGGCGGACAGTCGGTCACCATCAAGCAGGTCGAGGTGGAGATCGCCGACGCGGCGGTGGCCCGGGGCGGGCTCAGACCCCGGCCGGTGCCGGCGCCGACCGGCCGGTCGGTCGCCGTGGTCGGCTCCGGGCCCGCCGGCCTGGCCGCCGCGCAGCAGCTGGCCCGTGCCGGTCACGCCGTCACGGTGTACGAGCGCGACGACGCGCTCGGCGGCCTGCTCCGGTACGGCATCCCGGACTTCAAGCTGGAGAAGCAGCACATCGACCGGCGGCTGGCCCAGCTCGCCGCCGAGGGCGTCCAGTTCCGCACCGGCGTGACCGTCGGCGTGGACGTCACCGCCGAACAGTTGCGGGCCGAGCACGACGCCGTGCTGCTGGCCTGCGGCGCCCTGCAGGGGAGGGACACCCTGGAGACCCCGGGCCGGCCGCTGCGCGGCGTGCACCAGGCGATGACCCACCTGGTCGCCGCCAACCGGGTGGTCGCCGCCGCCGCCGCCGACGGCCGGCCGGCCCTCGCCGTCCTCCCGGACGGCACCCCGATCGACGCGGCCGGCCGGCACGTGGTGATCATCGGTGGCGGCGACACCGCCGCGGACTGCCTGGGCGTGGCCCACCGGCAGGGCGCGGCCGGTGTGCACCAGCTCGACCTCTACCCGGAGCCCCCGCACGACCGGGACGCCGCCCGCGACCCGTGGCCGACCTGGCCGTGGGTGCTGCGCAACTACCCGGCCCACGAGGAGGGCGGCGACCGGGTCTTCGCCGTCGCGGTGCAGGAGTTCGTCGACGACGGGACCGGCCAGGTCCGCGCGGTCCGGATCGCCGAGGTGACCGTGGAGAAGCGGGACGGCCGGCGGAGCGTCACGGTGCTGCCCGGCTCCGAGCGGGAGCTCCCGGCCGACCTGGTGCTGCTGGCCATCGGCTTCGAGGGCACCGAGGAGCAGCCGCTGCTGGCGCAGTTCGGGGTCACCCGCAACGCCCGCGGCGCGGTCGACACCCGGCCGGACTGGCAGACCGGCGCCGACGGGGTCTTCGTCGCCGGCGACATGCACCGGGGCGCCTCGTTGATCGTCTGGGCGATCGCCGAGGGACGGGCCGCGGCCGCCGCGATCCACGCGTACCTGGATGGGGTGGGGACGCTCCCGGCTCCGGTGGACCCGGCCCGGCAGCCGCTCGCGGCCCGCTGACCGTACGGGCGGTGCGTCCCGTCGACGCACCGCCCGTCCCGCCCGTACCCGCTGTCGGGTTCGCAGCCCGATCACGGTGAGTCGCCTCACGAACACGGGCGCCCGGGTTTGATCGACGCCAGACTTGGCGGCTGCCGAACCGCCCGCGGTTCGGCTTCGTCTTGTCGTCGTCGTTCCCACGGGGGGATCCGTCGTGGCCCTGGCCACCACCTTCGCCGCGCTGCGGCACCGGAACTACCGGATCTGGGCCGGTGCCGGATTCGTGTCCGTTATCGGGACCTGGATGCAGGTCCTCGGGGTCAACTGGTACGTGCTGGCCGAGACCGGATCGGCGACGTCGATGGGCTTCGCGGTCCTGCTCCAGGCCGTCCCGACGCTGCTGCTCAGCGTCTGGGGCGGCGCGCTGGCCGACCGGGTGCCGGCCAAGCCGCTGCTGATCGCCGCACAGGCCGCCCACGCCGCCCTGGCGGCGGGGCTGGCGGTGGTCGCGGTCACCGGCGCGGGTGGCCTGCCGGCGATCTACGCGATCTCGCTGGCCACCGGGGCGGTGTCGGCGATCGAGGGCCCGGTGATGGGCCGCTGGTGCTCCACGCTGGTGCCCCGGGAGAGCCTCGGCAACGCCCTCGCCCTCGGCTCGCTCACCAACTCCGCCGGCCGCATCCTCGGCATGAGCGCCGGCGCCGTCGTGGTCGCCGCCGTCGGCCCCGCGCTGCTCTTCGCCGTCAACGCCGCCAGCTTCGTCGCGGTGGTGGCGGCCCTGTTCGCCGTACGCCAGGGGGAGCGGCCCGCGGACGAGCCGGCGGCCGACGCGGCGCCGGCGGACGGCGGCATCCGGGCCGGCTTCCGCTACCTGCTCCGCCAACCGGTGGTGCTCGTCGCGCTGGCCCTGTCCTTCGTGCTCGGCAGCCTCGGCCGCAACTACCAGGTCACCATGGCCGCGATGAGCGACGGCCCGCTGGGCGGCGGCGCGTCCGGCTACGGCTTCCTCTCCACGGTCTTCGCCGTCGGCACCGTGCTCGGGGCGCTCGTCGCGGCCCGCCGGCGGGAGCTGGGCTACGGCATCCTGGTCGGCGCCGGCCTGCTCGCCAGCGGCCTGCAGATCGTCGCCGGCCTGGCCCCGGGCACGCTGAGCTTCGCCGCGGTGATCCTTCCGGTCGCCGCCGCGGCCGTGCTCATCGACACCACGGTCGGCGCCCGCGCCCAGCTGGACACCGACTACGCGATGCGCGGCCGGGTGCTGGCCGCGCTGGCGGTGACCGGTTCGGTCTCCGCGGCGGTCGGCGCGCCCCTGCTGGGCTGGCTCTCCGAACACGTCGGACCGCGGCAGACCCTGGTGCTGGCCGGCGCGACCGCGGCGGTCGCCACGGTGGCCGCCGGGGTGGCGCTCGACCGGCTGCGGGACCGGCGGCTGCGCCGTCGGGTGAGCCTGGTGCTCGCCGCGCCGGTGGTGCGCCGTCCCGTCCTCCGGGTCGCTTCGACGGCCACCCGGGTGGTCCGACCGGCGTGGACCCTGGCCCGGGCGGTGCGGCCCGGCCCGGTCCTGGCGGGGACCACCCGACTGGTGGCGGGCGCGGTGCCCGGCCCGCGGCCGGCACCGGTCCGGCCGTCGGGCGGCTCCGCCCGTCCCGCGCGGTCCACGACCGCGCGGCCCGCGCACGCCGACGCTCCCGGCTGACCGGTACGGATCGGGCCGGACGCTACGGCGTGCTGCGAAGACATGATCTTCGGGTCCGGGTGGGACATTTCCGGGGCCCGGGCCATGAAGATCATCGTTACGCTGCCGGTATGGAGATCGAGGAGCGCCTGCGGCGGACGCGCCGGTGGCTGTGGGTCGTCGTGGTGGGTCTCTTCCTCAGCGGGGTGACCGCGTTCCCGCTGGAGATCGAGGTGCGCTGGTTGCTGCGGGCGCTCGACCCGCTCGCGGACCAGCTGCCCGCGCTGGTCGGCTGGATCGAGCGGGTCCACACCGGACTGGTCGAGACGGGTGACCGCTATCCGTTCCTGCTGTACGGCACCGACTGGCTCGCCTTCGCCCACCTGGTCCTCGCGGTGGCGTTCTGGGGGCCGCTGCGCGACCCGGTGCGCAACGTCTGGGTGGTCCAGCTCGGCATGATCGCTTGCGCCGGGATCGTGCCGCTGGCGCTGATCTGCGGCCCGATCCGGGACATCCCGTGGTTCTGGACGGTGGTCGACCTGTCGTTCGCCGTCGGCGCCTTCCCGCCGCTCTGGTTCGCGTACCGGCACATCCGGGCGATCGAGGCGGCGACCGCGCCCGTCGCGCCGACGAGCCCGGCCGATCCGGCCACGACATCAGCTTCGTAGCGTTCGATCCCACCGTCCGCCCTCGACGGCGCGCCGCGCCCTCGCCGCCGCCGCCCGGGTGCCCGCCCCGGTGCCGGCAGGCCGGGCGTGACGCCGGCGGCCGGGCGCCCGCTCCCCGTGCCGGTGGAGCGGACGCCCGGCCGGTGCGGTCGGCGCCGCCGACCCGTGGATCCGCGACGTCACCGGCGTCATCGAGGCGTACCACCTACCGGTACGGCGACCTGCCGGCGCTGACCGCGGAGCTCAGGACCGGTCGGCGGACGGGTCCGCGTCGCTCGGCCGACCCCACGGCCCGGTGATCGCGAAGACGTAACCGGGGGACTGGATGTTGGCGAAGAGGATCCTCCCGTCCGCGCTGAACGTCGGGCCGGTGAACTCGCTGTCGTTGAGCTCGTTGCGGGCCAACGGGTACGCCTTGCCCTGCGCGGTCACCCCGACCAGGTGGGACAGGCCCTCGCCGTCCTCGGCCAGGATCACCCCGCCGTACGGCGAGACGGTGATGTTGTCCGGGCCGTCGTACCCGCCCTCCTGCGCCGGGTCCGGGTTCACCCCGAAGATGGTCTTCAGCGTGACCGTCTCCGAGCGCGGGTCGTAGAACCAGACCTGACCGTCGTGCTCGTTGACGCTGCCGTCGTCGTGCCGGGCGAAGCTGGCCACGAAGTAGGCGCCGCCGTCAGCCCACCAGGCGCCCTCCAGCTTGCGGCTGCGGGTCACCTGCTCGTCGGTGAACTGCCTGCGCACCGAGACGGTCCTCGCGTCCCGGTCCGGCACGTCCACCCACTCCACCGTGTAGCGGGTGCCCGGGGTGGTGGCCTCGGAGAGGTCGGCGACGTGCCGGCTGCCCTGGAAGCAGTTCATCGCCTGCAGCTCACCGGCGGTGTCGCCGTCCGGGCGCAGTGCCAGGGCGCGCAGCGCACCCTTGCCACCCCGGAAGTCCCTGGGCGGGGTCCACCGGAAGTACAGGCCGTTCGGGCCGCCCGCGTCCTCGGTGAGGAAGATCGAGTGGGTGTACGGGTCGACCGCCACCGCCTCGTGCGCGTACCGGCCAAGGAACGTCAGCGGCACCGGGTGGAGGTTCTGCTCCCGGTCGTGCGGGTCCACCTCGAAGACGTACCCGTGGTCCTTGAGGTACTTGCCATCGGCCCGCTGCTCGGTCTCCTCGCAGGTCAGCCAGGTGCCCCACGGGGTGATGCCGCCGGCGCAGTTGTTGTGGGTGCCGGCCACGCTGACGTACTCGCGCAGCCGCCGGCCCTCGCCGTCCACCTCGATGGTGGTGGTGCCGCCCCGGGCGCCGGGGTCGTAGGTGAGGCCGGCCATCGCGGGCACGCCGTACGGCTCGCTGCCGCCGATCTCGTGGTTGTTGACCAGCACGGAGCCGGTGGGGGAGCGGAAGCAACCGGTGCCGTCCGCGTCGCTGGGGGTGGGCTGGCCGGTCTCCAGCAGGGTCACCCCGGCCTGCGCCACGATCGTGTACGAGAAGCCGGGCGGCAGCGCCAGCAGGCCGGCCGGGTCCGGCACCAGCTCGCCGTAGCCGACGGCCGGACGGCAGGCGGCGCGGGCCGCGGCCGGCCCGGCGATCGCCTCCAGGTTGCCGGCCACCACGATGCCGAGGCCGCCGGCCGCGCCGCGACGGAGCAGGTTGCGGCGGGAAATGGGGGAGGAGGTCACGGGGTCACCTTCCAGATGGTCGTCGTTGTCGTCCGCGGTCAGGCAAGCCGGGCCGGCGGAACACCGTCCGGCCGGCCCGACGGCCGGCAGGTGAACATCGGGCCAACGGTGCCCGCCGATGGCCTCGTGCGCCGGGGGCGTGGCTCCGTTAGGGTTCCCTCGACCAGGCGGACGTCGGTGGGGAGCAGAGGGTGGGCAGGCTCGCGTCGGCGTACGGGCAGGCGGTCACGGTCCACCGGCAGGTCCGGGACCAGTGGGCGCGGGCCCGGGAGCTGCTCGACCGGCTGGCCGGGCACCCCGTACCGGAGCGCACCGTCGACCTCGTCGCCCGGCTGGCCCGGCTCGCCGACGACCTCGCCGCCCCGACGAGCGGCGTGGGCGCGCCCACCGCGTCGGCCGGCGCGCCCGCGCCGGTGCGGATCGGTGAGGCGTCCACCGCCGACGGTCGCTTCCCGCTGCTGCTGCCGCTCGGCGCCGGCGGGCACCTCGCGGTCAACGCCGACGCCCGCGACCCCCGGGTGGCGGTGCTGCTGCGGGTGCTGGTGCTGCGGCTGCTGGCCACCGCCGCGCCGGGCGCGGTCCGGGTGGTCGGCGTCGATCCGACCGCGCTGGGCGCCACCTTCCTGCCGTTGCGGCCGCTGCGCGAGGCCGGGGTGCTCGGCGCGCCCGCCGTCACCGAGGCCGAGATCGACGCGCTGCTCGACGCGGCGGAGGCGCATGCCCGGGGCGCGCAGCAGGCCGACCGGGACGACCACGAGCTGCTGGTGGTGGTGGCCGCCTCCGCGCCCGGCCCGCGCCAGCTCGCCCGGCTCGCCGCGCTCACCCATGCCGGGTCGGCCGCCGCGGTCTGCGTCCTGCTCGCCGGCCACCCGGCCGCGTTGCCCGGGCCGGCGCCGGCCCCGCTGGGCGCCACCACCGCGCTGCGGCTGGACGAGCGGTACGCCTGGGTCGGCGACCCGCCCGGGCAGCCGTTCAGCGCCGACGGCACCGGGCTGGCCGTACCGGTGCTGCTCGACGGCGATCCGCCGGCGGCGGCCGTACGATCGCTCGCCGCGCGGCTGGGCGCGGCCGTGCGGCGCGAGGAGGCCCTGCACGTCGCGGACCTGCTGCCCGAACGGCGCTGGACGGAGTCCGCGCGGACCGGGCTGCGCACCGTGGTCGGCCGGGCCGGCCGGGACCCGGTCACCCTGGCGTTCGACGACGCCACCCCGCACTGGCTGGTGGGCGGGCGCACCGGCGCCGGCAAGACGGTCTTCCTGGTCGACGTGCTCTACGGCCTCGCCGCCCGCTACTCCCCGGCCGAGCTGCGGCTCTACCTGCTGGACTTCAAGGTGGGCGTCAGCTTCACCGAGTTCGTGCCCACCGAACGGGACCCGTCCTTCCTGCCGCACGCCCGCGCGGTCGGCGTCGAGTCCGACCGCGAGTACGGCCTGGCCGTGCTCCGCGAGCTGCGCCGGGAGCTGGGCCGCCGGGCCGACCTGCTGAAACGGCACGGCGTGAGCAAGCTCGCCGACCTGCCGGCGCAGGAGGCGGCGCCCCGGATCGTGGCCGTGGTGGACGAGTTCCAGGTGCTGCTCGCCGACAACGACCGGTTGGCCCGGGAGGCCGTCGACCTGCTGGAGGAGCTGGCCCGCAAGGGCCGCTCGTACGGCGTGCACCTGGTGCTGGCCAGCCAGAGCGCCACCGGTGTCGAGGCCCTCTACGGCCGCGCCGAGTCGCTGTTCGGGCAGTTCGCGCTCCGGGTGGCGCTGCCCGGCGGCGCGGCCGTGCTCGGCCCGCGCGGGGACGTCGCCGCGGCCACGGCGGTCGGCTCCGCCGTGATCAACACCGCCGCCGGCGCGGCCGGCGCGGACACCCTGGTCCGGTTCCCCGACGCGCACGCCGACGCCCGGCAGATCGCCGAGCTGCGCTACGAGCTGTGGGACGCGCGGCCGGAGGGCTCGCCGCCCCCCACGGTCTTCCGGGGGTCCGCGCCCGCGCACCTGGAGGACGATCCGGCCGGCGCCGCCCTGCGCCCCGGTAACCGGCGTCCGTCGGCGCTGATCGGCCGGACGGTCGACGTGGACGGCACTCCCGCCCGGTTCGCCCTGGACGCCACCCCCGGTCGGCACCTGGCGGCGGTGGGCACCTCGGTGACGGGCGCCCACGTGCTGCACGCCGCCGCGCTGAGCCTGGCCCGCCAGCACGCGCCGGGCGAGGCGGAGTTCGTGTTGGCGCCGCTGGTCGAGGCCGCCGATGAACTGGCCGACGACACCGCGGCCGGGATCAAGGCCGCCGGGCACCCGGTCACCCAGGTCGACGCGGCCGGCCTGCGGCAGCGGATCGGCGAGCTGACCGCCGACCCGGGGGAGCGCGGCCGGACGTACCTGGTGGTCTTCGGGATGGACGCGGCGGCGGCCACCCTGGCCCGGACCGACCCGGGCAGCTACCGCTCCGGCCACGACGACCTGCGCGCGCTGCTGCGCCAGGGGCCCGGCCACGGCGTGCACCTGCTCGGCTGGTGGCGGGGGCTGCGCCGGCTCGCCGACGACCTCGGCGGGTCGCAGAACCGGGACGACGTCGCCTGCCTGGTGGCGCTGAACGTGCCCGCCGGCGACCTCGGCCTGCACCTCGGGGTGACCGACCTCGCCTACGTCCCGCGCGCCGATCGGGCGCTGCTGGTGGACCGGCACGCGCAGCGGACCGCGCTGATCGTACCGTTCACCCGGCCGGGCCACCGGCCCGAGGAGGGGGAGCGCTGAGTGTCCACCTTCGACGAGTACGCCGCCGCGGTGCGCCAGCTCTCCACCCAGGTACGCGAGGGGGAGCGGGGCGCCGGCGCCGAGGCGGAGCGCCGGCGGCGGATGCACGCGGCCGCCGACCAGCTCGGCCACCGGCTCGCCGCCCAGGGACGGCGCCTCGACCAGCTCGGCCAGGCGATCGGCGCCCCGCCCGTCTCCGGCCCGGCCGGCCCCGCCGCGGTGCCGCCCGACGCGGGCGAGGTGGCTGCCGGGGACCCGGAAGCCGACCCGGCGGTGGTGCTGGAGGAGACCCGCCGCCTGGTCGACGAGGCCGACCGGCACACCCAGGCGACCGAGGCGTTGGCCCACCGGCCCGAGTTGCTGCCCACCTGGTCGCCGACGGCCCGGGCGGTCGCCGTCTACGTGGCGTGCGCGGCCGCCGGCGTGCTGCTCATGCTGGTGCTGGTGCTCGCCTCCGGTGTCGGGCTGGTCAGCGGCTTCACCCTGGGCGCCTGGGTCTGCGCCGGGCTGCCGGTGCTCTCGTTCGCCGCCGGCTGGCTGATTCTCGGGCGCTGGGGCCGGCCCGCCCTGGCCACCGTGGAGCCGCCCCGGTTCGTCCCGCTCGGCTTCGTCATCTGCGTCGCCCTGGTGCCCACGGCGTACTGCGCCAGCCTGTTGTTCGTCCGCTTCCTGCGCTGAGCAGACCCCGCGTCCCGGCCGCGATCCGCGTCCTCTCACGGCGGCCGATCGGCGTGCAGCTCCTCGGCCGGCTCGAGATAGTGGACGAGCCGGGTCCGCGCGGCCCGCTGTTCGTCGCACGGCCCGGGCCGCCCGCAGCTCCGGCAGATGCCCGTGTACGCGTCGATGCCGTGCGCGCCGATCGTCCGGCGCGCCTCGGCGACCTGCTGCCCGGCGTATGCCCGGTAGGCGGCGCCGTTCATCCTGCCGGCCCGTCGCCGGTGCCCCTCGCCCGCGCGGCCCTGACCCGGGCGTGCCTGACCAGGAGGGCGAAGCGGACGTCGGGGCAGGGGTAGTCCTCGCCGCAGTCGCAGAGCCACCGGGTGACCGGGCGCGGGGGATGGGCGAAGTGCACGTCGTCGGCGTCCTCCACGTCCTGCGCGGAGACGAAGTCGTACTGGTCGGGTTCGTGGTCCACGGGCCGGTCTCCCGTCGGGTCGGTCTCCCTGAGTCCTGGTTTGTGGTGCCCGGTTGTGTGTGTCGGTGCGGGAGCCGCGTGCGGGCAGCCCCCGGCACGCCCGGCCAGCCGAGGGGAATTCGGCCAGCCGGGCGCTCTGTGCGGTGGGGAAAGACCAGCTCCGGGTTTGCAGACCTGGGGAAGCCGGCCGAAAGAGAGCGTATATAACAGGTCATGCACGCGCAAGCACTGACTGCACATTGCTTGCTATACAAAGTCGCGCGTGATCAAATGGCGGTGCAGACCTGGGAGAATCCAATGCCCGCCAAAGCCAAGTGGGCGCAGATCGCCGACGGCATCCGCGCTCGGATCCAATCCGGAGAACTCGCGCCGGGCGACAAGTTGCCGTCCACCTCAGAACTCTGTCGCCTGCACGGCGTGTCTGCCATCGTCGTGCGCCAGGCGATCAATGCCCTCAAGATCGAGGGTCTGGTCGAGGGGGTCGGCGGGGTCGGCGTGTTCGTCGCCGAGCGGAGCTGACAGCTCCCGCGTCATTGGTCGGTCGCGGTGGGTGGGCGGATCTCGTACGCTCCCTTGTGGCCGACGCCGGTGCGCTGGCGTGGCCGATCGGTGCGGGGGCGACCTGGGGGAGGGCGCGTGAGCGCAGCGCAGATCATCGCGAGGCTGGCGGCGGCAACCCAGAAGCTGGACGAGGCGAAGGCCAAGACCGCGTCCGCCGAGCAGGACGCGGCCGAGGCGCGCGCGCTGGTCGCGGGCGCGCTGGAGGGCGTGGCCGCCGGCCCGCTGATCGGCGTGATCGACGCCTACCGGCAGGCGCTGGGGCAGGCCGCCCAGGGTGGCGAGCCCGCCAGGCAGCACATCCAGGAGACGATCGCCAAGGTTCAGGCCTTGGGAAACTGAGTATGGTGCTGGCGGCGCGAGGAGCCAGCCACCGTGCTGGCCGGCGCTTGGTCGACGAGCTGCCAGCTTAGTCCGTTGTGGTGTTCGCCTTCGTGGTGGCCGCACATCTGCTGTCTGCGAAGCCCAAGGCCGAGGGGGAGTGGTGGTTCAACTACCTGGACAAGGTGCAGGCGGCGATCGAAGCGGCGGGATGACAGCCGGGCCTCGCGCCTCCGGCCCGGACGGGGGCGACCTGGACGGGTTCCGGATCGGGTATCTGCCGTCCGGCGTCGGAGAGATGGTCTCGGACTTCGCCACCGAGTGGGAGGACGTCCGGTTCGCCACCCGGGTCTGGGAGCGTCAGGTCGAGGGCGGCTACCGGGTCGACGTGCGGGTGCATGTACTCCGGGGAGGACGGCTGGCGACGCTCGCGGACCTCCGCGACTTCCTCGCCGAGTACCACGAGCACGATCCGGCGGACTGGACGCTGACCGGGTTCCGCCAAGGCGATAGGGAAGGTCTCAGTGATGGCGCCGAGGCGTTCTGGCTCGTTGAGCCGGGCGTCGCCGTCGACGTGCTGGTCGACCCCGAGCGGTTTGACGCGGATGCTCCACGAGTGATCGCGCAATCGCTCGTCACCTTGAGCTAATTCGTCGTCACGTGGGGTAGAAGATCGACGCTCCTGTGGCTAGCATGAGGGCGTCCAGCAGGTTCTGTGCGCAGCTCGAGGAGGCTCATCATGACGACCGCGCCGTCACAGGTGCCCGGACCGGTTGTCATCGAGATGAGCCAGGCCGAATGGCAGGAAGCTGCTCGCCGCGCGCTCGACAAGCTGCACCTCACTTATCAGCAACTCGCCGAGATGGCCCGCCGTCGCGACTTCAGCTCTCTTGAGGCTCAGAAGTTGTGGATGTCCATTGGCAACACGCAGCCGTAGCGGGCTCGGGCCGCAGGCTCGCGAGTTCGCTGACACCATGCAGGCGCTACTGAACAAGACGGTTTGCGACAACGCGCGGGTGGTCGCCAGGATCACGGCAGAGCAGGCGGTCGTCGGCACTCAGCTCGGTCCGCTGACGTCACAGCCGGTCCGGATGCGGACCGTGGGACGCACGGGCGTCTGGTTGGACGTGCAATGCCTGCTGACGTTGGACCGGGCCGAGAGCAAGTTCCTGACCGTGGAGGCATCTTTCTGCGGCCTGCTGGTCGGTGACGATCCGTGCGATCTCCTCCTGCACTACGACTTCCAGCGCGACAAGGACCGCTACAGCGAGGCGCACATCCAGGTCTGCGCCGCTCATCCGACCTTGGAGAAGCTCCTCGCTGAACTGGGCCGTAAAGAGACCAACGGTCTGTCCAAGATTCATCTTCCGGTCGGCGGTCGCCGCTTCCGGCCAGCCCTGGAGGACCTGCTCGAATGCCTGATCGTCGAAGGACTGGTCAAGCCCAAAGCCAGCTGGCGTGAGACCTTGGAGAAGACCCGCCGTGACTACCGGATCAAGCAGATCGCCGCTGTCGTCCGCCGCAACACGGGCACGGCCGAGACCGAACTGAAGCGGCTGGGCTACCAGGTCATCCCACCCACCGACCAGAGACTCCGGGCGCAGGTATCGCGGCTCATCGCCCCCAAGCCGCGCCCTGCGGGCGATGATCTGAGCGACGGCAGCGACAAGGCCCGACGCAGCCGGCCCTGATGACGGTTCCGCACGTCCTGGTCCTTGTGCTCAACCGGGTCTGCCTCGTCGGAATCAACGCCAATGATCGCCGGCAGGGCGACGGTGGGAACGCATCCGGGGCGAGGCCCTTCCCCGAGGGCGTTACTCCGCGTCATCGACGGACTGAGCGGGTTCGACGATGACGACGGGGATCTCGCGGTCGGTCTGCCGCTGGTAGCGGGCGTACGTCGGGAAGACCGCCGTCATCGCCTCCCACAGCCGGGCCCGCTCCTGCGCCGTGGCGGTCCGCGCCCGGGCCGGGAACCGCTCCGCGCCGACCTGGACCTCCACCTCCGGGTGGTCGCACAGGTTCAGATACCAGCTCGGGTGGCGCGCCGCGCCACCGTTGGAGGCGGCCAGCAGGTACCGGTCACCGTCCCGGCCGTAGATCAGCGCGGTACGCCGGAGCTTGCCCGACCGGCGGCCCCGGGTGGTGAGCAGCAGGGCGTCGTAGCCGTGGTATTTCCCGCCGTCGGCGCCGTCGGTCTCCAGGTATCGCCGCACGTGGCTGGCGACCCACCCGACGGGACTGTCGTCAATGGTCTCGGCCATCTCGGCAGGGTAGCGAAGTCAGCGGTAGTCGTCGGCGAAGCGGACCGCGCCGAAGCGGGGGAAGATTCGTTCGACGGTGAACTCGTGCTCGCCTGCGGTGAGGCCGGACATGGCGTCGGCGACGAACTCCAGCTCGTACCCGTGGTCGCTGGCCGCCCGGGCGGTCGACTCGACGCCCATGGTGGTCACCAGCCCCGCCAGTACCAGGGTGTCCACCCCGCGACGCTGCAACTGCTCGTGCAGGTCGGTGCCGTGGAACGCGCCGATGGTGCGCTTGACGACGACGATGTCGCCCGGCTCGACCAGGTCCTCGGCGAAGTCGCTGCCCGGCGGCTGCTCGGCCACGCCCGGTCGTTCGACCCGGACCTGTACCACCGGCCAACCCTGCGCCCGGAAGACGGTGGCGAGCCGGCGGCAGCGGTCGAGGACCTCGTCGCCGCGGTACGGGGCGACGTCGAGCGCGATGATCCGGGGCATCAGGTCGATGAGCACGAGGGCGGTTGCCACGCAGACGATCGTAGGTGGTGGATCACGGGTCGGTGAGCCGGCACTGGTCGTCGTCGAGCCGGTTGATGTTGATGCCGTCCGGCCAGACGTGCGGTGGTCGGCTCCACCCGCGCCTGCCAAGACCAGGACTCTCCGGGCCAGGGTCGCGCCGTTACGTACGCGCGGGCAGACATCGTCCCTTGTGGAACCGAATCGTGCGGATTGCCGCTTTGCGCCCCCGGCACGACAACGGGTTACCGGCGTGTAACTAGTCATTGACGAACGTGAATTGTGACGCGCATCATCGTCCCACCGATCGATCGGATCCCCCACCCGCCGTCCCGGCTCCCCGGGTACCTCCCCGCCGGAGGTGCAGCCATGCTGCTCCGAACGATCCTCGCCGCCGCCACGACAGCCACCGCCGTCGCCACCCTGCTCGTCCCGGCCACCGCCGCGACGGCCGCCCCGAACCACCCCGCCGCGGCCACCGCCTCCACCGCACCCGCGGCCGCCACCAGCGCCGCCACCAGCGCCGCCACCACGACCATCGTCGCCGCCAGCGCCAACCCCGTCATCGTCGTCGGGGGACTGATCGGCATCTCGATCGCGTACGAGCCGATCGCCGCCCGGCTGCGCGCCGACGGCTTCCGGGTCTCGATCTACCAGCTCCCCGGCCTCGGCTTCGGCGACATCCGGGAATCCGCCCGCGCCTTCAAGGCTTACGTCGACCAGGTCCGCGCCAGCACCGGGGCGTCCAAGGTCGACATCGTCGCCCACTCCGAGGGCGGCCTGGTCTCCCGCTGGTACGTCAAATTCCTCGGCGGCGTCGACGCGGTCGGACGGTACGTCAGCCTGGGCAGCCCACAACAGGGCACCTACGCCGCCAACATCCTGAAGTTCGTCGGGCTTGGTAGCTGCGCCGGCATCGTCGCCTGCCAGCAGATGTCGATCGGGTCGGACCTGATCAACGCCCTCAACGGCGGCGACGACACCCCCGGCGCGATCCGCTGGGCCACCGTGCGGACCTGGCAGGACGAGCTGGTGTGGCCGACCGGCAACGCCTCGCTCGCCGACGGCGCGACCAACGTGCTGATCCAGGGGTGGTGCCCGCTGCGGGTGGTCGGCCACCTCGGGCTGGTGCTCGACGGCACCACGTACACCGTGGTCCGGCAGGTGCTCACCGACGCCGCGGTCCGCCCCAACTGCTTCGCGCTCTGACCGTACGACGGCCGGCCGCCACCCCACGGGTGACGGCCGGCCGCGGCGCCCATGTCGGGTAGCCGACGCTCCCGGAAACGGGCCTGACAGGCATCAGGTCCGCTCGATACCCTGCATCGACCGTCCATGTATGACGGAGCTGGTAGCTCACGGAGACGTGGGGGAGGAGCCCGAGCATGACCGAGTCCCCTCCGGCGGTCCGGACCGCCGAGCCACCAGCGGATCCGCCCCAGTCGCCGTCGCGCATCACCAACCGGCCCCCCGGCTACCCGAGTGCCCTGGTCTGGCTCCGCGGGGGAATCCTGCGGGACTGGCGTGGCGTCGTCGGTGCCTTCGTCGCCACGTGGTTCTATCTGCCCCTCGCCTTGCTCCTGGCGGTCATCGGCGGCATCTCCCTGGGCATCGGCGGCCTGGTCGCCGGCGGCTCCGGGGCGGCCGACCAGCTGCCCTCCGTGCTGCGGGACACCCCGTTGATCGGCAGCCTGATCGACGCCGCCGTCACGGGATCGGGCGGTGTGCTCGGCGGCATCGTCGGTTTCGGGCTCGGCTTCGTGGGGGGCATCGTCCTGGCCCTCCTCTGGCCCTGGCGCGACACCCTCGACGAGCCGCTGGCCCTGCTGACCGGGCTGCTCGGCACGGCGGTGGCCGCCGTCCTGATCGGTGTGCTCTACACGCTCTACCGGGTGCTGCTGGAGCCCCGGCTGCTGATCGTGTCCGGGGCCCGGGAGCCGAGCCGGCGGGAGTGCGAGCGGCTCCTGCCCATCCTGGAGGACTGCGCCCGACGGCTCGGTCTCACCACCCTGCCGCGGCTGCTGATGGAGGACGACCTCGTCCTGACCAACGCCCGGACGTACGCGCGGCACATCGTGGCCACCACGAGCCTGCTCGGCGAGTCGGACGAGGAGATCGCGGCGCTGCTCAGCCACGAGCTGGTGCACTGGCGCACCGGCGACGAGATCACCAGCGCCTTCGTCCGGGGGGTCGCGCTGCCGCTGACCCTCGTGCACGCCGTCCCGGCCTGGCTGATGCGCACCTTCCCGCACCCGGGCACCAACTTCGTGGTGTTCGTGTTCTTCTGGCCGGTCCTGTTGACCATGAAGTACGTGGTGCTGCCCCTGCACGCCCGCGACGTCCGGGCGGCGGAGTACCGGGCGGACCTCGGCACGGTGCTCACCGGGCACACCGAGGGGATGCGCGGCATCCTGGAGCGCCGCCGGTCCTTCGAGAGCGGGCGCAGCGGATGGGACCAGGCGGTCTGCGCCACCCACCCCCCACACGAGCTGCGGCTGGACCGGCTCGAGGCGGCGGCCGCCGGGTCCACGGTCGGGGCGGAGAAGACGGCGGTCCCAGTCACCACGGACCTGCTCTTCGGCCGGCCGGGGCCGATCGGAAGTCTGCGTACCCGGCTGGTCGTCGGCGCCCTCGTCCTGGCGGCCTGCGTGGGCACCGGCTGGCTGGGCGTGGTGCAGTGGTCGTTCTTCCGGCCCCAGTCGGCGGTCGACGGCTACTTCTCCGCGCTGGCCGATCGCGACAGCGACGCGGCGCTGGAGCGGCTGACCCCGGAGGGCCGGGCGTCGGTCACCGACCGGGCGTTGCTCGCCCGACTGGTGCGAGCGGAGGGATACCAACCGCCGACCGACGTCACGATCACCTCGATCGAGCGGGACGACGCGCGGGCCACCGCGGAGGTCTCGTACCGGCTCGCCGGGCAGGAGCACACCACCCGCCTGTCGCTGAGCCGGGCCGAGTCCACCACCGCCGGCCTGTTCCACGGGTGGCACGTGGAGAACGGCCTGCCCAAGCTCGACGTCCCGGCCGGTCAGGTCGGTGCGATGGTCAACGGCGTACCGGTCCCGTCCTCCGAGGCGGGCTACCAGCTCTCGCTCCTGCCCGGGGGCTACACGGCGACCGGTCAGGGCAGCGCGCTCAGCGAGGTGGCGCCGCAGCCCGTGCAGCTGGACCCAGGGCAGTCGCAGGTGCTGTCCCTGAGCCCGGTGCTCAAACCGTCGGTGCCGGCGGCCGCCGAGGAGCGGGTCCGGGCGTACCTGGATGACTGCGCCAAGCAGCCGGCCGCCAACCCGATCGGCTGCCCGTTCCAGTACTACAGCGGCACGGTCGACAAGATCAGTTGGAAGATCGTCGAGTACCCCCGCCTGGCCGTCGAGCTCAACGGCCCCGCCTCGGCAGGGGTGAGCACGCCGTACGAGGGTCGGGGGAAAATCCGGGCCACCGGCACCCGGACCTACTTCGGCCAGCCGGAACCCTTCACCGACGAACAGGAACTCACCGTCTCGGGCGTCCTCACCGCCGACGGCGAGAACCTCACCTTCCGACCCACCGAGTAGACCGGAGCACAGGGTGACCACTGTGGACAGGCTGGATGGCCTTCCGGTCCAATTGATCATCAATCCCCGTCACCGGCAGCCGCCCCGGGTCGCGCTGATCGACTGGATCCAGCGCCAACCGGAGTACCGGGGGCGGGTCCGGGACGCCGGCGGATCCGGCGGTGGCCGGGCCGGCTTCAGCGACGCGGTCATCATCGCGGTGGTGGCGCAGGGCATGCTGCCGGGACTGTTCAACCTGCTCCAGTCCTGGGTCGACCAGCAGCGCGGCGAGGCCAGCGTCCGGATCCAGGCGGGCGACGCGGAGGTGGAGCTCCAGGTGACCGGGCGTTCCGATGCCGCCCGCCTGCTGGCGCAGGCAACCCAGGCGCTTCAGGCGGCCCGCCACGACGCTGGCCCGGATCCGGACGGCGGGTCGGGATCCGGGCCGGCGGCCGGTGGTTGACCACAACCCGCCCGTCCCGCTGCCGGTACGGGCGCGCCGCGGCGCGGCTCAGGCGGCCTTCGCCAGGGCCTCGTACTCGTCGTCGGTGAGCTGCACCTCGGCGGCGGCGATGTTCTCCTCCAGGTGGTCCACCGAGGACGTACCCGGGATCGGGAGCATGACCGGCGACCGGCGCAACAGCCAGGCGAGCGCGAGCTGCGCGGGCGTCGCGCCGTGCTCGGTGGAGATGGCGTCCAGCGGGCCGCCCGGCTTGGCCAGGTTGCCGGTGGCGATCGGGAACCACGGGATGAACGCCAGGTCGTTGCGCTCGCAGTGGTCGAGGACGTCCTCGGCGCTGCGGTCGGCGAGGTTGTAGAGGTTCTGCACCGAGACGATCGGGGTGATCTTCCGGGCCGCCTCGATCTGCTCGACGGTCACCTCGGACAGGCCGATGTGCCGGACCTTGCCCTCCTGCTTGAGCAGTGCCAGCTCACCGAGCTGATCCTCCAGCGGCACCTTCTCGTCGATCCGGTGCAGCTGGTAGAGCCCGATCGTCTCCAGGCCGAGGTGGCGCAGGCTCAGCTCGCACTGCTGGCGCAGGTACTCCGGGCGGCCGACCGGGCGCCAGTCGCCCGGGCCGGAGCGGGTCAGGCCGGCCTTGGTCGCGATGACCAGGTCGTCGGCGTACGGGTGCAGCGCCTCCTTGATCAGCAGCTCGGAGACGAACGGCCCGTACGAGTCGGCGGTGTCGATGAACGTCACGCCGAGCTCGTACGCCCGGCGCAGCACCCGAACCGCCTCGGCCGGGTCCTTCGGGTCGCCCCAGACCCCCGGGCCGGTGATCTGCATGGCCCCGTAGCCGAGCCGGTCGACCTGCAGGTCGCCGCCGATGCGGTAGGTGCCCGAGGCCTTTGCGGGCTGCGTGCTGGCACTGGTCACCATGAGCCGGTCCCCAATCCTTGCGTCGTCGTCAGCGGCAAATCTAGTCACTGGACCAAGGGCTTTCCCGCGGATCGCCGCCCGCAACGCCGACGCGCCGATTGTGGGCGGGGATTCGGACGGACGCGAGGTCGTACCGTCCGCGGCCGACTCAGCCGACGTGCCGGACCACCACCAGCGCCTGGTCGTCCTCGGAGCCGGAGAGCTTGGTAAGGATCGCGTCGGCGATCGCCTCCACCGGCTGGTCCCGCACCGGCACGATCACCTCGTGCAGCGCGGCCACCCCGGCGTCGTACGGCTGGTCGCGCCGCTCCACCAGCCCGTCGGTGTACGCCACCAGCAGGGCACCCGGACCGAACGGCACCGTGGTCAGCGGCACCGGGTCCCGCACCAGCCCGAGCGGCAGCGAGTTGCCGGTGAGCACCGTCTCCGGTGCCCGTCCGGGGTGGACCAGCACCGGGTGCGGATGCCCGACCCGGGCCACCGTGGCCTCGCCCGCCGCCGGGTCGACGATCATCGCCAGGCAGGTGCCCAGGAAGCCGACCCCGAGCAGCCCGGTCAGCCGCGGGAACACCTCCGCCAGCGGTACGCCCGTGCGGATCAGCGTGTTCAGCACCGTCCGAAGCTGCGCCATGTCGGCGGCCGCCTCCACCTGGTGACCCACCACGTCCCCGACCACCACCGCGAGCCGGTCGCCGTCGAGGGCGATCAGGTCGTGCCAGTCGCCGCCCAGATGCATGCCGCTCATCGCCGGCTGGTAGCGGGTGGTGATCTCCAGCCCGGCCGGGATGGTCGCCGCCGAGGTCCGCAACCGCCCCGCCAACCGGGTCACCAGGTTGTGTTCGGCGGCGGCCAACCGGACCCGTTCCAGGGTCTGCTCACACAGGTCGGCGATGGTGTCCAGCAACGCCAGGTCGCCCTCGCGCAGCGGGTGCTCCCGACGCCAGCCGAAGGCCAGCGCGGCGATCGGCCGGCCCTGGGCGTCCAGCAGCGGCAGCGCCACCGTGGTCACGATGCCGTGCGCCCCCACCGGGTCGGGCAGGCCGGGGAAGCGCGCGGCGAACTCGGCCCGGTTCCGCAGCACGATCCGCTCGCCGGTGCGCAGCGCCCGGGCGATCGGCCGGGGGTCGTCGATCGTCATGTCGTCGAAGGTCGCGGCGAGCGTGGCCGGCGCCCCGTCGTGCCAGAGCCGCACCCGGCGCCCCTCGTCGCGCATCGCGAGCCCGGGGCAGGCCGCGCCCAGCACCGCCGGCGCCGCACTCAGGATGACCTCGATCGCCTCCCGGGTGGACCGGGCCACGCTCAGCCGGGCGGCGAACTCCGCCATCGCCACCGCCGAGCCGGTCAGCTCGGCCCGTCGCAGCGCCTGGCTGCACAGCCCCGCCGTCGCGTCCAGCAGGGTGCGCCGCGGTTCGTCGTCGGCGACCGGGTGCTCCCACCGCACCTCCAGCGCGCCGAGCACCCCGCCGTCGCCGTCGCGCAACGGCAGGCAGACGCCCACGCCGTCGGCCAGCGGCACGGTGGCGTCGTCGCGTACCGCCCGGGCCAGCGGCGCGTCGGCCGTCACCGGCAGCTCTTCCGGCTCCGGGCCGCCGGCCACCTCCAGCGACGGCGAGCCCGGCGCGGCCAGCGCCACCCGCACCGCGGACGCCCCGACCACCGCCGGCACGAGGGAGGTGACCACCTCGACCATCGCCGCCCGCCCCCGGGCGGAGCTGAGCGACCCGGCGAGCCGGGCCAGCGACTCGGCCTGCCGCAGCGCCCGCTGCCGGTCGCTGATGTCGCGGGCCACCGTGGCGACGAACGCGGTGATGTCCCGCTCGTCCCCGGCGGTGACCGTGAACGTCTGGTGGTCCACGTCGAGCTGGGCGCCGGTGTCCAGCCGGACCAGCCGGCTCTCCGCCCGGTGGTGCCCGTCGCGCAGCGCGGCGGGGATCAGCTCCCGGCGCCACACCTCGCGTACCTCGGGGGCCGCGAAGTCGAGCAGCCGCAGGTCACCGACGTCGGCGCCGTCGGCCAGGCCGACGAACTCCCGGCCGGCCTGGTTGACGTAGACCGTCCGGCCGTCCGGGGCGGCCACCGCGATGAAGTCGCCGGAGCGCTCCACCAGCGCCTGGAACAGCCGCAGCTCGGCCTGGGTGGCCCGTTCCGCGCTGAGGTTCGTCGCGTACGCCAGCCAGCGCAACGGTTGGCACTCCAGGGCGACCACCCCGATCTGCACCGGGACGGGATGCCCGTCGGCGTGCCGGTACTCCTTGTCGTAGGTGCGGGCCCGGCCGGTGGTGCGCAGTTCGGCCAGCGCCCGGGCGTCCGCCTCCTCCCAACCGGGCGGGGTCAGGGCCGGCAACTCCAGCCGGCCCTCGACCACGTCCTGCGCGGTGTACCCGAGCATCGCCAGGAAGGCCTCGTTGGCCTCGGTGATCCGCGCCTCCTCGCCGCCGAACACGGCGAGCACGTCGGTGGCGGCCAGCCGTTCGAAGCGGGCCCGTTCGGCGCCGAGCGCCTCCAACAGCCGGGTGCGCTCGGTGACGTCGACGACGGTGAAGCCCAGCCCGACCAGCTCGTCGGTGTCGGCGATCCGGATCGGGAAGTAGCTCGCCACGAAGTGCCGGCGGCCGTCACCGGCCTGTTCCGGCTCGGCGGTGAACTCCGCGCCGACGATCGGACTGCGCTCCAGCGCCCGACGCATCAGCTCCTCGATCCGCGGGTCGTACGTCGGCAGGGCCTCGCTGGGCCGCCGCCCGAGGTGGGCCTCCGCCGGCAGCCCGTTGATGCGGGCCAGCGCCGGGTTCACCTGGAGGTAGCGCAGGTCGGTGTCGACCAGCCCGACCCCGACCGGGGCGCTGTCCAGCAGGGCCCGGCTGATCGCCGCGACGCGCCGGGCCGCCGCCTCCGCGACCACCCGGTCCTCGATGTCGTAGATGGTGCCGATCCACTCGCTGATCCGCCCGGCGGGGTCACGCAGGCTGGCGGCGCGGACGGCGACGTGGCGGTACCCGTCGCTGGCGGCGTGCCAGAGCCGTCCCTCCACCTCGAACAGCGGTGCCCGGACACGCAGCGACTCCCGCCACGCGGCCTCGATCCGCGACCAGTCCTCGGGGTGCAGCGCCGTGCTCCACCCGCCGCCGCGGTACTCCTCCCACCGCTGCCCGGTGAAGGCCTCCCAGGACGGCTGCGGCTCGATGACCGCGCCGGTGGCGTCGGCCGTCCAGACCACCGCGGTGGAGGCCTCCACCAGGGTGCGGAAGCGCTGGTCGGCGTGCTGCTGGGCGGCCCGGGCAGCCGCCTCGGCCCGGCGGTGCTCCCGCTGGTAGGCGCGGGCGCCGGCCAGGGCGGTGCCGACGTGTCCGGCCAGCAGCGCCAGGAAGGACCGGTAGCCGTCGTCGACCGGGCGCCCGGGGTTCAGCCCGGCCACCAGCACCGCGCTGGGCTCGCCGCCGCCGGGTTCCGGCACCGGCGTCAGCGCGACCACCGGCGTCCCCGGTCGGGTCGGGTCGCCGGCCGGGTCCCGCGGCAGCAGTCGGGTCTTCCCGGTGGCGAGCACCTCCGCCAGCGGCCAGCTCCGCGTGACGTCGTCCGGCACGGCGTCACCGCCGGCGCCGGCCAGCCGGAGCCCGTCCGGGCCGGGCAGGTAGAGCCGGACCAGCGGCAGCTCCGGGCTGCCCGAGAGGCTGGCCACCGTACGGCGGGCCACCTCCTCCGGCTCGACCGCGTCGACCAGGCCGGCGGCGAGGCCGCTGACCGCGCGCAGCCGGCGGTCGGAGATCACCCGCTCGGTGGTCTCGGTGACCGCGGTGAAGATGCCGCCCGGTGCGCCCGACTCGTCGATGATCGGGCTGTACGAGAAGGTGAAGTAGCACTCCTCGACGAAGCCGTCGCGGTCCAGTTCGAGGAGCTGGTCCTGGTTCCAGGTGGCCCCCTCGCCGGCCAGCACGCCCGCCAGCATCGGCCCGATGACCTGCCAGATCTCCGGCCACACCGCGGCGCCCGGCCGGCCCAGCGCGTCCCGCTTGGCGGCGCCGAGGATCGGCAGGTACGCGTCGTTGTGCAGCATCACCAGCTTGGGACCCCACCAGAGCAGGATGGGGAAGCGGGAGTGCAGGCAGATGGCGACGGCGGTGCGCAGGCTCTGCGGCCAGGAGCCGACCGGTCCGAGCGGGGTGGTCGCCCAGTCGTGGTCGGCGATCCGCACGCCCATCTCCCCGCCGGCGGCGAAGACGTCCCGCCACCGTGAGTCGTCCGGCGACGTGGCGCCGGACGGGGAGATCGTCACGTCGGGACCTCCGCTCGGCGGCGCGGGCGTTTCCCCGTCAGTCGGAACGTACCAGCGCCGGGCCGGTCCGGCGCCTGTGGATCATGGCGGTCCGGCGAAGCCGCGGACGAAGGGTCCACCGGGTCGGCGACCGGACGCGGGTCGGGGCAGTTGTCCGGAGCGGCCGCTGCGGCGGCCCCGGCCGTGGGACGCTGTGCCGAGTCGGGGGGAGCCGGCGCGGTCCGGGCGCCGGCAGCGCGGGAGGGGGCGCCATGACGGGTACGCCGCAGCTGGACTTCGCGCTCGACACGTACGAGTGCATCGTGCTCTACCCCGGCCCGGCCGGCCGGGCCCTGCCGAAGGAGACCGTGCAGCGGTTGCAGGCCGAGCACATCGAGCACATGCAGGCGTTGCAGCGTCGACGGATCGTGCTGGTCGCCGGCTCGGTCGACGGCCCGGCCCGGGAGCCGGCGCCCCCGATCGGCTTCGGCCTGGCCCGCACCGGCTCGGTGGACGACGTGCGCAGCGTGATGGAGGCCGACCCGGCGGTGCAGGCCGGGCTCTACCAGGTGGACGTGCTGACCTTCCTCTGCCCGGCCGGCTCGCTGGAGTTCCCGCTGGCCAGGAACGAGAGCTGAGGCGGACTGTCGGCAGGGTGACGGCGGCGCCGGCCGGACCGGTGTTGGCTGTGGGTGCCCGACCGGTGGGCGCGCCGGGCGTCGCCGGGCCGGGTCGAGGAGTCGCGATGACCTCCGCCCCCACCCCCGACCTACCGCACGCCGTCGCCCTCCTGCGGGCGCTGCTCGGCGCCCGGCTGCTGCGATCCGAGGGGGTGTTCTCCGCCGTACCCACGCTGCCGGAGACCACCCGTGGAGGGTGAGTGACGTCGCGGCGGGCGCGCGCCGCGGACGTGGGAGCGCCCCGCGGCGGGTGCGCCCGGGCGGTACGATTCCCGGCGCGCGGTCGCCGATGCCCGCCACTCACGACGTCCCGGTGCGGTCCCCGTCCGCCGGCCACGCGCCCGGTCGCGCATCGTCGGACAATTGTTCCGAAGTCCGCAAGGGGTCGGCCCGCAGGCCGACCCGGAGGAGAGACTAGCCTGATGGGCGTGACACGCCGCGCGAAGATCGTCTGCACTCTCGGCCCGGCCACCTCGTCCCCGGAACGGATCCGGGGGCTCGTCGAGGCGGGCATGAACGTGGCGAGGCTCAACTTCAGCCATGGCAGTCACGCCGACCACGAGGCGGTCTACCACCTGGTCCGTGAGACCGCCGACGCGGCCGGGCACCCGGTGGCCGTCCTGGCCGACCTGCAGGGCCCGAAGATCCGGCTCGGCAAGTTCGCCGACGGCCCGCACGAGTGGCGCACCGGCGACTCGGTGGTGATCACCGGCGACGACGTCGTCGGCACCAAGGATCGGGTCTCCTGCACCTACCGCAAGCTCCCGCAGGAGGTGAAGGCGGGCGACCGGCTGCTGATCGACGACGGCCGGGTCGCCCTCGAGGTCAGCGACGTCACCGGCAACGACATCCGCTGCCTGGTCACCGAGGGCGGTCCGGTCTCCAACAACAAGGGCGTCTCGCTGCCGAACGTGGCGGTCAGCGTCCCGGCCATGTCCGAGAAGGACGCCGAGGACCTGCGCTTCGCCCTCGGTCTGGGTGTCGACCTGATCGCGCTCTCCTTCGTCCGCTCGGCGGAGGACATCAAGCTCGTGCACGCGATCATGGCGGAGGTGGGCGTGCACCGCCCGGTGCTGGCCAAGGTCGAGAAGCCGGAGGCGGTCGACCACCTTGAGGCGATCGTGCTCGCCTTCGACGGCGTCATGGTGGCCCGCGGCGACCTCGGCGTCGAGCTCCCGCTGGACCAGGTGCCGCTGGTGCAGAAGCGCGCCGTGCAGCTCTGTCGGGAGAACGCCAAGCCGGTCATCGTGGCCACCCAGATGCTCGACTCCATGATCGAGAATTCCCGGCCGACCCGCGCCGAGGCCTCCGACGTGGCCAACGCGGTGCTCGACGGGGCGGACGCGGTGATGCTCTCCGGCGAGACCAGTGTCGGCAAGTACCCGGTGCTCACGGTCAGCACCATGGCCAAGATCATCACCACCACCGAGTCCGGCTCGATCGGGGTGCCCCGGCTCCAGCACGACCCGCGCACCCACGGCGGCGCGCTGACCGTCGCCGCCTCCTCGATCGCCCGGGCCATCGGCGCCAAGGCCCTGGTCGCCTTCTCGCAGACCGGCGACACCGTGAAGCGGCTCTCCCGGCTGCACTGCGACCTGCCGCTGCTGGCCTTCACCCCGGTGCCCGAGGTGCGCAACCAGCTCGCGCTCTGCTGGGGCGTGGAGACCTTCCTGATGCCGTTCGTCCAGCACACCGACGACATGTTCCGCCAGGTCGACCAGGCGCTGCTCGGCCTCAACCGGGCCAACCCCGGCGATCACGTGGTGATCGTCGCGGGCAGCCCGCCCGGCACCCCCGGCTCCACCAACACCCTGCGGGTGCACCAGCTCGGGTCGCTGGTGGACGCGGCCTCCGCGCGGGCCCTGCAGTGACCGAGGGCTCCGTGGCGACAGGGCAGGCGGCGGTCGACCAGCTGCTCGAGGTGCTCGACCTCGACCACATCGGCGAGATGACCTTCCGGGGGATGAGCCCTCCGGTCGGTCCCCAGCGGGTCTACGGCGGCCAGGTCGCCGGTCAGGCCCTGGTCGCCGCCGGCCGCACCGTCGAAGCGGAGCGCTTCGTGCACTCGCTGCACGGTTACTTCGTCCGCCCCGGCGACCCGGCGGAGCCGATCGAGTACCAGGTGGAGAACGTCCGGGACGGCCGGTCCTTCTCCGTCCGGCGCTCGGTCGCGCTCCAGCACGGCAAGCCGATCTTCTTCATGTCGGCGTCGTTCCAGCGGCAGGAGGAGGGTCTGGACCACCAGGCCCCCACCCCGCCGGACGTGCCCGGCCCGGACGACGTGCCCACCATGACCGACCGGCTCTCCCGCTACCCGGAGCGGCTCGGCATCTGGGGGCAGATCCCGCGCCCGATGGACGTCCGCTACGTCGGCGAGCCCGGCTGGGTGGCGCCCGGCGATCGCCCCGCCGACCCGTACCAGCGGGTCTGGATGCGCATCGACGGCAAGCTGCCGGACGACCCGCTGCTGCACGCCTGTGCCCTCACCTACGCCTCGGACCTGACCCTGCTGGACTCGGTGCTGTCCGTGCACGGCGAGGTCTGGGGCCCCGGTGGAGTGGTCGGCGCCAGCCTCGACCACGCGCTCTGGTTCCACCGGCCGTTCCGGGCCGACGAGTGGTTCCTCTACGACTGCTGGAGCCCGTCGGCCTCGGGCGCGCGGGGCCTGGCCACCGGGCGGATGTTCACCACCGACGGCCAGCACATCGCCAGCGCCGTGCAGGAGGGTCTGCTGCGCCGCGTCGGCGCGCGATCGAACGGGTGAGGGGCGGCAGACCGGGCGGCTGATCAGCCGACTAACCTTGCGGTCATGCGCCTCTCCGCCCGGGTCGACTATGCCCTCCGTGCGGCCGCCGAGCTCGCCTCGGTGGCCGGCGGTGCGGGTGCCGGGCGGTCCCGACCGGTCACCGCCGATCAGCTCGCCCGCGCCCAGGAGATCCCGCCGAAGTTCCTGGAGAGCATCCTGCTCCAGCTGCGCCGGGGCGGCATCGTGCACGCCCAGCGCGGCCCCGAGGGTGGCTACTGGCTGGCCCGCCCGGCTGCGGAGATCTCCCTCGCCGAGGTGATGCGGGTGATCGACGGTCCCCTCGCCCACGTCCGGGGCCAGCGCCCGGAGCAGCTCGGTTACCACGGCCCGGCCCGGGCCCTGCAGGACGTCTGGATCGCGCTGCGGGCCAGCGAGCGGGAGATCCTGGAGCAGGTGAGCATCGCCGACGTGGCCGCGGGCACGCTGCCGGTCCGGGTCAACGAGCTGGCCGCCGACCCGCGCGCCTGGAGCTGACCGGCGCCGACGCCCGACGCCGGCGGAGACGCCCGCCGTGACGCCCGCGCACCGGGTGGCGTCCCATCCACCGACACGGGACTTGACCATCGCTCCGTGGTGTCGCATTGTCGACCAAGTCGATAGGAGATGCCGAAAAAGTCGGAGAGGTGCTCGTGCGCAAGCTCCTGGTCCTCGCCCTGGTCGGGCTGGCCGCGCAGCTCGTCGACGGCGCGCTCGGCATGGCGTACGGGCTGACCTCGTCGACCCTGCTCCTCGTCGCGGGTGTCGCCCCGGCCGCCGCCTCCGCCTCGGTGCACCTGGCCGAGATCGGCACCACGCTCGCGGCCGGCGTCGCGCACTGGCGCTTCGGCAACGTCGACTGGCGGGTGGTGGGCCGGATCGCGGTCCCCGGCGCGCTCGGCGCCTTCGCCGGGGCGACCTTCCTCAGCTCCATCTCCACCGAGTCCGCCGCTCCCTGGATGGCCGGCATCCTGTTCACCCTCGGTGCGTACCTGCTCGTGCGGTTCTCCCGCCCGCTGCGCGCCAACCGGGCCGCCGGGCGGGTGCGCGGCCGGTTCCTCGGCCCGCTCGGGCTGGTCGCCGGCTTCGTCGACGCCACCGGCGGCGGGGGATGGGGTCCGGTGGCCACCCCCGCCCTGCTGGTCTCCGGCCGGATGGAGCCGCGCAAGGTGATCGGCTCGGTCGACACCGCCGAGTTCGTGGTCGCCGGCGCGGCCAGCATCGGCTTCCTGATCGGCCTGGGCAGTGAGGGCTTCCTGCTGCCCACCGTCGCGGCCCTGCTGGCCGGTGGCCTGGTCGCCGCGCCCCTGGCCGCCTGGCTGGTCCGGATCGTCCCGGCCCAGCTGCTCGGGGCGACCATCGGCGGGGTGATCGTGCTGACCAATGCCCGCACCCTGCTGCGCGCCGGTGACGCCGGCGGCGCGGTGCCGCCCGCGGTCTACGCGCTGCTCGCGGTCGGCTGGCTGGGCGCGCTGGCGCTGGCGGTGCGGGCGTTGCGCCGGACCCGCCGGGCCCGGGCCACGGGGGACGCCGCCCTCGCCGACACCGTGCCGGCTCCGACGCCGGCGGCCGCCGCGCCGGTCGATGCCACGCCCCGGTTCGCCGCCGCCGAGCGCTGACCGTCCCGGACGACCCGGCCGGGTACGCGCTCCCGCCGCCCGTCGGTCAGGTGAGGTCCGCCGGCAGGCGGAGCGCCGGCCAGGTCCGATCTGGACGGAAGTCGGTGTACGTGCCGTCGAACGGGAAGTCGCCCGCCTCGACCAGCGTGATGAGCCGCGCTCCCTCGGCGCGGACGGCGGCAGCGGTCGCACGGTCGAAGTAGAGCGGGTTCCCGATGCGCGCGTCGAACTCGTCGGTGTCCTTCCACTCCCACCGCCGCTCCGGCGTCACGACGAGGTCGAGGACGAGGTCGTTGGTGTCCACGCCGTCCGGCCGACGGGTGTACGGCTCTTCCAGGTTGACGTACCAGCCGGCGAAGGCGCCGTCCCGGAAGAACCACCACACCGAGTAGGCCGCGGTCGGCGGCATGAGCACCAGGATGTCGAAGTCCTGCCAGGTCAGCACGGTCAGCCTGGGATCGCGCATACGGTCGACGGTGATCTCGTGCTGGGTGTTGCCGTCGGCATCGATCAGCCGGGCGAAGTCGCTGCCGGCGGGATGCCAGAGCAGAAGCCCCCTGGTGTCGTCGGCGACCACGCGCATCGGCTGCATCCACGTACACCATCGCCCCCGGACGTACCGGCGGTTGATGATCTGGCCCGGCTCGAACGACATCGCGAGAGCGTAGCGGATCTTGAATGAGCGCGCGGGCTCCACAGCCGATCGGATCCTTACCGCCGACCCCCCGGCGGCTTCGGGCGCCGTCGAGGTCGGGCCCCGCATTCGCAGTGGCCGGCGGTCGCGTCAGCCGGCCATGATCTCGGTCGCCGTCGTGGACAACAGCTCCCACGCCGCGTCCACGTGCTCCTCGGTGGTGAGCGGCGAGCCGACCGCCAGCCGCAGCGTGTAGCGACCGCCCACCCGGGTGTGGGTCAGCAGCATCCGCCCGGTGCCGTTGACCCGGGCCAGCAGGGCGGCGCTTGCCTCGTCCCCGGCCCGCAGCCGGAAGCAGACCAGCGAGAACGGGTGCGGCGCGGCCAGTTCGAACCGGTCGTCGGCGGCCACCCGGGCGGCGAACCGGTCGGCCAGGGCCACCCCGGAGCGGATGTGCGCCCGCAGCCCCTCGACGCCGTACCAGCGCAGCACGAACCAGAGCTTCAACGCGCGGAACCGCCGGCCCAGCGGCACCTGCCAGTCCCGGTAGTCGAGCACCGCGCCGGACTCGGTGGCGGCGTTGCGCAGGAACTCCGGCATCACCGTCAACGCCTCGACCAGCTCGCCCCGGTCGGCCACCCAGAACGCGTCGCAGTCGAAGCCGGTGAGCAGCCACTTGTGCGGGTCGAAGCAGTACGAATCGGCGTGCTCCAGGCCGGCGTGCGACCACCGCAGCTCCGGGCAGACCGCCGCCGCCCCCGCGTACGCGGCGTCGACGTGCAGCCAGACGCCGTACTCGGCGCAGATCGCGCCGATCTCCGGCAGCGGGTCCACGGCGGTGGTGGAGGTCGTCCCGATGGTCGCCACCACGATCGCCGGTACGTCCCCGGCCGCCAGGTCCGTCTCGATCGCCGCCCGCAGCGCCGCCGGGCGCATCGCCAGCGTCTCCGGGTCCACCTCGACCGGGCGGACCCCGTCCTCGCCAAGCCCGGCGATCCGGGCCGCCTTCTCGATGGACGAGTGCCCCTGCGTCGAGGTGTACGCCCGGTAGCGACGGTCCACGCCCACCTCGCGCCACCGGCCCTTGCTGGCGCGGTGCAGCGCGCCGAGGGTGGCGACCAGCGTCGCCGAGGAGGCCGAATCCTGGATCACCCCGCCGCCGCGGCCGGTGGAGCGGAACCGTTCCGGTAGGTCCATCAGCCCGGCCAGCCAGTCCAGCATCACCGTCTCCAGCTCGGTGCAGGCCGGGCTGGTGGCCCAGAGCATGCCCTGCACGCCGAGGCCCGAGCTGACCAGGTCGCCGAGCACGCTCGGGCCGGACGTGTTGGCCGGGAAGTACCCGAAGAACCCGGGGTGCTGCCAGTGGGTGAGCCGAGGTGCGATCACCGCGTCCAGGTCGGCGAGGACGGCCTCCACCGGCTCGCCGTGCTCCGGCGGGGCGACCGGCAGCGCGGCGACCACCGTCCCCGGCGGGTCCTGGGAGGTCACCGGTCGCTGCCCGAGCGTCGTCCAGTAGTCGGCGATCCAGTCCACCACCGCGTGCCCGGCGCGGCGGAACTCCTCCGGGTCCATGTGCTCAGCCATCCGACGAGTCGACCAGGTGGGTCGGCCGCGATCAAGGGGCAGGGGACCGGTTGTGCGGCGGGAAGCGCGACCCGGTGCACCACACCGCAGCACCCCCGACCCGTCCCGATCGGGAGTGCCGTACCACCACCGGTCACCAAACTAGGGGCGCTCCGCGACGGTGGGGTGCCGCCGGCATGAAGAGCGTGTTTCAGGCATTCCGGCCCAGGCCGCCGGCGACCTTCTCGGCGATCAGCTCGTACGAGCGCACCCGGTCCTCGACGTCGTAGACCATCGTGGTGAGCATCAACTCGTCCGCGCCGGTGCGCGTCAGCAGGCCCGTGAGCTGCCGGCGGACCGTCTCCGGCGAACCCATCGCCTGGCCCTCCCGGCGCTGCCGGACGAACTCGCGCTCCAGCTCGTTGTACGGGTACGCCGCCGCGTCCTCCGGGCTGGCCAGCGGCTCCGGTCGTCCTGACCGCAGCTTCAAAAACGACAGCGAACTCGGCCCGGCCAGCCACTCAGCCCGCTCGTCGGTCTCCGCGCAGACCGCGTTGACCGCCACCATCGCGTACGGCTTGTCGAGGAAGCGCGAGGGTCGGAAGTGCTGCCGGTAGAGCGCCAGTGCGGGCAGCGTGTGCTGCGCGCTGAAGTGGTGTGCGAACGAGAACGGCAGCCCGAGCAGGCCGGCCAGCTGGGCGCTGAACCCGCTGGAGCCGAGCAGCCAGACCGCCGGGGACTGGCCCAGCCCCGGGGTGGCCGTGATCGGCCCCGGGTCCTCGCCGCTGAAGTAGTTCATCAGGTCGGCCAGCTCGCGCGGGAAGCCCTCCGCCGACAGCCCCTCCATGGTCCGGCGCAGCGCCAGCGCGGTCATCTGGTCGGTGCCCGGCGCGCGGCCGATGCCCAGGTCGATCCGGCCCGGGTGCAGCGCCTCCAGGGTGCCGAACTGCTCGGCCACCACCAGCGGCGCGTGGTTGGGCAGCATCACCCCGCCCGAGCCCAGCCGGATCGTCGTGGTGTTCGCCGCCAGGTGGGCGAGCAGCACCGCCGGCGCGGAACTGGCGATCGCCGGCATGTTGTGGTGCTCGGCCACCCAGAACCGGCGGTAGCCCAGCTCCTCGGTGCGGCGAGCCAGCTCGGTGGTGTGCCGCAGCGCCTCACCGACGCTGGCGTCGGTGGCGACCGGGGCAAGATCAAGAACAGACATCGGTACGTCGATCACGGGCGGGAACAACCCGGCCCGCGCCGGAATTGTTCCCCTCGTCGGGTACGTGTGGCTCAGCCCATGCCGCGCGCCTGCTCGAAGATCAGGCTGGTCTGGGTGTGCTGCACCGCCGGATCCACGGCCAGGTGGTCGAGCACGAAGTCGCGCAGCGCGTCCCCGGACGCGGCCCGCACGTGCAGCACGTAGTCCTCCGCGCCGGCCACGTGGAACACCGACACCACCCCGGGCAGCCGCACCGACCGGGCCCGGAACGCGTCCACCGCCGCCCGCTCGTGCGCGGTCAGCCGCACCGAGACCAGCGCCTGCAACGGCAGGCCCACCGCCGCCGGGTCGACCTCGGCGTGGAAACCCCGGATCGCCCCGCAGTCGCGCAGCGCCCGGGTCCGGGTCAGGCAGGTCGACGGCGCCACCCCGACCCGCTCGGCGAGGGCGTTGTTCGGCAGCCGGCCGTCGGCGGCCAGCTCGGTCAGGATCGCGCGGTCGACGTCGTCCAGGGCGGCGAAGGGCCGTACATCATTCGGTGCGGAGGGCATGCAGCCATCTTGATCCGAACCCTTCAACGATGGAAGGGGCTGTATCAGAATCTTCTTCACCGCTATTGCCTCTTGCTGGGCAGATGTTCGACGCTTCTGGTCATGACGACGGTGGACACCCGGGCCGTGCACGCCGGCCGCGACGACCTCGCGAGCCTCGGCGTCCACGTGCCGCCGATCGACCTCTCCACCACCAACCCGCTGCCTTCGGTCGGCGACGGTGGCGAGGCGTACGAACTGCTCGCCACCGGCGGCACCCTCCCGCCCGGCGCCAGCGCCGTCTACCAGCGGCTCTGGAACCCCACCGTGGCCCGCTTCGAGACCGCCCTCGCCGAACTGGAGGGCACCGCCGAGGCCGTCGCCTTCGCCAGCGGCATGGCCGCGCTCACCGCCGCCCTGCTCGCCGCCACCCGCGACGGGAAACGGCACGTCGTCGCCGTCCGCCCCCTCTACGGCGGCACCGACCACGTGCTCGCCACCGGGCTGCTCGGCACCGAGGTCACCTGGGCCCGTCCGGAGGAGGTGGCCGCCGCGGTACGCCCCGACACCGCCCTGGTGATCGTCGAGACCCCGGCCAACCCCACCCTCGACCTGGTCGACATCGCCGCGCTCGCCACCGCCGCCGGCGACGTCCCGCTGCTGGTCGACAACACCGTCGCCACCCCGGTGCTCCAGCAGCCCGCCCGGCACGGCGCCGCCCTCGTCCTGCACAGCGCCACCAAGAGCATCGGCGGCCACGGCGACGTGCTCGCCGGCGTGGTCGCCTGCGACGCCGGCTGGGCCGCCCGGCTGCGCCAGGTCCGGGCCCTCACCGGCGCGATCCTGCACCCGCTCGGCGCGTACCTGCTGCACCGCGGCCTGCAGACCCTCCCGCTCCGGGTCCGCGCCCAGCAGGCCGGCGCCGAGAAGCTCGCCGGCTGGCTCGCCGGCCACCTGGCCGTCGAGCGGGTCCACCACCCGTCGCTGGCCGACCCCGCCGGCCTCGTCGGACGGCAGATGAGCGGCACCGGCAGCCTGCTCGCCTTCGAGGTACGCGGCGGCGCGCCTGCCGCGGCCGCCGTCGCCGGAGCATGCGAGCTGATCACCCACGCGGTGTCGCTCGGCGGGGTGGACACGCTGATCCAGCACCCGGCGTCGCTCACCCACCGGCCGGTGGCGGGGGAGGCCAAGCCGTGCGGCGGGCTGCTGCGGGTCTCCGTCGGGCTGGAGGACCCGGAGGACCTGCGGGCCGATCTGGAGCAGGCGCTCGCCGCGATCGCCTGACACGCCGGACCCGGGTTTGTCGAAGCGCCGTCCGACCTGGAGTCAGGACTTCGGGCCGACGTGGCGGTCGAGGGCGGTGACAGCATCGCGGCGGGCCACCGAGAGCGAGTTGCGACGGTTCATCCGCCAGGCGATGCCGAGCAGGTCCAGCGCCCACTGGCAGAGCCCCATGATGTCGGCCGATTCGTTGGTGAACATGTAGCGCGGGTAGACGTACTTCCTGCCGCGCACCGTCACGCGGTTGCTGACCCGGCAGCCGTCGGAGTGGAACAGGCCGCGCAGGAAATCGCCGGAGTGGGCGCTGACCATCTCCTTCTGCCAGTCAGTCAGGACGATTGGTCGCTCGTGCTTCTTGCCCGCACCGTGTTGCGGAAGCAGGCAGGGCCAGTGCTTGCCGTAGCTCTGCACGTTGACGCATCCCCGCTGCTGGACACGCTGCACCTTGGTCGCCAGGACGGCTCGCATGGCAGAGTCGCAGGCGTCGATCAAGCCTGGCCAACTGCTGCTGCACGAGACTCGCAGCACGGGCACTCGCGCGGAGGTGACCAGGTGCCCGTCACCCAGATAGAGGCCCAAGAGATAGCTGTAGGCGGGTTGATCTGTCGGATTGTCGACGTCTGTGCGGCACCGGAAGCAGCGGAGTGCGGTTCCTTGGGTGACTGGTTCCGGCCGATCGCGGCACCAGTGCCACACGGTGCGGTAAGAGAGCCCGACGCTACGGGCCGTGTCAGCGATGCTGGCCCCGGACAGGTACAGCCGCCGGGCGCGAGCGCGGATCTCGGGTGGATGCACGAGTTAATCGTCGAACAGGCGTACGACAGTCTTGGTGCCCCCGGTGGGATTCGAACCCACACTTTATGCAGTTTGAGTGCATCGTCTCTGCCATTGGACTACAGGGGCCTTCGCCTTCTTGGCCTGAACAGGTTACCCACTACGCTAAGGGCGGCGACACCCGGCACGGCGGGTGTCGGGCTCAGACTGGTGGGAGTGGCTCGTGGCCGAGACGCAGACGGATGCCGAGCGCAGGCGGGTACTGATCGCCGAGGACGAGGCGCTCATCCGACTGGACCTCGCCGAGATGCTGGTCGAGGAGGGCTACGAGGTCGTCGGCGAGGCCGGCGACGGCGAGACCGCCGTCCGGCTGGCCGAGGAGCTCAAGCCGGATCTGGTCATCCTCGACATCAAGATGCCGATCATGGACGGGCTGGCCGCGGCCGAGCGGATCGCCGGCGCCCGGATCGCCCCGGTGATCATCCTGACCGCGTTCAGCCAGCGCGACCTGGTCGAGCGGGCCCGGGCGGCCGGCGCGATGGCGTACCTGGTCAAGCCGTTCCAGAAGAGCGACCTGGTGCCGGCGGTCGAGATCGCGCTGTCCCGCTACTCCGAGATCGCCGCGCTGGAGGCCGAGGTCGCCGGGCTCACCGACCGGCTGGAGATCCGCAAGACCGTGGAGCGCGCCAAGGGCGCGCTGATGACGACGTACGGGATGACCGAGCCGCAGGCGTTCAAGTGGATCCAGCGCACCGCGATGGACCACCGGATGACCATGAAGGAGGTCGCCGAGCGGATCCTCGCGGAGACCGCCGGCGGCGAGGTCGCCCAGCCGACCCCCTGACGCGCCGACCGTTCCGGCCGCGAGGTCGCCGACCTCGCGGCCCCCAGACGGCGTGGCACGGTAGGAGCGCGGTCCTGCCAGAAGCGCGGTCCCCGAAAGTCGCCGCTGACCGATAGCATCGACGCGTGTTCACTCGGCGCGTGCTCGCGGTGCTCGGCGTCCTCGCCGCGCTGCTGGCCGGCTGCGACCCGGCCGCCGAGCCGGCCGGGGACACGCCGCGGCCGCTTCGCCCGGCCTGGCAGGAGCTGACCCTGCCGGCGCCGCCCGGCCCGGCCGGCCGCCCGCTGCTGCGCGACGCGGTGGCCTGCGCCGGCCGGTGGTACGCGACCGGCGGCGTCGCGGACGCCGCCGGTGGCACCCGCCCGGCGGCCTGGACCAGCGTGGACGGTACGACGTGGACGTCGGTGCCGATCGCCGCGGATTCGTTCTACGGCAGGCAGAACGTGCTCTACGCGGCGGGCTGCCGGGACGGCGCGCTGGCCGCGATCGGCGCGAAGGTCGGGGGCGCGCACGGCTATCCGCGGGTGAGCACCTGGTGGCAGCGCCCCGACGGGGGCCTGATCGAGGTGTCGGCGGCGTTCGAGACGTACGGCGGGCCGAAGGCGGTGAACGTGTCCCGCCTGGCGGGCGGCCCGGCGGGCTGGCTGATCGTCGGCAACCGGTCCAGCGGCGCGGCGTCCTGGGTGTCCCCGGACGCGGCGGACTTCGCGCTGGTGGAGGGTGCCCCGGAGCTGGCCAGCGACGGGCGTGGGGTCAGCTGGGCCTTCGACGCGGTGGGCGTACCCCAGGGGTGGCTGGCGGTGGGTGGCGTCCTGCCGGCGGGTCGGATCGACCGGGACCCGGTGGTCTGGTCGTCGGCGGACGGCCGGGCCTGGCGACGGACCGCGCTGCCCGGCACGGACCGCTACGAGGAGCTGCAGCGGGTGGCCCTGGTCGACGGCGCGGCGGTGGCGGTCGGGCTGCGCGGCCGGGCCTTCGGCGCCTGGCGGCGCGATGGCGACGAGTGGGTGGCGGCCGGCGGCTTCGGCGCCGCCGCGGCGTCCGGGGCGCCGTCGGTGGACGGGCTGGCGGTGGCTGGTGGCCGGTTGGTGGCGGCGGTCTCCGACGGGGCGGCCCGCTCGGTGTGGACGTCGGCGGACCGGGGTGGGTCGTGGCAGCCGATGGAGATCCCGCTGCCGGTGCCGGCGGGGGCGGACCGGGACGTCGCGGTGGCGGCGGTGGGGGAGCGGGTCTGGCTCTTCGCTGACGACGGCACGAGGTCGGCGGGGTGGTCGGCATCGTTGCCCGCCGTCCCGGAATGAGGGCGGATCGGGTATAACGACCGGTCAAGGATCCACCTGTTACGGGTTTCGCGTTGATCGCGCACGTCTTCGTAACGGTTTCGCAGACCCCGCCCCAAGCCCTTCCCCGGCCGTAGGAGTGTCGGTACGCTCCGCCATCACGAGCCGTAATGCAGGGGCGTCCCTGCCGGGTGGGTGGTGGTGCGGGCTGTGCTGTCGCCACCTCATCCGGATCAGTCGCCTCCTGCTTCTGGAGGAGGTCAGGAAGCCGTGAGGCGTAGTTATGTACGGGTGCTTGGAGCCGCCGCGATCGCCGCGGCGATGGTGGGCGCCGCGGGTTGCCAGGACTCGGGTAGCGGCGGCACCGCGTCCGGCGACTGCGGTGGCAAGATCGCTATCTTCGGCGCGTTCACCGGTGACAACGCGGGCCTGGTCCTGCCGTCGCTGAACGGCGCCAAGCTCGCTGTCAAGCAGTTCAACGAGAAGAACCCGAACTGCAAGGTCGAGATGCAGCAGTTCGACACCCAGGGCGACCCCGCCGTGGCGACCCCCTTCGCCAACCAGATCGCCGGCGACAACTCGTTCCTCGGTGTCATCGGTGGCCACTTCTCCGGTGAGTCGGACGCCACCATGCCGATCTACCAGGCCGGCGGCCTGGCGATGGTGAGCCCGTCGGCGACCCGGACCGACCTGACCCAGAAGGGCAACAAGTCCTTCTACCGGGTGGTCGGCCACGACGGCACCCAGGCGGGCGCCGTGGCCACCTACATGAAGTCGCAGAACGCGACGAAGGTCTTCGCCATCGACGACGGCAGCGCGTACGGCGCGGGCATCACCGCCGAGCTGGGCAAGAACCTGGGCGCGACGCTGGTCGGCACCGACAAGATCCAGGAGAAGCAGTCGCAGTTCGACGCGACCATCTCCAAGATCAAGGCGAAGCAGGCCGACTTCGTGTTCTACGGCGGCTACACCCGTGAGGCCGCTCCGCTGGTGAAGCAGATGCGCGCGGCCGGTGTCCAGGCCAAGTTCGTCGGCCCGGACGGTCTCTACGACCCGGCGTTCCCGCAGGGCGCCTCGGGCGGCGCCGAGGGTGCCATCATCACCTGCCCGTGCCTCCCGGCCGACAAGGCCGGCGGCACCTTCTCCGCCGACTACCAGAAGGAGTTCGGCCAGGCGCCGGGTTCCTACGGCGCGGAGGGCTTCGACGCGGCGCAGGTCTACCTGGACGCGTTCAAGGACGGCAAGAAGAGCCGGGCCGACATCCTCGCCTACGTGAAGTCCTACGACAAGCAGGGCGTCTCGAAGTACATCAAGTTCGACGACAAGGGTGACGTCGACCCGTCGAAGGTCGTCATCTGGGCGTACCAGATCAAGGGCACGGATATCACTCCGCTGCAGGAGCTCAAGCTCAACTGACGCCATGGCACTGGAGTGCGGCCGGGGTCTCCACCCCGGCCGCACTCGATGCAAGGAGACCCCGGTGAATTTCGACGAACTCTTCGGCCACCTCGGCCAGCACACCGTCGACGGCCTGTCCAAGGGCGCTATCTATGCCCTGATCGCCCTGGGCTACACCCTCGTCTACGGCGTCCTTCGCCTGATCAACTTCGCTCACTCCGAGGTCTTCATGGTCGGCACCTTCGCGGTGCTGGGCGTGTGGACCGCGTTCGGGGTGCAAAATAACCCGCCGATCGGCCAGGCCATCCTCTTCCTGGTACTCGGCCTGGTCGCCGCAGCGGTCGCCTCGGGCGGCACGGCCCTCGCGATCGAACGGATCGCCTACCGTCCACTGCGGCGCAAGAACGCACCGCCGCTGATCTTCCTGATCACCGCGATCGGCCTCTCTCTGGTGCTGGTCGAGGTCTTCGGCCTGCTCCTGCCCGACGTGGCGGGCAACGCGATGCCGTCGCTGTTCGGCCGGGCCCGGCAGATCGTCGGCATGCCGACGATCATCAAGCAGGAGACCCTGTTCGAGATCGGCAACACCGCCATCACCAACATCCAGGTGATCGTGTTCGTCTCGGCCGTGGGGATGATGGCGATCCTGGACTGGTTCATCAACCGCACCCGGTACGGCCGGGGTGTGCGCGCGGTGGCGCAGAACCCGGAGACGGCCGCGCTGATGGGCGTCAACCAGGAGCGCGTGATCATGCTGATCTTCGTGCTCGGTGGCGTGATGGCCGGCGCGGCGGCGCTGCTGTGGAGCATGCGCTTCGGGTTCACCCAGAACAGCATCGGCTTCGTGCTCGGGCTCAAGGCGTTCACCGCCGCGGTGCTCGGCGGCATCGGCAACCTGCGCGGCGCGCTGGTGGGTGGGCTCTTCCTCGGCATCGTCGAGGTGTACGGCGCCACGCTCTTCGCCTCCAACTGGGAGGACGTCATCGCGTTCGTCGTCCTGATCGTGGTGCTGATGTTCCGCCCGACCGGCCTGTTGGGTGAGTCGCTGGGGAGGGCCCGCGCATGATCGACAAGATTCGCACCGCAGACCGTCGCCGGGTCAGCCTGCTGACCTCGGTCGGTGACCGCTGGCGGGCGCTGCCGAAGTGGCAGCAGGCCCTCGGTGTTCTGGCCCTCGTGGTGTTCCTGTACCACCTTCCCTACCTGGGCAAGCTGCCAGGCGGCCTCGTGATTCCGGGCCTGAACGGGCTCCGCACCGACTCGATCGACGGTGGCAACAACTGGGCCGGTGTCCTGTTCACCTGTGCCATCTACGTGCTGGTGGCGATCGGGTTGAACGTGGTGGTCGGTCTGGCCGGTCTGCTGGACCTGGGCTACATCGGCTTCTTCGCCATCGGCGCGTACAGCGTGGCGCTCTTCGGCTCGGTGAACTCGCCGGTGGTGAAGTGGATCCAGCAGGAGTTCGACCTGCCGGCGACCTGGGCGGTGACCTGGGCCATCTGCCTGATCATCGCGCTCGTGCTCACGCTGATCTCCGGCGTGCTGCTGGGCTGGCCGACGCTGCGGCTGCGCGGCGACTACCTGGCGATCGTGACGCTCGGCTTCGGTGAGATCATCCGGATCGTGGCCCGCAACGCCAACGGTCTGACCAACGGCCCGCAGGGCATCTCCGCCATTCCGGGCCCGGAGGGCCCGCCGTCGGCGGACAACAAGGTCTTCGGGCTGATCGACGCCAAGCCGTGGTACTGGCTGGCCATCACCGTGGTGCTGCTGATGGTCTTCCTGGTGCGCCGGCTGGAGCACAGCCGGGTCGGCCGGGCCTGGCTGGCGGTCCGCGAGGACGAGGACGCCGCGGCGGTGATGGGGGTCTACCCGTTCAAGTTCAAGCTCTGGGCGTTCGCCATCGGCGCGGCCCTGGGTGGGCTCTCCGGGTTCCTCTTCGGCAGCCGGAACGCGTTCATCGACCCGACCCAGTTCAACGTGAACCTCTCCATCCTCTTCGTCGCCATGGTCGTGGTCGGCGGCTCGGGGAACATGGTCGGGGTTTCACTCGGCGCGGTGCTGCTGGCCTATCTCCCGGAGCGGTTCCGGGAGATCGCCGACTACCGGTGGCTGGCCTTCGGCCTGGCCATGGTGCTGGTGATGATCCTGCGTCCGCAGGGCCTGATCCCCAGCCGGCGACGGGCCCGCGAGCTGAAGGACCGTGCGGCGGCGGCAGAGGAGGCGCCCGCTCATGTCTGAGGAATCCACTCCCACCGCGACGCCGAAGGTCCCGGCCCAGCCGGGCCCGAAGCCGGTGCTGCTCGAGATCGACGACGTCACGCTCCGCTTCGGCGGCGTGGTCGCCCTCGACGGGATCAACTTCCAGATCCACGAGGGGGAGATCCTGGGCCTGATCGGCCCGAACGGCGCCGGCAAGACCACCTGCTTCAACGTGATGACCGGCGTCTACCGGCCCACCTCGGGTGCGGTCCGGTTCCGCGGCGAGCAGGTGACCGGCCGCAAGCCGCACCAGATCAGCCGGATGGGCATCTCCCGGACGTTCCAGAACATCCGACTGTTCCCGGAGATGACCGCGCTGGAGAACGTCATGGTCGGGACGGACTCCCGGCACAAGACCAGCGTGCCGGGAGCGCTGTTCCGGCTCTACCGGGTGCGGCCCAAGCCGGAGGAGCTGCCGCAGGTCACCGCGGAGTCCGGCATCGTCCGCTCCTGGCAGCAGCTGCGTCGGTCGTGCGCGAAGACCTTCGGGCTGTCCCGGCACATCCTGGAGGAGCGGGCCGCCGAGGCCAAGGCGCTGGAGCTGCTGCGCTTCGTCGGGATCGCCGACCGGGCGAACGACGAGGCGCGCAACCTGCCGTACGGCTACCAGCGCCGCCTGGAGATCGCCCGGGCGCTGGCCACCGAGCCGAAGCTCATCTGCCTGGACGAGCCGGCCGCCGGCTTCAACCCGGCGGAGAAGGAGGAACTGCTCGCCCTGATCCGGAAGATCCGTGACAAGGGGCTGACCGTGCTGCTCATCGAGCACGACATGCGCCTCGTCATGGGGGTCACCGACCGGATCGTGGTGCTGGAGTTCGGCCGCAAGATCGCCGAGGGCGCGCCCGCCGACGTCAGTCGGGATCCACGGGTGATCGCCGCGTATCTGGGGGAGTCCGCCGATGCTGCTTGAGCTGAACGACGTCAGCGTCGCGTACGGCCGGATCGAGGCCCTGCACGGCATCAGCCTGACCGTCAACGAGGGTGAGGTGGTGGCCCTGATCGGCGCGAATGGCGCCGGCAAGACCACCACCATGCGGGCCATCTCCGGGACCCGGGGGCTGGCCGGCGGCCGGATCGTCTTCAACGGCGAGGACATCAGCAAGCTCCGGGCCGACCTGCGGGTCGTCCGGGGGCTGTGCCAGTCGCCCGAGGGCCGGCAGATCTTCCCCGGCATGACGGTGATGGAGAACCTGGACATGGGGGCGTACACCCGGCGGGACTCCGCCGGCATCGCCGCCGACCTGGACCGGGTGCTGACCCTCTTCCCGCGGCTGGCCGAGCGGCGCAAGCAGGCCGGCGGCACGCTCTCCGGCGGTGAGCAGCAGATGCTGGCGGTCGGTCGGGCGCTGATGAGCCGGCCGAAGCTGCTCCTGCTCGACGAACCGTCGATGGGTCTGGCCCCGATGGTGATCCGGCAGATCTTCGACATCATCACGGAGATCAACCAGCAGGGCACCACCGTCCTGTTGGTGGAGCAGAACGCCCAGCAGGCGCTCTCCCGGGCGCACCGCGGGTACGTGCTGGAGACCGGTCGGATCGTGAAGGAGGGGTCCGGTCAGGACCTGCTCACCGACCCGGCGGTCAAGGAGGCGTACCTCGGCGTGGCCTGAGCACGTCGTACCGTCGGCGGCCGTCCGTCCCTCGCGGGGCGGGCGGCCGCCGGCGTCCGTGCCCGGATGCCGGTTTTCCCGCCGGCAGCGCGGTGCCGCCACCCGGTGTTGTCGGCGGTACGGGCTAGAGTCGCTGCCGTGACAGCTACGACGCCGCGCCTGCTCCTCGTCGACGGACACTCCCTGGCATACCGGGCCTTCTTCGCCCTGCCGGTGGAGAACTTCTCCACCACGACCGGGCAGCCGACCAACGCGGTGTACGGCTTCACCTCGATGCTGATCAACGTGCTCCGCGACGAGCAGCCCACCCACATCGTGGTCGCCTTCGACGTCTCCCGCCGCTCGTTCCGCACCGAGAAGTACGCGGAGTACAAGGCGGGCCGCAGCGAGACCCCGACCGACTTCAAGGGCCAGGTCAGCCTGGTCAAGGAGGTCCTCGCCGCGCTGCGCATCCCGGTGGTGGAGCGGGAGGGCTACGAGGCCGACGACGTCATCGCCACCCTCGCCTGCCAGGCCCGCGACCAGGGCATGCAGGTGTTGATCAGCACCGGCGACCGGGACGCCTTCCAGCTCGTCGGCGACCAGGTCACCGTGCTCTACCCGCGCAAGGGCGTCTCCGACCTGGCCCGGATGGACCCGGCCGCGATCGAGGCGAAGTACGGCGTCGGCCCGCAGCGCTACCGCGACCTGGCCGCCCTGGTCGGCGAGACCAGCGACAACCTGCCCGGCATCCCCGGCGTCGGCCCGAAGACCGCGGCCAAGTGGATCAACACGTACGGCGGGGTCGAGGGCGTCATCGCCCGGGCCGACGAGATCAAGGGCAAGGCCGGCGACAGCCTGCGCGAGCGGCTCGCCGACGTGATCCGCAACTACGAGATCAACTGCCTGGTCTCCGACCTGGAACTGCCGGTACGCCCCGAGGACGCCCGCTGGCAGGGCTGGGACCGGGAGGCCGTGCACCAGGTCTTCGACACCCTCCAGTTCCGGATCCTGCGCGACCGGCTCTACCAGTACCTGGAGGCGGTGGAGCCGGAGGCCGAGGCCGGGTTCGACCTCACCGGCGAGGTGCTCACCGAGCCCGGTGCGTTGGCCGGCTGGCTGGAGACGCACGCCCCGGCCGGCGCCCCGGTCGGTCTGGCGGTCAAGGTCGACACCGGCCCCAACCGCCGGCACACCGCCTCGGTGACCGGGCTGGCCCTGGCCACCGCCGGCGGGGCGGCGGCCTGGTGTGACCCGGCCGGGCTGGAGCCGGTCGACGAGGCGGCGCTGGCCGGCTGGCTGGCCGACGCCGAGCGCCTGAAGGTGCTGCACGACAGCAAGCCGGCGGTGCTCGCCTTCGCCGCGCACGGCTGGCCGCTGGAGGGCATCGCCCGGGACACCCAGATCGCCGCCTACCTGGCCCGCCCCGACCAGCGCTCCTACGACCTGACCGACCTGGCGCTGCGCTACCTGCACCGGGAGCTGCGGGTCGACGTGCCCGAGACCGGCCAGCTCACCCTCGACGGGCTCGGCGACGACGGCGCGGCCGAGCAGAACCTCATGCTCCAGGCCCGGGCCACCCTCGACCTGGCCGACGCGATCGACGCCGAGCTCTCCCGTGACGGCGAGCAGTCCGCCCGGCTGATGGCCGGGGTGGAGCTGCCGCTGATGCGGGTGCTGGCCGGCATGGAACGGATCGGCATCGCCGCCGACACGCACTACCTCTCCGAGCTGGAGGCGCACTTCGCCGCCGAGGTGAAGGCCGCGGCGCAGGGCGCGTACGAGGCGGTCGGGCGGGAGTTCAACCTCGGCTCGCCCAAGCAGCTGCAGGAGATCCTCTTCACCGAGCTGGGCCTGCCCAAGACCAAGAAGATCAAGACCGGCTACACGACCGACGCCGACGCACTCCAGTGGCTCTACGCGCAGAACCCGCACCCGGTGCTGGAGCACCTGCTGCGTCACCGTGACGTGGCCAAGCTGAAGTCCACGGTGGACGGGCTGCTCAAGTCGGTCTCCGACGACGGCCGGATCCACACCACCTTCAACCAGACGGTGGCGGCCACCGGCCGGCTCTCCTCCACCGAGCCCAACCTGCAGAACATCCCCATCCGCACCGAGGAGGGGCGGCGGATCCGTCGGGCCTTCGTGGTGGGGGAGGGCTACGAGCGCCTGCTCACCGCCGACTACAGCCAGATCGAGATGCGCATCATGGCGCACCTCTCCTCGGACGACGCGCTGATCGAGGCGTTCAACTCCGGCCACGACTTCCACGCCGCCACCGCGTCCTCCGTCTTCGACGTGCCGGTCGCCGAGGTCACCGGCGAGCAGCGTCGCAAGATCAAGGCGATGAACTACGGCCTGGCGTACGGGCTGAGCGCGTTCGGCCTCTCCCAGCAGCTCGGCATCACCGCGGACGAGGCGCGCGGGCTGATGGAGAACTACTTCGCCGGCTTCGGCGGGGTCCGGGACTACCTGCAGGAGGTGGTCGCCCGGGCCCGCCAGGACGGCTACACCTCCACCATCCTGGGCCGCCGGCGCTACCTGCCCGACCTGGGCAGCGACAACCGGCAGCGCCGGGAGATGGCGGAACGGATGGCGCTCAACGCCCCGATCCAGGGCTCGGCGGCCGACATCATCAAGGTCGCGATGCTGCACGTCGACACCGCGCTGCGGGACGTCGGGCTGCGCTCCCGGATGCTGCTGCAGGTGCACGACGAGCTGGTCTTCGAGGTGGCCCCGGGCGAGCGGGAGACCCTCGAAGCGCTGGTGCGACGGGAGATGGGCGCGGCGTACCCGCTGTCGGTGCCGCTGGAGGTCTCCGTCGGCGAGGGCCGCGACTGGAACAGCGCCGACCACTGACGCCGGACGCGCGACGGGCCGCCCGGCAGCCGGACGGCCCGTTCGTCGTGATGAGGCGTCACCGCTTGAGCGGGTCGTGCCCCCAGTTCATCAGCGACCAGCGCCACCTGGTGTCGCGCACGTCGCCGGAGGGCCGCTGGGCCATGTGCCGGCGGACGTACCCGACAACCTTGCGCATGTGCTGGTAGTCGCCCTCGGAGAGTTCGGCGCGCTTGCGCCGCAGCAGACCGATGATCTTCCGGCCGGACTCGTGGCCGACCGACTCGCCCCCGCCGGAGCGGCCGCCCTTGTGCCAGCCCACCAGCTTGGACTCGTCGGTCTCCAGCCACGTCGACAGCTCCCCGGGCTTCATGTTCACCGCCTCGGTGAACTCCCGATAGTTGTCCCGGCCGTCATCACTTCGGCTCATGGCGCAGCGCCTCAGGTCGGTGCGCGACGTCCCGGCCCGAGTCGTCGTTGCGGATCCGGTACTGCGGGTCGTCCGGGGACGCGTTCACGGGGTGCCCGCGGACGTGCGTCCGCTCGGTGAGCTCTTCCTTGACCACGCCACGTGCGCGACCGCTGTGGCTGGCCCAGGAGACGTGGTCGCCCTTGTGGAACTTCTTCTCGGCCATGCCCGACGGGTACCCGACGTCAATGCCTCGAAACGACGGGGTCGCCCGGCCGGCCCACGGGGTGATCTCGGTGACCGGCAGCGGACGTCGCACGAATTGTCCGATCCGCTCAGGCCGGCTTCTCGGTGACGAAGATGGCGGTGCCGGGGAAGAGTCGGCCCCGCAGCGGGCTCCACTGCCCCCAGAGCCCCTCGTGCCCCTCAGGCCACTCCGGCTCCACCAGGTCGACCAGGCGGAAGCCGGCCCCGACCAGTTCCCGGACCCGGTCGCCGAGGGTGCGGTGCTGCTCGACGTAGGTCGCCGCCCCGCTCTCGTCCTGCTCCACGTACGGCGAGCGGTCGAAGTACGAGTGCACCGCGGTCAGCCCGCCCTCGCCGGGATCGTCGAGGAAGATCCAGCGCATCGGGTGGGTCACCGAGAACACCCATCGACCGCCCGGGCGCAGCACCCGGTGCACCTCGGCCATCAGGGCGGCGGAGTCGTCGACGAACGGGATCGCCCCGAACGCGGTGTACGCGATGTCGAACGCCGCGTCGGCGAAGGGCAGCGCGAGCGCGTCGGCCTGCACCAGCGGCACGCGTACCCCGGTGGTGTCGGCGGCGTGCGCGGCGTGCCGCAGCATGCCGGCGGAGAGGTCGAAGGCGACCGGCCGGGCGCCCCGGGTGGCCAGCCAGCGGGCGCAGGCCGCGGCCCCGCAGCCGACCTCCAGCACCCGGCGCCCGGCGACGTCGCCGAGCAGCCCGGCGTCGGCCTCGCGAAGCCCCTCCGGGCACCAGACGAAGTCCACGTCGCCGAGGAAGCCGCCGTGCTCGGCCTGGTAGGCGTCGGCGTCGGCGTCCCACCAGCCGCGGTTCGCGCGGCGCGCCTCCGCGTCGCCGACCCGGCGCCGGGTCACCCGGTTGTCGTCATCCACCCGCTCACGCTAGGCCCTGCGCCGGCCCCGACCCACGTCGGCCGGGCCGGCGGATCGGGGGAACGCTGCCGTCCCGGCGCGGATGCGCTATCTTCTCGTGGGGCCGGTGTGACGCAGGAGACAGTTGAGGTGTTTTGCCGCCGAAATCTCCGCTTTCGCAGCTGACGAGGCCGCGAGGACCTGGGAGGCCTTGCACGCTGTGCTAATACAGCGGGTAGGCTAGACGATGCGCTCGCGGATCGTGTGCCTCGGCAGGGAGCAGGTGCGCGGTCACCGGAGCCACTAATGATCTTCTACTGGCGATCGTTCGGTGTGCCCGGCGACGGATCCGCTGGCGCGAACAGGTCACCGCGACACCACGCCTGCTGTGACAACCCATCCGACCGGAGCAACCGCCCACATGACGAGCAGCATCGAGGCCCCCTCGAGCGCCACCCGGGTCACCCACGACGATCTCGGTTCCGAGGAGGCTTTCCTCGCCGCGATCGACGAGACCATCAAGTACTTCAACGACGGCGACATTGTCGAAGGCACCGTCGTCAAGGTCGATCGGGACGAGGTCCTGCTCGACATCGGCTACAAGACCGAGGGTGTCATCCCCTCTCGTGAGTTGTCGATCAAGCACGACGTGGATCCCGCCGAGGTCGTTTCGGTCGGTGACCACATCGAGGCCCTGGTCCTCCAGAAGGAGGACAAAGAGGGTCGTCTGATCCTCTCCAAGAAGCGGGCGCAGTACGAGCGGGCCTGGGGCACGATCGAGAAGATCAAGGACGAGGACGGCGTCGTCCGCGGTTCGGTCATCGAGGTGGTCAAGGGTGGCCTCATCCTCGACATCGGGCTGCGCGGCTTCCTGCCCGCCTCCCTGGTCGAGATGCGGCGGGTGCGCGACCTGCAGCCGTACGTTGGCCGCGAGCTCGAGGCCAAGATCATCGAGCTGGACAAGAACCGCAACAACGTGGTCCTGTCCCGCCGGGCCTGGCTGGAGCAGACGCAGTCCGAGGTGCGCACCGAGTTCCTCAACAAGCTGCAGAAGGGCCAGGTCCGCAAGGGCGTCGTCTCTTCGATCGTCAACTTCGGCGCGTTCGTCGACCTCGGCGGCGTGGACGGTCTGGTGCACGTCTCCGAGCTCTCCTGGAAGCACATCGACCACCCGTCCGAGGTCGTCGAGGTCGGCCAGGAGGTCGAGGTCGAGGTCCTGGACGTCGACCTGGACCGCGAGCGGGTCTCGCTGTCGCTGAAGGCGACCCAGGAGGACCCGTGGCGTCAGTTCGCCCGCACCCACGCGATCCAGCAGATCGTGCCGGGTAAGGTCACCAAGCTGGTGCCGTTCGGCGCCTTCGTCCGGGTGGACGACGGCATCGAGGGCCTGGTCCACATCTCCGAGCTGGCCGAGCGCCACGTGGAGATCCCGGAGCAGGTCGTGCAGGTCGGCTCCGAGGTCATGGTCAAGGTCATCGACATCGACTTGGAGCGCCGCCGCATCTCGCTGTCGCTCAAGCAGGCCAACGAGGGCTTCGTCGAGGGCGAGGAGCACTTCGACCCGACCATCTACGGCATGGCCGCGACGTACGACACCGAGGGCAACTACATCTACCCGGAGGGCTTCGACCCGGAGACGGGCGAGTGGCTCGAGGGGTACGACAAGCAGCGCGAGACCTGGGAGAGCCAGTACGCCGAGGCGCGTCTGCGCTGGGAGGCCCACACCAAGCAGGTGCAGACCTCCCGCGCCGCCGACGCCGAGGCCGCTGCCAACCCGGCTCCGGCTGTGGCCGCCGGTGGCACCACCACCACGACCACCACGGCCCCGAGCCGGCAGGCCGAGGAGCCGGCCGGCACCCTGGCCACCGACGAGGCGCTCGCCGCTCTGCGGGAGAAGCTCGCCGGCGGCAAGTGACCCGCTGACGACGACGGGCCCCGTCCCCGCGATCCGGTTCCACCGGGTCGCCGGGGGCGGGGCCCTCGCCGTTTTCCGGTAGCCCGACGGTCGGCCGCCCCGCCTGCCACTGTTTCCTGGATGTGGTGGCCTCCGGCTCACCGTGATGCCACTACATACAGGAACGAGCACGACGCGACGCGGCGGCGACCCGGCGGCCACGCGGCGACGCGGCGCGGCGGACCAGCCCGGCCGGTTTGGCGGCGGGCCGGATGATCCGGTTCACTGGTCCGGTGCTGAAGGTGGGATTGACCGGCGGGATCGGGTCCGGCAAGAGCGCGGTGGCGACCCGGCTGACCGAGCGGGGTGCGGTGGTGGTGGACGCCGACCGGATCGCCCGCGAGGTGGTCGCCCCGGGCACCGAGGGGCTCGCCGAGATCGTCGCCGCCTTCTCCGAGCGGGTGCTCGACGCCGACGGCGCGCTGGACCGGGCCGCGCTCGGCGCGGTGGTCTTCGGCGACGACACCGCCCGCCGCCGGCTGGAGTCGATCACCCACCCGCGGGTCCGGGCGCGTACCGCCGAGCTGGTGGCCGCGGCCTCGCCCGACGCGATCGTGGTCAACGACGTGCCGCTGCTGGTCGAGGTGGGGCTCGCCCCGACGTACCACCTGGTGGTGGTCGTGCAGGCTGCGGTGGCCACCCGGCTGGAGCGGCTGGAGCGGGACCGGGGGATGACCCGCGCGGAGGCCGAGCGGCGGATCGCCGCGCAGGCCGACGACGCCCGCCGGCGTGCGGCGGCCGACGTGGTGATCGACAACGACGGCAGCCTGGACCAGCTGCACGCGGCGGTGGACGCCCTCTGGCGGGACCGGCTGGTGCGGTACGAGCGCAACGTGCGCGAACGCCGCGCCGTCCGCGCGCAGCGGGTGGTGCTGACCGAGCCCGATCCGACCTGGCCGCAGCAGTACGCCCGGCTGGCCGCCCGGATCCGGCACGCGGTCGCCCCGGAGGACCTGCGCGTCGACCACATCGGCTCGACCGCCGTGCCCGGCCTCGCCGCGAAGGACGTCATCGACGTCCAGCTGACCGTCCCGTCGCTGGACGTCGCGGACGGGCCGCTGGCCGAACGGCTCGCCGACGCGGGCTTCCCCCGGCTGCCCGGCGAATGGTGGGACAACCCCCGGCCGGCCGGGAGCGGCCGCTGGGAGAAGCGGCTGCATGGCAGCGCCGACCCCGGCCGCCCGGTGAACCTGCACCTGCGGGTGGCCGGCTCGCCGGGCTGGCGGTACGCCCTGCTGATGCGCGACCACCTGCGCGTCGACCCCGACCAGCGGGCCGCGTACCTGGTGTTGAAGCGGGAGCTGGTGGCGGCCGCGCCGGACAGCGGCGCCTACGCGACGGCGAAGGACCCCTGGTTCGACGAGGAGCACCTGAGGGCCGAGGAGTGGGCCGTGCAGACCGGCTGGCGGCCCTGACCGCTCACCGGACGACACCGCTGCCGGCCGGCGGGCGGTAGCGGTTCGCCGCAGGGACCGTGCGGACCCGGCCCGGCTTCCCCCCGTGGGGGCCTTCGGCCGCGCCGGCTTGCCCGCCGCCGCGGGTGCCTTCGGGCGGGGGCGGGACGACGCCGGGCGGCACCGGCCCGGGACTCAGGTCGAGCTGCGCCCACGCGCCGGGCCCGGTCCGCAGCTCCAGCCGGCGCAGCAGCCCGGCCTGGTCGATCCAGTAGCGCAGCCGCAGGCCCTGGACGCGCAGCTCGACCACGTCCACCGGCACGCCGGCCAGCCGGTCCCCGCGCAGTCGGATCGCGGAGCCGGGCCGGACGGGTGCCACCGCCGCCCGCAGGGCCGCGTCGACCAGCAGGTCGAGGTCGTCGGTCGGCCGTACGCCGGTCCGCCAGCCGGCTCCCGTCGGTGGCGGCAGCGGCGGACCGACCGGCGCCTCGGCGACGCCGCTGGCCGGGCCGACCGACAGCTCGGCCCGGGCGAATCCGGCGGCGTCCCGGCGCAGCAGCGTCCGGCGGCCGAGGGTGTCCAGCTCGGCCACCGACAGGTACGCCACCCCGTCGGACCAGCTGAGCCAGCCCGAGCCGCGCAGGTTGGCGGCGGCACCGAGCGGTGCGGCCACGGTGACGGCGGCGCCGGGCCGGGCCCGCAGCCGTGCCGGCAGCCGGTCCAGCCGTTCGGCCTCGGCGTCGGTGAGCGCGCGGGACAGCCCGGGTCGGCCGCCCAGCGCGTGGACCGGCCACAGCGTGGGCCGGTTGCTGCGCTCCAGCTCGACGTCGACCGGCGCGCCGTCGGGCAGCCGTCCCGCCCAGCGGTGCAGCCGGGCGTCCCGGTCGACCCACCAGCGGGGGTCCCGCTCCCCGGCGGCCGCCGGGGCCGGCGGGGTGGTCCCCGGACCGTCCGGCGCGGGCGCCGGCAGCGGCGCCTGCAGGACGTCCACCGGCTCGCCGCCGACGGTCTCCCGGCCCAGCCAGCGCCCGCCGCCGCGGCGCAGCGGGTCGGCGGGCTCGGCCCGGTCCGCGCCCAGCCCGAAGAGCACGTCGAGCGCCCCGGCCAACCCCCGTCCGGCTGGCAGGTCGCGCAGCCGCCAACCGTCGGTGGGCGGGACCAGCGGCGGTGGCGCCGGTGTCGGCACCGCCGTCCGGTCGGGGCGGACCACGACCACTGTCGGCGTCGCCTGCAGCAGGCCCCGGTCAGGCCCCGCGCCCGGTCCGCCGACGTCCAGGTAGGCCAGCGGTCGCCCCCAGTCGACCCAGCCCACCAGGTCGGTGCGGGCCGCGCCGGCGCCGATGGTCACCCGGACCCCGAGCCGGACGTCCCGGTAGTTGGTCACCCGGGCGGCGGCGAGCCGCTCGGACTCGTCCACGGTCAGCGCCCGGGCCGGCACCGCCGGTTCCGGCGCCCAGCTCAGCAGCCCGGCCACCAGCGCCGCGGCGGAGGCGGCGGCGACCACGCCGAGCGCGACCAGGGTGGTGCGGCGGCGGGCCGGTGGGTCCTCGGCCGCGGTGCCCGCGCCCGGCACGTCGGGCGGCGGGGGAGCCACCCGCCGGGAGCGCTGGTGCCGGCCGGCCGCGCGCCGCCACGGGCCGGCGTGGTCCGCCGGTCCCGGCCGGTCGTCCGCGCCGGCTCCCGCTGCGGTACGGCCGGGCGTGGCGGGTCGCCCGCCGGGCGGCGGGCCGGGGCGTCGATCGCCGACCGGGGCTGATGCGTGGTGCGCGGAGCCGGAGGGGTGCTCCGGGGAGGGCGACGGCGCCCGCTCGGATGAGGTGTCCACGAGTGGTTGAACGGCCGGCGCGGAGGAGGGTGACGATATAGGGGCGCTCGCGGCGGCCGGTCTGCGCGTCGAGCGCGACCACGTCGGGTGCGCACGCCGGTGATGTCCGGGTGCTGCGACCCCTCGTGCCGGGGGCGGCCCGCCCCTGAGGGTCCGGCCACCGGCCCGGTCGGCCGCCGCGAGCGGCCTACGGTCTACAGGCTAGCGCGGTGAGATGTACCCCACAATGGGAATATCGAAGCCGATCACGGACCCACCGTAGTCGTGACGGAGTGTCGGAGCCCGGGCGTACCGTGGTGGTCATGGCGCTCGACATTCCCCGCCTCGACGGCCGCTTCAAGGTCGTCAGCGACTTCCAGCCGGCCGGTGACCAGCCGGCGGCCATCGACGACCTGGAGCGTCGGGTCCGGCGCGGCGACCGCAACACCGTGCTGCTCGGCGCGACCGGCACCGGCAAGAGCGCCACCACGGCGTGGCTGGTGGAGCGGTTGCAGCGGCCGACCCTGGTGCTCGCCCCCAACAAGACGCTCTGCGCCCAGCTGGCCAAGGAGTTCAGCGAACTGCTGCCACACAACGCGGTGGAGTACTTCGTCTCGTACTACGACTACTACCAGCCCGAGGCCTACATCCCGCAGACCGACACCTACATCGAGAAGGACTCCTCGATCAACGAGGAGGTCGAGCGGCTGCGGCACTCGGCCACCATGTCACTGCTCACCCGGCGCGACGTGATCGTGGTGGCCACCGTCTCGGCGATCTACGGCCTGGGCACCCCGGAGGAATACCTCGACCGCGCGGTCCGGGTCGCCGTCGGGCAGGAGCTCGACCGCGACCAGCTGCTGCGCCGGCTGGTCGACATTCAGTACACCCGCAACGACATGGCCTTCCAGCGGGGCACCTTCCGGGTTCGCGGCGACACCCTGGAGATCATCCCGGCGTACGAGGAGCTGGCGGTCCGGATCGAGCTCTTCGGTGACGAGGTGGAGAAGCTCTACTACCTCAACCCCCTCACCGGGGACGTGGTCAAGGAGGTCGACGGGCTGGTCATCTTCCCGGCCACTCACTACGCGGCCGGCCCGGAGCGGATGGAGCGGGCGACCCGCGACATCGAGGTGGAGCTCGGCGAGCGGCTGGCCGAGCTGGAGCGGCAGGGCAAGCTGTTGGAGGCCCAGCGGCTGCGGATGCGCACCACCTACGACCTCGAGATGATGCGCCAGGTCGGGTTCTGCTCCGGCATCGAGAACTACTCGATGCACATGGACGGGCGGCTGCCGGGCAGCCCGCCGCACTGCCTGCTCGACTACTTCCCCGACGACTTCCTCACCGTGATCGACGAGTCGCACGTGACCATCCCGCAGATCGGCGGCATGTACGAGGGCGACGCGTCCCGCAAGCGGATGCTCATCGACCACGGCTTCCGGCTGCCCAGCGCCGCCGACAACCGGCCGCTGCGCTTCGACGAGTTCCTGGAGCGGGTCGGCCAGATGGTCTATCTCTCCGCGACCCCCGGCCCATGGGAGCTGGAGCAGGCGCAGGGCGAGTTCGTCGAGCAGGTGATCCGGCCGACCGGCCTGATCGACCCCGAGGTCGTCGTCAAACCCACCAAGGGCCAGATCGACGACCTGATGCACGAGATCAAGCTGCGCACCGAGCGGGACGAGCGGGTGCTGGTCACCACGCTGACCAAGAAGATGGCCGAGGACCTCTCCGACTACCTGCTCGAGAACGGCATCCGGGTGCGCTACCTGCACTCCGAGGTCGACACGCTGCGCCGGGTGGAGCTGCTGCGCGAGCTTCGCAAGGGCGAGTACGACGTGCTGGTCGGGATCAACCTGCTCCGGGAGGGCCTGGACCTGCCGGAGGTGTCGCTGGTGGCCATCCTCGACGCCGACAAGGAGGGCTTCCTGCGCAGCGGCCGGTCGCTGATCCAGACCATCGGCCGGGCGGCGCGGAACGTCTCCGGCCAGGTCCACATGTACGCCGACAAGATCACTCCCTCGATGGCGTCCGCGATCGACGAGACCGACCGGCGGCGGGCCAAGCAGGTCGCGCACAACGAGGCCAACGGGATCAGCCCCGAGCCGCTGCGCAAGAAGATCCACGACATCCTCGACGACATCTACCGGGAGGCCGAGGACACCGAAAACTCCCGGGTCGGCGGCGCGGTGCGGCAGCTCTCCCGGGGCAAGGCGCCGGTGAAGGAGACCCGCAGCCGCAGCCGGGCGGGTGCGTCCGCCCCGTCTCGCGAGGGGATGGCCCGCGCCGATCTGGCCCAGCTCATCCAGGAGCTCAACGACCAGATGCTGGCCGCCGCCCGGGAGCTGCAGTTCGAGTTGGCCGCCCGGATCCGCGACGAGGTCGCCGACCTGAAGAAGGAGCTGCGCGGCATGGACGCCGCCGGCGTGAAGTGACGGGAGGGCCGGGGATGGCGGCGACGGAGGACGAGCTGGTCGTCGGCACGCCCGATCCCCGGCTCCGTCCGTACGTCGACCGCTACCTCGGCTATCGGGAGAGCGCGCCGCAGCCGCTGGTCCGCCGCGAGGTGGCCGGCGCGTTCGTGGTCCTCATCCTCGGCTGGGGCGCCCCGCTGGACGTGGTGGACCCGAGGGCGGCGCTGCGCAGCGCCTACCGGGTCGACTCCTTCGTGGCGGGGCCGTTCGACGCGTCCTGCACCACCTCGACGGTGGGCGTGGGGATCGGGGTGGAGCTGCTGCTCACCCCGCCGGCGGCCCGCCGGATCCTCGGCGTGCCGCTGGGGGAGCTGGCCAACCGGGCCGTCGCCGTCGACCGGCTGCCCGACGCGTGGCTGGACCGGCTGCGCCACCGGCTGGCCGACGCGCCGGACTGGGCCCGGCGGTTCGCCCTGCTGGACGCGGCGCTCGGCGCGCGGTTGGCCACCAGCGACCCGGTCGACCCCAGGCTGGTCCGGGCCTGGCGCCGGCTCGCGGGTGCCGGTGGCCGGGTCGGGATCGGCGAGTTGGCCGAGGAGCTGGGCTGGAGCCGGCGTCACCTCTCGGTCCGGTTTCGGGAGGAGATCGGGCTGGCGCCGAAGACCACGGCGCGGCTGCTGCGCTTCCAGCGGGCGTACGCGACGCTGGGCCACGACCTCGCCGCGCCCGGTCCGACGTCGCCCGTGCCGGGTGACCCCGGCGAGCCCGGCGGTTGGGCCGAGCTGGCCGTCCGCTGCGGGTACTACGACCAGTCGCACCTGATCCGGGAGTTCCGCGAGTTCGCCGGGGCCACCCCGGCGGCGCTGGCGCCGGCCGGATCACATCCGTCCAATCCGGGCTGACCCCGCCGGCGGCAGACTCGAGCCATGCGAAGCATCTACCCGGTCTTCCGGTACGCCGACGCCCACGCCGCCATCGACTGGCTCTGCGCCGCGTTCGGCTTTCGTGTGCACGCGGTGCACGAGGGCCCCGACGGGTCCGTGGCACACGCCGAACTCGCCCTCGACGACGACATGATCATGATCGGCACGGGAAACGCCCCCCAGGCCCGGCCGGCCGACGACGCGTACGCGGTCTACGTGGCCGTCGACGACGTCGACGCCCACCACGACCGGGCGAAGGCCGCCGGCGCCGAGATCATCCGGGAGCCGTTCGACACCGACTACGCCTCCCGCGACTACGCGGCCCGCGACCTGGCCGGGAATGTCTGGTCGTTTGGCACCTACCGACCCTGAGCCCGGCGCAACCGGGGGCGTCGGGCCGGCCGGAGGGGACGACCCCGCCGCGACCGGTCCGACGCGGCCGGCGGGGAACGGACGCTGCCCGGGTCCGCCGGCCAGACGCCGTCGGGAGAGCGGTGGTTGCGGTGTGCGAGCAAGACATTGCCGTGGGTGACGATCCTGCGGACCCTCCGTCGTGGGGAGGCCGGGATGCCGTTGTCATCGAGTCCTGTCATTCGGCGTGCCCGACTCGGCGCCGAGCTGCGCCAGCTGCGCAGGCGGGAGGCGCTGACGCTGGAACAGGTGTGCGGCCGTCTGGGTTGGGCCTCCACCTCGAAGCTGTCCCGGATCGAGCTGGGGCGAGCCGGCCGGATCTCGCCGACGTCCTGGACCTGCTCGACGTCTACGCGGTCCCGTCGCCGCAGCGGGACGCGCTGATCGTCATCGCCCGGGACGCGGCGACCGGCCGTGGCTGGTGGAAGGCGCTGGGCGAGATGAGCGAGCGGCAACGCACCTACGCCGAGCTGGAGGCGGGCACGGCGACCATCGTGGAATACCAGCCGGCCGTCGTGCCCGGCCTGCTCCAGGCCCCCGGTTACGCCCCGCTGCGGATCGCCGCCGGCCAGCTGCTCCATCCCGAGCTGGACCCGGAGGCCGACCTGCGCGCCCGGCTCGCCCGGCAGGGGGTGCTCCGCCGCCCCGATCCGCCCCGGGCGCTGCTCCGCCGGCGCGCCGCCGAGGCGGCGGAGCGGTCGGTGGTGGAGGCGGTCAGGGACGATGCGGTCGAGGGGTGACCGGTGTCAGCGGTAGCGGTGGAAGCCGCCCTCCGAGTCGATCACCTGGCCGGTGATCCAGTCGGCCTCCGGGGAGCAGAGGAAGCGGACCAGCCGAGCGGCGTCCTCCGGGGTGCCCCAGCGGCCGCCCGGGAAGAGCCGGGCCACCGCGGTGTGCACGTCCGGCGGGGCGTACCCGGTGTCGGTGGGGCCGGGGTTGACGCAGTTGACCGTGATCCCGCGGGGCATCAGCAGCGGGGCGAGCTGGGCGGTGAGGTTCTCCACGCCGGCCTTGCTGGCCGCGTACGCCAGCTCGCCGGGCATCGGGCCGAGCCGTTGCCCGCTGGAGAAGAGCACCAGCCGGCCGCCCGTCCCGGCGGTGAAGGCGGTGGCGAACGCGTCGGCTAGCAGCAGCGTCGCCCGGACGTTGACCAGCAGGTGGCGGTCGATCTCGCCGGCGTCGAGGGCGCCGAGCGGGGTGTGCGTGGAGTACGCGTGCACGGCCACCACTCCGTCGAGCCGGCCGTGTCGGCGTACCGCCTCGGCGACCAGTCCGGCCGGGACGGCCGGGTCGAGCAGGTCGGCCGGGACGTGCCCGGCGGCGTCGCCGAGTTCGGCGAGCAGGGCCGGTAGGCCGTCCGGGTCCCCGCCGTAGGGCTGGGCGTCGTCGTACGCCGGCAGGCCGCTGAGCAGCAGCCGGTGCCCGTCGGCGGCGAGGGTGCGGGCCACCGCCGCGCCGATGCCGACGCGGCGGCTCACGCCGGTCAGCAGGATCACCCGATCGCTCATGATCGCCGATTCAACCGGTCGGGCCGGGCCGGGGCCAGGCATTATCGCCGCGCGGCCACCGGACCCGGCGCCCCCGAACGCGTCGGGGCCGGTGTGCCGCACGTGCGCCGCACGGTAACCCGACCGTATGACACAGACGGTGGTGGATCCGGTGGCTCAGGCCGGCACGTCGACGAAGTGCTCGACCCGCGGCGGGCCGGCGAAGTGCGGGCCGATCAGCGCCCGCCACCGGCCGAACGACTCGGTGGCCCGGAAGTTCTCGTCGTGCGCCTCGACCGAGTCCCACTCGACCAGCAGCACGAAGCGGGTGGGGGTCTCGATGCCCCGGGTCATCCGGACCGACCGGCAGCCCTGCGCCGCGGTGATGATGGAGTGCGCCTCTCCGTAGGCGGTGGCGAAGGCGTCCTCGTGTCCGGGCAGTACGTCGATGAGCGCGACTTCAAGAACCATGCCGGAAGCCTCGCACGCCCCCCGGACGGCGGTACGGCGCGGGGCGCCGCGTCCCACCGTCGCGTGTCCAGCGTTACACCTAGCCTCCTAGGACGCCCTGTCCGACGTGCGGGAACGCACGTCGGAAGTGATTCGTACGGCAATCCGGGCGGCCGGAGATGCGGTCGCGGCCCCTGATGGTGAAGAATGGCGGCCGGAGGGGAGTATTCCCCCGTGACGGAGTCGTCAGCACGGTCGACCGCCAACCCTCGGCACCCGACCCGGCTCCGTCGGTCAGCGTCCCGCCCGCGGGTCGCTGGCGGAAGAGACCTCCGACAGTCACCACAGTCCGCGTCGCCACCCGCCGCGCCGTCACTCGGCGTACGGTGTGCCCGACGCCGCGTGTCTGCCGGAGGAATGATTTGAACGTGTCCGGAATGGTGTGGGCGGTAACGCTCGTCGCGATGACGGCGATGCTGCTCGTCGACCTCTTCATCGTCGGTCGACGTCCGCATGAGCCCAGCGTCCGTGAGTCGAGCCTCTGGGTCGGCTTCTACGTCGGACTGGCGCTGCTCTTCGGCGTGGGCCTCTGGCTCACCGCCGGTGCCAGCGCGGCCGGCCAGTTCTACACCGGGTGGCTCACCGAGTACAGCCTCTCGGTGGACAACCTCTTCGTCTTCGTGATCATCATGGCCCGGTTCGGGGTGCCCCGGAAGTACCAGCAGAAGGTGCTCCTCATCGGCATCGTGCTGGCCCTGGTCATGCGGGGCGCCTTCATCGCTGCCGGCGCGGCGTTGATCTCCCAGTTCTCCTGGGTCTTCTACATCTTCGGCGCGTTCCTGATCTACACGGCGATCAATCTGGCCCGGCAGGGCGAGCCGGAAGAGGACGAGTTCAAGGAGAACGTGCTGATCCGGTGGAGCCGCAAGGCCCTGCCGATCTCCCGGGACTACGACGGCGCGAAGCTGACCACCCACCAGGCCGGCAAGCGGTTCTTCACCCCGATGCTGATCGTGATGATCGCGATCGGCACCACCGACCTGATCTTCGCGCTGGACTCCATCCCGGCGATCTTCGGCATCACCCAGGAGCCGTACCTGGTCTTCACCGCGAACGTCTTCGCGCTGATGGGGCTGCGCCAGCTCTACTTCCTGCTCGGCGGCCTGCTGGACCGGCTGATCTACCTCAGCTACGGCCTGGCCGTGGTGCTCGGCTTCATCGGCGTGAAGCTGGTGCTGGAGGCCCTCGCGGACAACAGCCTGCCGTTCATCAACGGCGGCGAGCACGTCGGCTGGGCCCCGCACATCCCGATCTGGCTCTCGCTGACGGTCATCCTCGGCACCCTCGCCGTGGCCACCGTGGCCAGCCTGGTCAAGTCGTCCCGGGACCGGCGGCGGGAGCTGGCCGAGGCCCGTCGCTGACCCGTCGTGACGAGAAAGGGGCGCCCCCGCCGCCGGGGGCGCCCCTTCGTCGTGTCCGGTCAGACCCGGTGCGTGCCCACCAGGGTGGCGGCCCGGTCGGCCGGGAGCGGCTCGTCCAGCACCCGTCGCTGCCGGTAGCAGGCGTGCAGCAGGCGCCGGTCGGCTCCCGGCTCGCCGGCGACCAGGCCGACGTGGTGGATCCGGCTGCCCGGGCGGGCGAAGAAGTACAGGTCCCCGGGGCGCTCCTCGCCCACCGGCACCGGGGTGGTCGCCCCGGCCTGGTCGACGGCGTCGCGCGGGAGGATGACCCCGAACCGGCGCCAGGCCAGGTGCACCAGGCCGGAGCAGTCGATGCCGTGGCTGGAGACGCCGCCCCAGATGTAGACCACGTCGCGCAGCCGTTCGGCGAGCGCCAGCACCTGGCGGGCGGTCGGCGGCCCGGCGGGCAGCGGGACGACGTCCGCCTCGGGCGCCCAGAGCGGGTGGGCGTGCCCGGGGACGTGCAGCGGCAGCCAGCCGTCGAAGAGCGGGCCGGCGCGGTGCAGCCGGGTGCCGAGGACGACCCCGGCGACGGCCACCGGGCCGCCCGGGGTGGCGCGCAGCTCGGTCACCCCGGCGTCCACCACGAACTCCGGCGACCGCCGCCGGTACGGGACGAGCGGGGCCAGCTGCGCGGTGGGCAGCCAGCCGGGGTAGCCGCGTGGGTCGAGCCTCGGCGCGGGCTGCTCGACGGCGACCACGTGCGCCCAGCCGTCCGGACGGACCTCGGTGACCAGCACCCGCTCCCCGAGCAGCAGCTGGCTCAGCACGCATTCGCCGACCTGTTGGTCGACGTCCATCCCGGCGATCCAACCGGGGATGTCGGTGCGGGCCGCGAGGGCGGGCCGGTCGACCGCTCGTACCGCCTCGGGGGCGGTCCAGAGCGTCGCGACGGCGACCTGGACAAGAGCCTCGCGGCCCGGTTGCAGCTCCACGTCGACCTCCGGTTCGCGCTGGCCACTACCGCGACCCTATGAAAGAAACAAACGATCATCAAGCACGGGACTGAATCTTTGTTTCACCGACCGCGTCGATACCCAGGCCGGGCGCGTCCGGCAGCACCACCGTCGCGCCGTCGTACCGGATCCCGCCGCGCACCGGCGACGAGGCCAGCCACCAGGCGGCGTCCAGGTCGGAGATGGCGGTGGTCCGGTAGGCGGCAACCAGGCTGGCCGCCGCGCCGACCCCGACCGCGCTCTCCATCATGGAGCCGACGATCGTGCCCATGCCGTGGTCACGGGCCAGGTCGAGCAGGGTACGGGCGGTCTGCAGGCCGCCGCATTTGGCCAGCTTGACGTTGACCATGTCGGCCGCCCGCCGGCGGATCACCTCGACCAGGTCACGGACACCGAAGACCGACTCGTCGGCCAGGATCGGCACCTCGACCCGGTCGCTGACCCAGGCCAGGCCGTCCAGGTCCCAACGGGCCACCGGCTGTTCGACCAGCTCGACGTCGAGCCCGGCGTCCTCGATGCCCCGGATCACCCGGACCGCCTCGCGCGGGGTCCAGCCCTGGTTGGCGTCCAGCCGGATCCGTACCCCCGGGCCGACCGCCGCCCGGACCGCGCGTACCCGGTCCAGGTCGCCGGCGGCGTCCGTGCCGACCTTGAGCTTCAGCACGTCGAAGCCGTCGGCGCGGCGTTGCCGGGCCGCCGACGCCAGCTCCACCGCGTCACCCGCGGCCAGGGTGACGTCCGTCGGGACGCGCAGCGTGGTGCCGCCGAGCAGCCGCACCAGGGGTACGCCGAGCCGCCGAGCCGCCAGATCGTGCAGCGCGACGTCGACGGCCGCCCGGGCCGACTCGTTGCCGGTCACCGCGTCCCGCACCTCGGCGCAGCGGGCCACCAGGTCGTCGGCGTCGCGGCCGGCGACCGTGGGGGCGAGCACGTCGCGGACGCACGCCTCGGCGCCGGCGACCGACGCGCCGGTCACCTTCCACACCTGCGGCGCCTCGCCGAAGCCGGACCGCCCGTCGTCGTCGATCACCTCCACCACCAGGGTGTCCACGGTGGTGGTGCGGCGCAGCGCGGTGACGAACGGCGTGTGCAAGGGGGCGGAAAGCCGGTGGGTGCGTACCGCGGCGATCGTCATCGGCGCTCCAGAATGCGACGTGGCCGGTGAGCCGGAGGCGACGCCGCTTCCACCGGACAGGATGTCTTACATGGACAGCTGCTAAAATGTGGGCGTGGGTGAGGCGGTGAGGCGAGCATACAAGTATCGCTTCTATCCACTGCCCGAGCAGGCTGAGCAGCTGAGCCGCACCTTCGGGTGCATCCGAAAGGTCTACAACCTGGCATTGGATGCGCGTACCCGCGCCTGGGCGGTCGACCGGCAACGCACCACTTACGTGCAGACCTCGGCCTGGCTCACCGAGTGGAAGCGTGCTACCGAACTCGCGTTCCTCAATGAGGTTTCCGCTGTCCCACTTCAGCAGACCCTGCGGCATCTTCAGTCCGCGTTCGCCGCGTTCTGGGACAAACGTGCTCGATACCCACGATTCAAATCCAAGCGCAAATCCCGGGCGTCGGCGGAGTACACCCGCTCGGCATTTCGGTGGCGAGACGGCCGACTCACGCTCGCCAAGATGAGCGCCCCATTGAGAATCGTGTGGTCCCGGCCGCTTCCCGAAGGAGCGGAGCCGTCGACCGTCACGGTGTCCCGCGACGCCGCTGGACGCTGGTTCGTGTCCATCCTCGTCGAGGACGCGACGGTCCAGCGGTTACCGCCCGTTGACGCTGCGGTTGGTGTCGACGCCGGGATCACCAGCCTCCTCACCCTCTCCGACGGGGAGAAGGTGACCAATCCGCGCCACGAACGCGGCGATCGGCGGAAGCTCGCGAGGGCGCAGCAGGCGCTCGCCCGCAAGGAGAGGAGTTCCCGCAATCGAGCCAAGGCCCGGCTGAGGGTCGCCCGCATCCACGCCCGCATCGCCGATCGGCGGCGCGACCACATGCACAAGCTGACCACCCGACTCGTCCGCGAGAACCAAACGGTCGTGATCGAAGACCTCAGCGTGCGCAACATGCTTCGCAACCACCGCTTGGCCCGCGCCATTTCCGACGCGGCCTGGTCGAACATGCGGGGCATGCTGGAGTACAAGGCCGTTTGGTACGGGCGGACGGTGATCGCCGTTGACCGGTGGATGCCGTCGTCGAAGACCTGTTCGGCGTGCGGTCGGATCAACACAGCCATGCCGCTGAACGTCCGATCGTGGACATGCCCCGGTTGCGCAGTCAGGCACGACCGGGATATCAACGCCGCGAAGAACATCCTCGCCGCCGGGCTGGTGGAGAGGTGAAACGCCTGTCGAGCTGACGTAAGGCCCGAGCGGAGTCCTCCCTTTGGGCGGTCGGCATTGAAGCAGGAAAACCGACGGGCGACCACGGACCCCCGCCTCCTACGGAGGGGATGATGTCAAGTGCGGCACCCTATACCGCACCGCACCGCACGGGCAGCCGGACAAGGGAGGAAACCATGGACGTGCGGGACTGGGAACTGGTGGGCGCGCCGAACGCGCGTGACCTGGGCGGCCTGCCCGCGGCGGACGGGCGGCGGATGGTGGCCGGCCGGTTGATCCGGACCCCGGCGCTGGGCCGCCTCACGGACTCCGACCTGCCGGTGCTCGGCAAGCTCGCCCCGGCCTGCGTGGTGGATCTGCGGGACGCCTCCGAGCAGGACGTCGCTCCGGCGGACCGGCTGGTGGGGGAGCCGCGGGTGGTGCACCTGCCGGTCCACGACCCGGCGCATCCGGTCTTCACCTACGTCTCGGCGTTGCTGCTCGGCCACGACCTCGGCGCCTACGACGAGCTGGCCCGGGAGGGCACGCCGGCGGCGATGGCGGCGATCTACCGCTGGTTCGTCACCGGGGAGTCGGCGCGGGCCGGGTTCGGCGCGGTTGTCCGGCTGGCGGCGCAGGAGCGGAACCTGCCGCTGCTGTTCCACTGCTCGGCCGGCAAGGACCGGACGGGCTGGCTGGCGGTGGTGCTGCTGACCGCCGTGGGCGTGGACGAGGCGGCGATCCGCGCCGACTACCTGCGGCACAACGAGCTGACCGTGAGCCTGCGCGAGGTGCTGATCGCCGCGATGGCCCGCCGGCAGCCGGACCTGGATCCGGCGGCGGTACGGCCGGTGCTGGAGGTGCGCCCGGAATACCTGGACGCCGCGTACGACGAGGTGCGCCGGGCGCACGGCTCGTTCGACGCGTACCTGCGGGACGGGCTGGGCGTCACCGACGAGGTGCGCGACGCGCTGCGGGACAACCTGCTGGAGTGACGAGCCGGTGGCGGGCTGGCGCTCAGCCGGCCAGGTCGTGCCGGGCCGCCCAGACCGCCGCCGAGGTGGTGGCGATCAGCCGGCAGGCGTCGTCCTCGACCTCCTCGCCGGTCGCGCCGCCCTCGGCCAGGTCGGTGGTCGTGCAGACCACGATCACGTACGGCGGGGCGTCGTCCGGGAGGACCACCCCGGCGCCGTGCCGGACCCCGCGTACCCAGCCGTTCTTGTGCGCGATCCGGGTGCCCTCCGGCAGCCCGGAGGCGAGGTCCTCGCGGTGTTCCTGGGCCAGCAGCACGTCCATCATCGTCGCGCAGCCGGCCGGGGAGGCCAACGGCCCGGGGCGGGCAATGCCGGTGGCCAGCCCGCCGAGCAGGGCGGCCAGGTCGGCGGCGGTGACCAGGTTGGTGATCCCGGCGTCGCGGGCGGCGAAGTCCTCGATGCCCCGGCCGGTGACGCTGTACCGGGCCCCGGCCAGCGCCCAGGCCCGCGCCACCGCGGGCAGGCCGACCCGGCCGATGACGATGTTGGTGGCCAGGTTGCTGGACCGGGTGATCATCCGGTCGGCGAGCCAGCGCAGCGGGGCGTGGTCGCCCACCCGCTCCCAGACCGCCTCGTCGTTGTCGTAGTTCCGGGCGCAGCAGAACCGGGGCGCTCCCGGCCGCGCCGAGTCGAAGTCGTTGACCACCGGGATCGGCGCGTCGAGGTCGAGGACGCCCGCCTCCGCGGCCCGGTAGAGCGCGAGCAGCACCGCGGCCTTCATCGTGCTGGCCGCGTAGTGGGTGGCGTCGGGCAGCCGGGTCCAGGTCGGGGCGGCGTCGAGCCGGCCCACGTACGCCGAGACGGTGCCGGGCATCTTGTCCAGGTGGGCGTCGAGATCATCCCAGGTCATGCCGGTGACCGTAGCCGACCGGTGCCCCGCCCGGGGCGGCGCGTGGCGGCCGCGCCGCCTACCGTGCCGACGTGAGGGTTGCCGCGTACGACGCGCTGCCTCGACCTGTGCTGCGGCACCGGGGCGCACGCCCCCGAGTTGCGCGCGCTGGGCTGGGACCCGGTCGGGGTGGACCTGTCCGCGGGTCGGCTGCGGCACGCCCGTTCCCGGCTGCCGGTGGCCCGGGGCGGCGCCGCCGCGCTACCGGTCGCCGACGCCACGGCGCCGGCGGTGGTCTGCGTGCTCGCCCACACCGACCTGCCGGGTGGGAGCCTGGCACGTCCCGCTGGACGCCCGGCTCAACGCGGTCGTCGGCGCGGGCCTGGTGCTGGGACGGGTGGCCGAGTCCGGCCCCGGTCCGATCCCGGACGTCCTCGGCCTGACCGCCACCGGGCCCGGCTGACGCCCGTACCGGAAAAGGGCGGAGCCCGGACCGCGCGGGGCGGTCCGGGCTCCGGAGCGATCGGGTACGGGTCAGCCGGCGTGCTTGCGGCGGGCGGCGGCCCGGCCCCGCGTGGTCTGGTCCAGCACCACCTTGCGGATGCGCACCGCGGCCGGGGTGACCTCGACGCACTCGTCCTCGCGGCAGAACTCCAGCGCCTGCTCCAGGGAGAGCTTGCGCGGCGGGATCAGCTTCTCGGTCTCGTCGGAGGTCGACGCCCGCATGTTGGTGAGCTTCTTCTCCTTGGTGATGTTGACGTCCATGTCGTCGGAGCGGGAGTTCTCCCCGACGATCATGCCCTCGTACACCTCGGTGGTCGGCTCGACGAAGAGCTGGCCGCGCTCCTGCAGGTTGATCATCGCGAACGAGGTGACCGCGCCGGCCCGGTCGGCGACCAGCGAGCCGTTCTGCCGGGTCCGCAGCTCGCCGAACCACGGCTCGTACGACTCGAAGACGTGGTGCAGGATGCCGGTGCCCCGGGTGTCGGTGAGGAACTCGGTGCGGAAGCCGATCAGGCCGCGCGCCGGGACCAGCCACTCCATCCGGATCCAGCCGGTGCCGTGGTTGACCAGCTGCTCCATCCGGCCCTTGCGGGTCGCCAGCAGCTGGGTGATCGCGCCCAGGTACTCCTCGGGGGCGTCGATGGTGAGCCGCTCCACCGGCTCGCAGGTCTTGCCGTCGATCTCCCGGGTGACCACCTGCGGCTTGCCGACGGTCAGCTCGTAGCCCTCCCGGCGCATCTGCTCGACCAGGATGGCCAGCGCCAGCTCGCCACGACCCTGCACCTCCCAGGCGTCCGGCCGCTCGGTCGGCAGGATCCGCAGCGAGACGTTGCCGACCAGCTCCTTGTCGAGCCGGTCCTTGACCATCCGGGCGGTGACCTTGGCGCCCTTGACCCGGCCGACCAGCGGTGAGGTGTTGGTGCCGATGGTCATCGAGATCGCCGGCTCGTCGACGGTGATCAGCGGCAGCGGCTGCGGGTTCTCCGCGTCGGCCAGGGTCTCACCGATCATGATCTCCGGGATGCCGGCGACCGCGATGATGTCGCCCGGGCCGGCCGAGTCGGCCGACTTGCGCTCCAGGCCCTCGGTCATCAGCAGCTCGGAGATGCGCACCCGCTGGGTGCTGCCGTCGGTGCGGCACCAGGCCACGGTCGCGCCCTTGCGGATGGTGCCCTGGCGGACCCGGCACAGCGCGAGGCGGCCGAGGAACGGCGAGGCGTCGAGGTTGGTGACGTGCGCCTGCAGCGGCGCGCCCTCGTCGTACGCGGGCGGCGGGATGGTGTCGAGCAGGGTGCGGAACAGCGGCTCGAGCGAGGTGCTGTCGTTCGGCACCGAGCCGTTGGCGGGCTCGGTGAGCGAGGCGATGCCGTCGCGGGCGCAGGCGTAGACGATTGGGAAGTCGATCTGCTCCTCGTCGGCGTCCAGGTCGAGGAAGAGCTCGTAGGTGTCGTCCACGACCTCCTTGATCCGGGCGTCCGGCCGGTCCACCTTGTTGATCACCAAGATGATCGGCAGTCGGGCCTTGAGGGCCTTGCGCAGCACGAACCGGGTCTGCGGCAGCGGGCCCTCGCTGGCATCGACCAGCAGGATCACTCCGTCGACCATGGTCAGGCCCCGCTCGACCTCGCCGCCGAAGTCGGCGTGGCCGGGAGTGTCGATGATGTTGATGGTGACCGGGTCGGACCCGTCCGCCGGCAGGTAGTGCACGCCGGTGTTCTTGGCCAGGATGGTGATGCCCTTTTCCCGCTCCAGGTCCCCCGAGTCCATCACCCGCTCGGTCGTCTCGCCGCGGGCGCCGTAGGCGCCGGCCTGCCGCAACATGGCGTCGACCAGGGTCGTTTTGCCGTGGTCGACGTGGGCGATGATGGCGACGTTGCGGAGGTCGGTGCGAAGCTGCATACCCTCCATACTCCTGTCTACGGTTGCCGGGCACGCGTCGGGGTTACCCCCAGATGGCCCGGATCTCTGCCGAAACTGCTGTTCCGACCGTTCCAGCGGCTGGCATGCTGGCCCCCGTGTTGCTGGTGGCCGAATGCATGACCTGCTGACCTCGCTGCAGGGCCTGCCGTCCCTGCTGATCTATGTGATCGCCGCGACAATCGTCGCGGGGGAGACCGCGGTGATCTTCGGTCTGCTGGTGCCGGGCGAGGCGACCCTGCTGCTGGTCGGCTTCTTAGCGTACGCGGGGACGCTGCGGATTATTCCGGCGCTGCTGGTGATGACGGGTGCTGCCGTGATAGGCGACACACTCGCGTTCCGCTCCGGCCGTCGGTACGGGCCCCGGCTGCGCGCCGGCGGCTTCGGCGCGCGGGTCGGCCCCGAGCGGTGGGGCCGGGCGGACGCGATGCTCGGCCGGCTCGGCGGTCGCGGCGTGTTCGCCGCCCGCTGGGTCGCCTTCGCCCGCACCCTGGTACCCCGGCTGGCCGGGGCGTCCGGCATGCCGTACCGCCGGTTCGCGCCGTGGAACTTCGGCGGGGTGGCGACCTGGGTGGGCGGTTCGGTGCTGGTCGGGTTCCTGGCCGGCGAGTCGTACGAGACGGTCTCCCGGCTGCTCGGCCGGGCCACCGGGGCGGCCCTGGTGCTGCTGGTCTGCCTGGTCGCCATCGTGCTGACCGGCCGGTGGCTGGGGCGCAACCCGGACCCGGCGCGGGCCCTGCTGTCCCGGGCCGCGGCGCTGCCGCCGGTGCGTTGGCTCAGCGCCCGCTACGGGGTGCTCTTCTTCCTGCTCGCCATGCGCATCGGGCCGGCCTGGACGCTGCTGCTCAACCTGGTCGCCGGGCTGGCGCTGCTCTTCGCCGTGGGGTTCGCCATGGCCTGGCTGCTGGAGGCGGTGGTCCGGCAGAGCGGCCTGGCCGTGGTGGACGACGCCATCGCGCAGTGGTTCGCCGCCCGGCGTACCCCGGGGGCGGTCGACGCCACCCTCGCGGCCGTCTCGGTGCTGCGCGGGTCGTTCCTGATCGTGCTGGTCGCGGTGGTCGCCGCCGTGCTCGCCTGGCGCACCCGGCCGTGGCGCGCGGACCTGCTCAGCGTGGTCGGCACGGTGGGGGCGTTCCTGCCGCTGGTGGTGCTGGCCGTGGTCGCCGACCTGACCGGACCCGGTGAGGCCGCTGTCCTGTTTCCGACGCAGAACGCGGTGGTGACCGCGAGCCTCTGCACCCTCGCCTGGCTGCTCTCCCGGGGCGCGCGGTGGCCGGTGGCCGTGGCGGTCTGGACCGCCGCCGCGGCGGGCGTCGTGGGCACCGGTGGCGCCCGGCTCTATCTGGGGTTGAGCACGGCCAGCGGCACGGCCACCTCGGTGCTGCTCGGCGTGCTCTGGACCGTGGTGTTCATGGTGGCCTGGGCCACCCGGGACCGGGCGGTCGGCGAGGGCGCGGGGCCGCCCGCGTCGACCACGGCCGGTGCCGACGCCGGGTCGCAGGGGCCCCGGAGCGCTATCGATCCTTGCTAGGGTGCCGGCGGGTGATCACGGGGGAGGATCGGGATGCGTCGACGCATGTGCCGGGTGGGCGCGGCGGTGATCGCCGGGCTGCTGCTGGCGACGACGGTGACGGCCTGCGCGCGCGAGGACGTCCGGCCCCGGGAGGTGGCCGCCCCGGTTGCGCTCCCCACCGACGAGCCGACGGAGGAGCCGACGGAGGAGCCGGCGGTCGAGCCGACTGTGGAGCCGACGGCGAAGCAGGCGATGGGAGCAGCGCCCAGCCCATCGGCGAGCGCCCGGCCCAGGCCGACCGTCACGCGGGCGGGTGCGCCCCGGCCCACGGTCAAGCCGCCTACCGAGACCAAGGCTCCGCCGCCGCCGAAGCCGCCGGTGAGCGGCTGTAAGCCCAGCTACAAGGGCACCGCAGCCACGCGTGCGGAGGTGAAGTCGGCGCTGACCGACGCGGCGGCGAAGACCTACTGGCCGTCCTCGGCACCGGAGATCAAGGTTCCGCTGAACCTGGTCAAGGCGACCGCCTGGCAGGAGAGCGGCTGGCAGTCCAACATCATCGCCTGTGACACCGGCATCGGGCTGATGCAGGTTCAGCCGCCGACCGCGGATTACGTCAACTGGCGGTTCGAGAAGGACTACGACGTCTACGACCACCGGGACAACGCCATCCTGGGCGCGAACTACCTCGCCTGGCTGACCAAGAAGATTGGCGACTCACACTTCGCCTCGGACTATCGCCTCGACTCGGGTCTGTGCACCGATGAGCTGACGTCCTGCCTGCTCAACGCCGTCATCGCGGCCTACAACGTCGGCCCCGGCAAGGTGGCGCCGGACTGCCCCGACGACCGCCCCTGCGACAACCCCCTGACGATCCCGAACAGCCAGTACGTATACAACGTGCGGGCCCTGATGACCGAGTGCGTCTGCCTGGACTACTGACCCGCGTTCTTCTGGCTCGACTGTCGACCCGCGGAGAGGTTGCCAACGCGGTGACCGGGTGACGAGGATCTCCTGTGGATCGGTCCCCGGCCCCGACGAACGGGGCCCCGGCGACAAAGGAGTCCCCCGATGCCTGATCTCAACCGCCGCGCCGTGCTGCGCGGCGCCGCCGCCGCGGCCGGCGGCGCCGTCCTCGGTGGCCCGTTCCTCGGGTTCGTGGCGCGTGGCGAGGCCGGCGCGGTCGGCCGGCGTCCGGCACCCGACCCGGTTCTCGGGCCGGTGCCGGACCTGCGCGACGGCAAGGTCCGCCTGCACCTGCCCGAGGGCTTCCAGTACCGCTCGTTCCACGACACCGAGTTCCCGGTGGTGCTTGACGACGGCACCGCGCTGCCCGGTCGGCATGACGGCATGGGCGCTTTCCGCGGCCGCGGCGACACGGTGCGGCTGGTCCGCAACCACGAGGTTGCCGGCCCCGGTTCCGCCTTCGGCGACGCCTCCGCCGCGTACGACCCGATGGCGAAGGGCGGCACCACCAGCATCGAGGTCACCCGGTACGGCGAGGTGCGGCGGGCCTGGACCAGCCTCAACGGCACGATGATGAACTGCTCCGGCGGTCAGATGCCCTGGGGCAGTTGGATCAGCTGCGAGGAGACGGTCAACGGGCCCGACGTCAAGCCGGACTTCACCGGCGTCTCCAACGTGCCGCTCACCCAGCCGCACGGCTTGATCTTCGAGGTGCCCGTGGACGGGCAGTCCGACCGGACGCCGATCACCGCCGCCGGCCGGTTCTGCCACGAATCGGTGGCGTACGACCCGAAGGGCGGGCACCTGTACCTCACCGAGGACAACTTCGGCTTCGCCTCCGGCTTCTACCGGTACACGCCGCCGGCCGACCCCATGACGTGCGGCCGGCTGGCCGACGGCGGCCGGTTGCAGATGCTCGCAGTGCGGGGCCGGCGCAACGTTGACCTGGCCGCGGCGCAGCCGCCGGGCGCCACGTATCCGGTGGAGTGGGTGGACATCGACGACCCCGCGCCCCAGTTCCCGTACACCCCGGGCGTGGAGGCGCCCACCCTCCAGGACGTGGCGCTGACCTACGTCGCGCGGCAGGGCTGGCTGCAGGGTGCCGCCTACTTCGCGCGACTGGAGGGCGCCGCGTACGACAAGGGGGTCGTCTACTTCACCGCCACCCAGGGGGGTGGTCCGGCGGAGACGTCGACCGGGCCGATCGGCGACGGCTACGGCAACGGGTCCGGACAGGTGTGGGCGTACGACTGCCGGTCGGAGACGCTGCGACTGGTGTACGAGTCGCCTGGCAAGTCCACGTTGGACTTCCCGGACAACGTGACGACCAGCCCGCGGGGCACTCTCGTGGTCTGTGAGGACAACTCGGTGGACAACTACATCCGCGGCCTGACCCCGCGGGGCGAGTTGTTCGACATCGCCCTGAACCGGCTGGCCAGCCGCACCGGCGCGGACCGGTCCAACGACGAGTTCGCCGGATCGACGTTCAGCCCGGGCGGACACACCCTGTTCGTCAACATTCAGGCGACCGCTGGCATGACGTTCGCCATCTGGGGCAACTGGGCCCGGATCGGGATCTGAGCCGAAGGTGTCGCGGGTGGGGATTTTCCCCCCACCCGCCGTGCCGGGCTCCGCCGAGGCTCCAGTCCGCCGTCACCCGCTCCGGCTCGGATGGGGCGGCACCGTCCTGGCGACGGACGTCCTCCCGCCGCTCGGCCGGCGCGCGGACGAGATATGACGGCCGGGTTCAGCGACGACGAGGTGGGGGTGGTGCACGCGTGCTCGACCGGCTGGCGACCCGGCTCGCCACCGTCGTGCTGCGGTTGCCCGCCCCGCGTACCCGGCGGGTGTCCCTCACCCGGGACATCCCGGTACGGGTCCGCGACGGCGTGCCGCTGCGCACCGACCACTACGCCCCCGACCTGCCCGGCGCGCCGACCGTGCTGATCCGCACCCCGTACGGGCGCGGTGGCCCGATGCGGCTGCTCGGCCGGCTCGCCGCCGAACGGGGCTTCCACGTGGTGATCCAGTCCTGCCGGGGCACCTACGGTTCGGGCGGGTCCTTCGCCCCGCTGGTGCACGAGCGCGACGACGGGCTGGACACCGTCGACTGGCTGCGCCGGCAGCCGTGGTTCTCCGGCGCGTTCGGCATGTTCGGCGCCAGCTACCAGGGCTTCGTCCAGTGGGCGGTGGCCGCCGAGGCGGGGGAGGAGCTGCGGGCGCTGGTGGCCGTGGTGACCGCCTCGGCGACCCGCGACTCCACCTACGCCGGTGAGTCCTTCGCGCTGGACACGGTCCTGACCTGGGCGGAGCTGCTCCAGGCGCAGACCGTGCCCTGGCTGGCCCGGCAGTGGGAGCTCAAGCGGGGGCAGCCCCGGCTGGCCGCCGCGCTGGCCCACCTGCCGTTGGTCGAGGCGGATCGGATCGCCACCGGGGTGAGCGTCCCGTTCTTCCAGGAGTGGCTGCGGCACCACACCCCGGACGCCGACTACTGGCGGGCGCGGGTCTTCGGCGACCGGATCGCCGACGTGCGGGCCCCGGTGGCGATGGTCAGCGGGTGGCACGACATCTTCCTCCCCGCCCAGCTCGATGACTACGCCGCCCTGCGCGCCGCTGGCGGCCGTCCACGGCTGACCGTCGGGCCGTGGACCCACGGCAGCTCGGGGCTCTTCGTCGCGGCGCTGCGGGACGGTCTCGACTGGCTCGACGCGCACCTGGCCGGCCGCCCGACGTCCCGGACGGCCCCGGTACGGGTCCACGTCGGCGGTGACGGGGGCGGGTGGCGGGATCTGCCCGACTGGCCGCCGCCGGCCACACCCACCGCCTGGTACCTGCACCCCGGTGGGGAATTGGCGACCGCCGCGCCGGTCCCGTCGCCGCCGGACGGGATCTGGTACGACCCGGCCGACCCGACCCCGTCGCTCGGCGGCCCCCTGCTCGTCGCCCAGCGGGCCGGGCCGGTGGACAACCGGCCGGTGGAGGCCCGCGCCGACGTGCTGACGTACACCAGCGCGCCGCTGCGCGCGCCGGTCGAGGTGATCGGCCCGGTCAGCGCCGAGGTGCACGTCCGCAGCGAACTGTCGTATCTGGACGTCTTTGTTCGGCTTTGCGACGTGGACCATCGCGGTCGCTCGTGGAACGTCTGCGACGGGCTGGTCCGGGTCGCGCCCGGTCGCTTCCCGACCGACGCCGCCGGGGTCGTCCGGGTGCCGGTGGTCCTCTGGCCCACCGCGCACCGTTTCGCGGCCGGCCACCGGCTGCGGGTGCAGCTCTCCGGCGGCGCCCACCCCCGGTACGCGCGCAATCCGGGAACCGGCGAGCCGCTCGGTACCGCGGTGACGCTCCGCGCAGGACGGCGGGAGATCCTGCACGACCCCGGGTACCCGTCCGCGGTCCGTCTGCCGGTGGCGTCCGATCCCGATTCACCGCTCCTTCCCAGCTCGAAGAAGGCCGGTTGACCTGGGCTTTTTCTCAATTGCCGCTGACCTTGCTGCTCGCCATGGCCCAGGCGTATCCCGCCCTGGCCGCGGCGATCCCGCCCACCATCGCCGAGCAGGTCGCCGAGGAACTCGCCGCCCGACCGGCCACTTCGGCAACCATCGTTGCGCAATAGCCGTTGCGCAACGGTGGTTGCGCATGCGACGGTGTCGGCATGGACGGATCCCAGGTACGCCAGATCACCGACTCCCGGGTGCTGGCCGCGATGTCGCACCCGCTGCGTCGGCGGCTGATGGACGTGCTCAAGGTCGACGGCCCGTCGACGGTCAGCATGCTCGCCGAGCGCACCGGCCAGGCGCCCGCGAACGTCAGCCACCACATGAAGGTCCTCGGCGCCTGCGACCTGGTGGCGGAGGCGCCCGAGCTGGCCCGGGACCGCCGGGAGCGGTGGTGGCGGCTGGTCACCCGCGGCCTGCGGTGGTCGAACGCCGACTTCGACGCCGACCCGGCCGCCCGGGCCGTCGCCGACGCCGTCACCTCGCTCAACCTGGACCGGCACGTCGCCCTCGCCCGGGCCTGGCACGCCGCCGACGAGTCGGCGCGTGCGGCCTGGGGGGAGGGGCCGTTCTCCACCGACAAGTGGCTGCGCCTCACCCCTGAGGAACTGGCCGAGCTCGATCGCGAGGTGATCGACCTGCTGGCCCGCTGGGCGGACCGGGAGGTGCCGGACGACGGGCGCGAGCGCGAGCCCGTGTTCCTGTTCGCCTACGGCGTCCCCGCCCAGCCGTGAACCGGCCGCCCACCCCACCGGCCACCCTCGACACGACCGGGCAACGGGATGTCGCCCGCGCTCCGGGGCCGGCCGGGGACCCGGATGCCGCCTGCGCCAGGGCACGGGCCGCCGCCTCGGACGCGGCCGACGCCCCGGCATCGGCCGGGGGAGCACCGACGCAGACCACCCCGGTGCCGCCGCGGCGCCGCGGTGGACTCCTCCGGCACCGGGACTTCCGGCTGCTCTGGTCCGGGCAGACCGTCAGCAGCATCGGCAGCAACGTCACGGCGGTGGCGCTGCCCCTGGTCGCGGTGGCCGTCCTCGACGCGAGCACCTTCCAGGTCGCTATGCTCACCGCCGCGGCGTGGCTGCCCTGGCTGGTCATCGGCCTGCCGGTCGGGGCATGGGTGGACCGGCTGCCGCGCCGGCCGGTGATGGTCGCCTGCGACCTGGTGTCGATGCTGCTCTTCCTCAGCGTCCCGGTCGCCGCGGCGTTCGGCCGGCTCACCGTCGCCCACCTGCTGTGCGTGGCGCTCGGGGCGGGATTCGCCCGGGTCGTCTTCGAGACCGCCGACCAGGTCTATCTGCCCACCCTGCTGCGGCCGGAGGAGGTGCCGGAGGGCAACGCCAAGCTCCAGGCCACCCACACCGCGAGCTACGTCCTCGGCCCGGGGATCGCCGGGCTCGTCGCGCAGGCCGTCGGCGCGGTGACCGCCCTGCTGCTCGACGCGGTCAGCTTCCTGGTCTCGGCGCTCTGCCTGCTGCGCATCCGGACCGTCGAGAAGCGTCCGATGCGAACCGGCGGGTCGTCGTCGCTGCGCCGGGAGATCGCCGACGGGATCCGGTTCGTCGGCCGTGACCCGTACCTGCGGGTGATGACGCTCTACGGGGCTGCCAGCAACATCGGACTCATCGGCTACCAGGCGATCCTGGTGGTCTTCCTGGTCCGGTCCGTCGGCCTGTCGGCCGGCCTGGTCGGCGTGCTGATCGGCCTGATGAGCCTCGGTGGCATCCTCGGCGCGGTGGTGGCCACCACGGCCGCACGCCGGTTCGGCACGGCGCGGGCGATGCTGCTGGCCGGGCTGGTCACCGGCCCGTCCGCGCTGCTCATTCCGCTGGCCGGGCGGGGCGCGGGGCTGCTCTGGCCGGTCCTCGGGGGAGTCCTGGTCAGCTTCGGCGTGGCGATCGGCAACGTGACGAAGGGCAGCTTCCGGCAGACGTACACCCCGCACCGGCTGCTCGGGCGGGTGACGGTGAGCATGCAGATGCTCAACTACGGAACGATCCCGCTGGCCGCCATGCTGGCCGGGGCGCTCGGCGCCGCGTACGGGCCGGAGCCGGCCATCTGGACGATGACCGGCTGGCTGACGTTCACCCCGCTGATCCTGCTGGTCGGACCGATCCGGCGGCGGCGGGACCTGCCCGTCGCAGCCGAGGCCGGATGAGGGCGGGGCCCGGAGCAGTCGCCGTGGTGGCGGCCGACAGGTGCGCTGCGGCGGCGGCCGGGGACCGGCCGCCGCCACCGGCACGGAGCTAGATCGGGCGGACGTTGTCCGCCTGCGGACCCTTCTGCCCCTGGGTCACGTCGAACTCGACCTTCTGGCCCTCATTCAGTTCCCGGTAACCGCTCGACGCGATGGCCGAGTAGTGGACGAAGACGTCCGGACCTCCGCCGTCCTGCTCGATGAAGCCGAAGCCCTTTTCCGAGTTGAACCACTTAACCGTGCCGGTTGCCATGCATCTCTCCTACTGTTCAAAGCGGGTGAGCACCGACCCTCGGCCGATGATCGCCCTGTACCTCCCCGACAGTAACCGGCCGGAGGCCGATTTGCTGGCCGAAGTGCCACAGGTGTTGCGCCAAACATGTCGAAGCCCCGGGAAACTCGCCGCGCGGCAACGCGAATGTCGGGCGGCTGTCGGCCGGCTGGGGCATGCTTGCCCCGATGACGGGACCCGCAGCCGCCGCGCTGACCGAGCTGGAACGCGAGATCATCGCGCCCGGCGGGGGGCTGGACCGGCTGCACCTGGTCCAGACCCCGTTCGTGCCCGAGGTGCGGCTGCACCTCGCCGAGGACCCGATCGTCCTGTGGGCCCGCATGGAGGCGGGGGCCGGCCGGTCCCTGCCGCCGCCGTACTGGGCGTCCGCCTGGGCCGGTGGGCAGGCGCTCGCCCGTCACCTGCTCGACCATCCGGAGTTGGCGGCCGGCCGACGGGTGCTCGACCTGGCCACCGGCTCCGGACTGGTGGCGATCGCCGCCGCCCTGGCCGGCGCGGCACGGGTGGTCGCCAACGACATCGACCCGTACGCGGTGGCCGCCGTCACCGTCAACGCGGGGGCCAACGGCGTCGTCGTCGAGCCCAGCGGCGACGACCTGCTCGACCGCGACGGCGTCGGTGCGGACCTGGTGCTGGCCGGCGACGTCTTCTACAGCCGGGAGATGGCCGACCGGATGCTGCCGTTCCTCCAGCGGGCCGTGGCCGGCGGCGTCGACGTGCTCGTCGGCGACCCCGGCCGGGAACACCTGCCCGAGGACCAGCTGGAGGTGGTCGCCAGCTATCCGGTGCCGACCACGGAGCCGTCCGTGGACTCGCCGGTGCGCCGGGTGCAGCTGCTCCGACCGAGATGACCGGCGACCCGGGTCAGGGTCCTACCCCGAGCCGGGATCAGGGGGCGGTGGGGGATCGGACCTGATGTCCACACCGGTCGGCCGGCCATAGCGTACGGAGCATGGCGGATTGGTTGACCCAGGTCGGAGAGCTTCCCACCACCCTGCTGATGGGGGTGCTCGGCGTGGTCATGCTCCTCGACGCCGTACCGCTGCTCGGGGTGCTGGTCCCCGGTGACGTGGCGGTCCTGGCCGCGGTGGGGGTGGGCGGTCCGACCACCGGCCTGGCCACCTTCGCCACCGTGGTGGCCGGCTGCCTCACCGGGTGGTCGCTGAGCTTCCTCGCCGGGCGCCGGTACGGGGACCGGCTACGGCACAGCCGGATCGGCGCGTGGATCGGCGAGGCGCGCTGGGCGGCGGCGGAGGGGATCCTGCGGCGCGGGGGCGGCCGGATGGTGCTGGTCGCGCCCTTCCTGCCGGTGTTCAACGCGCTGCTGCCGCTGGCGGCGGGCGGCCTGCGGATGTCGTACCGGCGGTTCCTCGGCTGCGCGACAGTGGGCGCGGCGGCATGGGCCGGCCTCTACCTCGCGCTGGGCACCGCGTCCCGGTCGCTGGCCGGGCTGCTGCCCGGGGAGCCCAGCCCGATGCTGGTCACCATGGCGGTCGGCCTGGCGCTGGCCGGCATGGTGCTGATGGGCACCCGGCGCCGGCTGGTCGGGGCGCACGCCGCCGTGAGGGGCGGACGGGTCCCGCCCGGGTCGTCAGGCCTGCTGGCAGGCCCGGGCAGGACCCGTCGAGGCCAGCGGATCGGTCCCGGTGGCGGGTTGGCGCCGCTCGTCGTCGGCCTGGCCGCGCGCCGGCCGGAGACGAGCAGCAGGGGGGCTCGACCGTCCGACGTGGACGCGAGCTCGGATCGGCTCACCAGCCGCGGGCGCGCCACTGCGGCAGCGACGGGCGTTCCGCGCCGAGCGTGCTGTCCCTGCCGTGGCCGGGGTAGAACCAGGTCTGGTCCGGCAGCCGGTCGAAGATCTTCTGCTCCACGTCGTCGATCAGCGCGGCGAAGCGCTCCGGGTCCTTGTCCGTGTTCCCGACCCCGCCCGGGAAGAGACTGTCGCCGGTGAACAGGTGCGGCGTGCCGGCCGGGTCGCGGTAGAGCAGCGCGATCGAGCCCGGCGTGTGCCCCTTGATGTGGATGACCTCCAGCGCGCAGTCGCCCACCGGCACGGTGTCGCCGTCGGCGAGCGTCTCCGCCTCGATCGGCAGTCCGGACGCGTCCTCGGCGTGCACCAGCGCGCGGGCGCCGGTCTTGGCCACCACCTCCTCCAGCGCCACCCAGTGGTCCATGTGCCGGTGGGTGGTGACCACGGCGGACAGGCCGCCGTCGCCGACCAGCTCCAGCAGCCGGGGCGCCTCGTTCGCGGCGTCGATCAGTACCTGCTCGCCGGTCGCGGTGCAGCGCAGCAGGTAGGCGTTGTTGTCCATCGGCCCGACCGACAGCTTGGTGACGGCGAGCCGGTCCAGCTCCCGGACGGCGGGCTCGCCGCCGGGGGTGACTTCTCCGGTGTAGCTCATGACGGTGTCTATATCCATTCCGGTGGGGTCGGCAGGTGACCGTCCGGGGTGACGGTCAGCACGTCGCCGCGACTGCGGCCGATCAACCAGGCGGCCAGCTCGGCGGCGGGGCCGGTGACCCTCGGCGCGCCCTCGGGATCGCCGATCACCAGCTCGTGCCGGGTGCCGTCGAAGCGCAGCACCATCGCCGGCACGTCCGTGCGGCCGGCGAGGTCGGCGGCCACCTCGTGCAGCAGGCGGTGCCCGAACGCCTCCGGCCAGTCTTCGGGCCGGTGCCCGGCGGCCAGGTCGACGTGGTGCACCTCGACCTCGCGCAGCCGGCCCCAGACCAGCTCGGCCGCGACCCGGGAGCCGCGCGGGGTCTCCACGGTGGCCGTCCAGGCCTCGGCGGGCATCGCGGCGACCGCCTCGACGAACCGGTCCGCGGCGCGGCGCAGGTCGTCCAGGTGGGCGGCGAGGGGTCGGCTGGCGCCGGCCTCGATGTCGGCGGACCTGGCGGCGGCGCTGGCGTACATCGGGACCTGCTCGCCGGTCCGGGCGGCGGTGAGCAGGTTGACGAAGCCGTCGGCGTTGCGGGCCAGGTGGGTCAGGACGTGGCCGCGGGTCCAGCCCGGCAGCAGGGAGGCCGCGGCGAGCTCCGCCGCGTCGAAACCGCCTGCGGTACGCACGAGTCGGGCCGTGGCGTCGTCCACCTCGCCGGTCAGCAGAAGCGGATCCGTGGTCACGCCCCGACCCTAGCGGTCCGGGGCCGCCGCGTCGCCGGGGAAATAACTTTCGGCGCGTCGGCGCGTCCCCTTACCGTCGGCGTCGAACGCGGCACCGGAGGTCGGACGGGGGTGGTGGCAGTGCCGGTCGTGGCAGCACGCGTGTTCCGTCACACCCAGCTTCGACACCGATGAGGATGACATGACCATCGATCTGACCGCCCTCGGCCTCGACGCCGAGCGGGCGGCGTACGTGCGGCGGCGCCCTGACCGCCGGCCGGGCCGGGTGGCCCGGGTCGACCGCGGGGTCTGCACCGTGCTCTGCGCGGACGGTCCGGTCCGCGCCAGCCTGGGCCCGGCGGTGCTGGCCGCCGCCGCCCGCGACCTCGCCGCGCTGCCCTGCGCCGGTGACTGGGTGCTGCTGGCCAGCTGGCCGGACGGGCCGGTCACCGTCGACACCGTGCTGCCCCGGCGCACCGCGCTGGTCCGGCGGACCGCCGGCAAGGACGCCAGCGGGCAGGTGCTCGCCGCCAACCTCGACGCCGCCGCGGTCGTCGAGCCGGTGCACCCCGAACCGGACGTCGCCCGGATCGAGCGGCTGCTCTCGCTGGCCCACGAGTCCGGGGCCCGGCCGCTCGTCGTGCTCACCAAGGTCGACCTGGCCGCCGACCCGGCCGCGGTCGCCCGGCAGCTCGCCGCGGCGGCGCCCGGGGTGCCGGTGCTGCCGGTCAGTGCCGAGCGGGGCACCGGCCTGGACCCGTTGCGGCCGTACGTCGCCCCGGGGCGGACGCTCGGGCTGCTCGGGCCCTCCGGCGCGGGCAAGTCGAGCCTGGTCAACGCGCTCGCCGGCGCGGCCGTCATGCCCACGCAGGCGATCCGCCGGGTGGACGGCAAGGGCCGGCACACCACCACCTGGCGGGCGCTGGTCCCGGTGCCCGGCGGTGGCGCGGTGCTGGACACCCCGGGGGTACGGGCGGTCGGCCTGCTGGACGGCTCGGCCGGGCTGGACCGGGCGTTCGCCGACATCGCCGAGCTGGCCACCGGCTGCCGGTACGCCGACTGTGCGCACGAGGCCGAGCCGGCCTGCGCGGTGCGGGAGGCGCTGGAGACCGGGGAGCTGCCCGCGCGGCGTTGGGAGAGTTGGCGCCGGTTGCGGCGGGAGGTCGCCTTCGAGACCCGGCGGCGGGAGACCCGGCTGGCCGCCGAACGGCGGGGCAGCTGGCGGTCCGCCCGACGGCGGGCGGCGCGCCCGAAGCCGCCGGCGTCGCCGGGCGGATTCTGAACCGGACGGCGGGGCGCGCCGGCCGTGGCACGGCCGGCGTGACCGGGCTGAGCTGGGGGAATGTGCGGGCGCGGAATGTTGTCGTACCTCGGGGCTAGGCTTGCCCAGGCGTCACTTCTGCGCCCGCAAAACCGCTCAGACCTCGCTCGGAGCGGACAGATCCGCCCCATCTTCTTCCCCGGGAGTACACGGACCGTGGCCGACCGACTGATCATCCGTGGCGCGCGCGAGCACAACCTGCGTGACGTCAGTCTCGACCTGCCCCGGGACGCCCTGATCGTCTTCACCGGGCTCTCCGGATCGGGCAAGTCGAGCCTGGCCTTCGACACCATCTTCGCCGAGGGTCAGCGGCGCTACGTCGAGTCGCTGTCGTCGTACGCCCGGCAGTTCCTCGGCCAGATGGACAAGCCCGACGTCGACTTCATCGAGGGGCTCAGCCCCGCGGTCTCCATCGACCAGAAGTCCACCTCGCGCAACCCGCGCTCGACCGTCGGCACCATCACCGAGGTCTACGACTACCTCCGGCTGCTCTTCGCCCGCATCGGCGAGCCGCACTGCCCGGTCTGCGGCGAGCGGATCTCCAAGCAGAGCCCGCAGCAGATCGTCGACCGGGTCCTCGCCATGGCCGAGGGCACCCGGTTCATGGTGCTCGCGCCGGTGGTCCGGGGACGCAAGGGGGAGTACGTCGACCTCTTCGCCGAGCTCCAGGCCAAGGGCTACGCCCGGGCCCGGATCGACGGCGTGGTGCACCCGCTGACCGAGCCGCCGAAGCTCAAGAAGCAGGAGAAGCACACCATCGAGGTGGTGATCGACCGGCTCAGCGTCAAGCCCAGCGCCAAGCAGCGGCTGACCGACTCGGTCGAGGCGGCGCTCGGGCTCTCCGGCGGCCTGGTGCTGCTCGACTTCGTCGACCTGGCCGAGGACGACCCGCACCGGGAGCGCCGCTACTCCGAGCACCTGGCCTGCCCCAACGACCACCCCCTGGCGATCGAGGACCTGGAGCCCCGGGTCTTCTCCTTCAACGCGCCGTACGGCGCCTGCCCGGAGTGCACCGGCCTGGGCACCAAGAAGGAGGTCGACGCCGAGCTGATCGTCCCCGACCCCGAGCGCAGCCTGCGCGAGGGCGCGATCCAGCCCTGGGCCACCGGGCACAACCTGGAATACTTCCTGCGCCTGCTGGAGGCGCTCGGCGAGAGCCAGCACTTCGACATCGACACGCCGTGGCGGGCGTTGCCGTCCCGGGCGCAGAAGACGATCCTGCACGGCTCCGACGACCAGGTGCACGTGCGCTACCGCAACAAGTACGGCCGCGAGCGCTCCTACTACACCGGCTTCGAGGGCGTGGTGCAGTGGATCGAGCGGCGGCACTCCGACACCGAGTCGGAGTGGTCGCGGGACAAGTACGAGGGCTACATGCGGGACGTGCCCTGCGGGGCCTGCGGCGGCACCCGGCTCAAGCCGGAGGTGCTCGCGGTCACCCTGGCCGGCAGGAGCATCGCCGAGGTCTGCAACCTGTCGGTGGGCGAGGCGGCCGAGCTGCTCGCCGGCATCGAGCTGACCGACCGGCAGAAGATGATCGCCGAGCGGGTGCTCAAGGAGATCAACGCCCGGCTGACGTTCCTGCTCGACGTCGGTCTGGACTACCTCTCCCTGGACCGCGCGGCCGGCACCCTCTCCGGCGGCGAGGCGCAGCGCATCCGGCTGGCCACCCAGATCGGCTCCGGCCTGGTCGGCGTGCTCTATGTGCTGGACGAGCCGTCGATCGGCCTGCACCAGCGGGACAACCACCGCCTGATCGAGACCCTGATCCGGTTGCGCGGGCTGGGCAACACGCTGATCGTGGTCGAGCACGACGAGGACACCATCCGTACCGCGGACTGGATCGTCGACATCGGCCCGGGCGCGGGCGAGCACGGCGGCAAGATCGTGCACAGCGGCTCGGTGCCGGCGCTGCTGGACAACCCCGAGTCGGTCACCGGGGCGTACCTGTCCGGGCGCAAGTCGATCCCGACGCCGAAGCAGCGTCGCCCGCAGACCCCGGACCGGGAGCTGGTGGTGCACGGGGCGCGCGAGCACAACCTGCGCAACCTCACCGTCTCCTTCCCGCTCGGCCAGCTGATCGCGGTCACCGGGGTCAGCGGCTCCGGCAAGTCGACGCTGGTCAACGACATCCTGTACGCGGTGCTGGCCAACCAGATCAACGGCGCCCGGCTGGTCCCCGGGCGGCACACCCGGGTCACCGGCCTGGAGCACGTCGACAAGGTCGTCGGCGTCGACCAGTCGCCGATCGGGCGGACGCCGCGGTCCAACCCGGCCACCTACACCGGGGTCTGGGACCACGTCCGCAAGCTCTTCGCCGAGACCACCGAGGCCAAGGTCCGGGGGTACGGCCCGGGCCGGTTCTCCTTCAACGTCAAGGGCGGCCGCTGCGAGGCCTGCTCCGGTGACGGCACCATCAAGATCGAGATGAACTTCCTCCCGGACGTCTACGTCCCCTGCGAGGTCTGCAAGGGCGCCCGCTACAACCGGGAGACCCTCGAGGTGCACTACAAGGGCAGGACCGTCTCCGACGTGCTGGAGATGCCGATCGAGGAGGCGGCCGAGTTCTTCTCCGCCATCCCCGCCATCCACCGGCACCTCAAGACGCTGGTCGACGTCGGCCTCGGCTACGTCCGGCTCGGCCAGCCCGCGCCGACGCTCTCCGGCGGTGAGGCGCAGCGGGTCAAGCTCGCCTCCGAGCTGCAGAAGCGGTCCACCGGGCGGACGGTCTACGTGCTCGACGAGCCCACCACCGGCCTGCACTTCGAGGACATCCGCAAGCTGCTGATGGTGCTGGAGGGCCTGGTCGACAAGGGCAACACGGTGATCACCATCGAGCACAACCTCGACGTGATCAAGACCGCCGACTGGCTGATCGACATGGGTCCGGAGGGCGGCCACCGGGGCGGCGCGGTGCTGGCCACCGGCACCCCCGAGGAGGTCGCCGAGGTGGCCGAGAGCCACACCGGCGAGTTCCTCCGCCAGGTGCTCAAGCTCGACGGCGAGGCGAAGGGGGCCAGGGCGGCCACCACCCGGGCGGCCAAGGCCAACGGCGCCGGGGCCACGAAGCCGCGTACCCGGAAGGTGCCGGCCGGGGCACGCTGACCTCCTCGCGACCCCGATGGGGTTCCCGGCCGGCCAAAGTCCGCAAACCGGGTGAACCGTCTGCCACGGTGGTCTCTGTGCGTAGGAACGTGACCGTGGCTCATGACGGGCGCGGCGGCAGGGAGGGCGAGGTATGAGCGACGATCAGGTGACCACCGGGCTGGGTACGTCGAGCCGTCGGGCCCTGCTCACCGGTGCGGGCGCGGTTGGCGCGGCGGTGGTCCTGGCCGCCTGCGGCGACGACTCCGGCGACGAGGCCACCGCCGAGGGGGGCGGCCAGCCCCTGGCCAAGACCACGGACATCCCGGTCGGCGGCGGCAAGATCTTCGCCGACCAGAAGGTGGTGGTAACGCAGCCGAATCCGGGCCAGTTCAAGGCCTTCAGCGCGATCTGCACCCACCAGGACTGCACCGTTTCGCGCATCGAGGGCGGCGTCATCGTCTGCCTCTGCCATGACAGCAGGTTCTCCATCGCCGACGGCTCGGTCAAGAAGCCCCCGGCCAAGAGGCCACTCCCGGCCAAGGAGATCAAGGTCACCGGCGACCAGATCTCCCTGGCCTGACCCGCGCCGTCCGGTTCCGGCCCCCGTCCGTCTCGTTCCGGCCTGCGCCCCGCCCGGCCAGAGCCCACCCCGACCAGCGCCCACCCCACCGCCCGGCTGGTGCTCGGGCGCCGGGCCGTTGGCGCCGGGCGGCGGGTCCGCCTCCGCTGGTCGGGTAACAGTGATCAAGCGTGTCAAGGGACGTCGTGGGTGTCCGCTCGAGCCGACACCCACGACGTCCCGCGAGCTCTTCGCCGCCATCCCGGCCATCCACCGGCACCTCAAGACGCTGGTCGACGTCGGCCTCGGCTACGTCCGGCTCGGCTTGCCCGCGCCGACCCGCCGTACGTCGGGCGGCACGGACGGGCGGACCGCCGGTCCGGTATCCCCGCCCTGACGCGCCAGTATGAACCGTGCGGCACAGTGGCCCGTGTCGACAAATGTGGCCGCAGATCCCGACGGGCGGCAGCCGAGAGAAAGGCCGGACATGAGTGACGATCACGTGCTGAGCGGGCCGGGCAACCAGACACGCCGCGCCCTGCTCGCGGGCGCGGGGGCGGTGGGCGCGGCGCTGGTGCTTTCCGCCTGCGGCGGCGGTGACGACTCCGGGGGCACGACGTCCGCGCCGACCAGCGGCGGCCCGGGCGCGACCGCCGGGGACGCAGAGGGTGGCGACCGGCAGGGTGCGGCATCCATCGCCAGGACCGCGGACATCCCGGTCGGCGGGGGCGTCATCTACGCCGCCCAGGGCGTGGTGATCACCCAGCCGAGACCGGGGGAGTTCAAGGGCTTCAGCCCGATCTGCACCCACCAGAACTGCCCGGTGTCGAACATCGACGGCGGCACGATCAACTGCACCTGCCACGGCAGCAGGTTCTCGATCACCGACGGTTCGGTCAAGCAGGGCCCGGCGACGAAGCCCCTGCCCGCCAAGGAGATCAAGGTGCAGGGCGACCACATCTCCCTCGCCTGACGCCCCCGACATTGTCGATCATGAAGCTGGCGGCAGTGGAGGAGATCCAGAGCGCCGGCAACTTCATGATCGACGATGACGGGGGGTGGGGCGTGGCGGGCGGGGGAGGGTGTCGGGGGAGCGGATTAGGCTTGGTGGGTGGCTGACCCCTCGACCTACCGTCCCGCGCCCGGCACCATCCCGGAGCAGCCGGGGGTCTACCGCTTCCGCGACGGCACCGGTCGGGTGATCTACGTCGGCAAGGCGAAGAACCTGCGCAGCCGGCTCAGCTCCTACTTTGCCGACCTGTGGGGGCTGCACCAGCGCACCCAGCAGATGGTCACCACCGCCGAGTCGGTCGACTGGGTCACCGTCGGCACCGAGGTCGAGGCGCTCCAGCTCGAATACACCTGGATCAAGCAGTACGACCCCCGGTTCAACGTCCGCTACCGCGACGACAAGTCCTACCCCTACCTGGCGGTCACCCTCGACGAGGAATACCCGCGGTTGCAGGTGATGCGCGGCGCCAAGCGCAAGGGGGTGCGCTACTTCGGGCCGTACTCGCACGCCTGGGCGATCCGCGAGACGCTCGACCTGCTGCTGCGGGTCTTCCCGGCGCGCACCTGCTCCTCCGGGGTGTTCAAGCGGGCCGGTCAGGTCGGCCGCCCCTGCCTGCTGGGCTACATCGGCAAGTGCTCCGCGCCCTGCGTGGGCAGCGTCTCCGCCGAGCAGCACCGGGAGATCGTCAACGGCTTCTGCGACTTCATGGGCGGCCGCACCGACACCATGGTCCGCCGGCTCGAACGGGAGATGACCGAGGCCAGCGAGCAGTTGGAGTTCGAGCGGGCGGCCCGGCTCCGCGACGACATCGCCGCCCTGCGCCGGGCGATGGAGAAGCAGACCGTGGTGCTCGGCGACGGCACCGACGCCGACGTGGTGGCGTTCGCCGACGACCCCCTCGAGGCCGCGGTGCAGGTCTTCCACGTCCGCGACGGCCGGGTCCGCGGCCAGCGCGGCTGGGTGGTGGAAAAGACCGAGGAGCTGAGTACCGGCGACCTGGTGCACCACTTCTGCACCCAGGTCTACGGCGGCGAGCAGGGCGAGGCCGACGTCCCCCGCGAGCTGCTGGTCCCCGAGCTGCCGGCCGACGCCGGCGCCCTCGCCGACTGGCTCTCCACCCACCGGGGCAGCCGGGTGTCGCTGCGGGTGCCGCAGCGCGGCGACAAGAAGTCGCTGCTGGAGACCGTCGAGCGCAACGCGAAGGACGCGCTGGCCCGGCACAAGCTCAAGCGGGGCAGCGACCTGACCACCCGCAGCAGGGCGCTCGACGAGATCAGCGACGCGCTCGGCATGCGCACCTCGCCGCTGCGCATCGAGTGCTTCGACGTCTCCCAGATCCAGGGCACCGACGTGGTGGCCAGCATGATCGTCTTCGAGGACGGGCTGCCGCGCAAGAGCGAATTCCGGCGGTTCATCGTCCGCGGCGCCACCGACGACCTCTCCGCCATGTCGGAGGTGCTGCGCCGGCGGTTCGCCCGCTACCTCGACGCCCGCGCCGAGACCGGGGAGCTCGGCGAGGAGACCGCCAGCGACCCGGACCGCCCCGGCATCGACCCCACCACCGGGCGGCCGCGCCGGTTCGCGTACCCGCCGCAGCTGGTGGTGGTCGACGGCGGCGCGCCGCAGGTGGCGGCGGCCGCGCAGGCCCTCGCCGAGCTGGGCATCGACGACGTGGCGCTCTGCGGCCTGGCCAAGCGGCTGGAGGAGGTCTGGCTCCCCGACGACGAGTTCCCGGTCATCCTGCCGCGCACCTCCGAGGGGCTCTACCTGCTCCAGCGGGTCCGCGACGAGGCGCACCGGTTCGCCATCACGTTCCACCGGCAGCGGCGCTCCAAGCGGATGACCGAGTCGGCGCTGGACAACGTCCCCGGGCTGGGGGAGGTGCGGCGCAAGGCGCTGCTGCGCCACTTCGGCTCGCTCAAGCGGCTCTCCGCCGCCACCGTCGAGGAGATCACCGAGGTGCCCGGGGTGGGGAAGCGGACCGCTGAGGCGATCCTGGCAGCCCTCGACGCCGACACCGTGAAGGCGGGCCCGGCCGACTGACCGTGCCACCGGCGACCGACCGGTGCCGGCCGCGACCGGGCGTAACGGCGGCGACCGCCGGTGCGTGGCGCCGGCGGTCAGGCCGCCTCGGCGAGGACGGTGAGGATCTGCTCGCCGTACTTGGCGAGCTTGTTCTCCCCGACGCCGTTGACCCGGGACAGGTCGGCCAGTGAGGCCGGGGCGTCCGTCGCGATCTGGCGGAGGGTGGCGTCGTGGAAGATCACGTACGCCGGGACGCCCTGCTCCTTGGCGGTCGCCGCCCGCCAGGCGCGCAGCCGGTCGAAGAGCGACGCGGCGGCCGGGTCGAGATCGGCGACCACGGTGGCCGCGCCGCGCGGCTTCGCCGACCGGGTGGACGCCGGCCGCTCCGGCTCCCGGCGCATGGTCACCGTGCGGCGGCGGCCCAGCACCTCCGCGCTGGCCTCGGTCAGCGCCAGCGTGCCGTAGTCGCCCTCGACCGCGAGCAGCCCCTCGGCCAGCAGTTGCCGGACCACCCCGCGCCACTCGGTCTCGCGCAGCTCGGCGCCGATGCCGAAGGTGGTCAGCGCGTCGTGGCCGTACTGGGTGATCTTGTCGGTCGTCCGGCCGAGCAGAATGTCGACGCAGTGCCCGGCGCCGAAGCGCTGGTTGCGCTCCCGGTCCAGCCGGAACACGGTGGAGAGCAGCTTCTGCGCGGCCACCGTGCCGTCCCAGGTCTCCGGCGGGGTCAGGCAGGTGTCGCAGTTGCCGCAGCCGGCCGCCCCGGGCTCGCCGAAGTAGTCGAGCAGCTGCGCCCGTCGGCAGCGGACCGTCTCGCAGAGGGCCAGCATCGCGTCCAGGTGGGTGGCGAGGTTGCGCCGGTGCGCGAGGTCCCCCTCCGAGGTCTCGATCATCTTTCGCTGCTGCACCACGTCCTGGAGCCCGTACGCGAGCCAGGCGGTCGACGGGAGCCCGTCCCGGCCGGCGCGCCCGGTCTCCTGGTAGTAGCCCTCCACCGACTTGGGCAGGTCGAGGTGGGCGACGAACCGGACGTCTGGTTTGTCGATGCCCATGCCGAAGGCGATGGTCGCCACCATGACCAGGCCGTCCTCGCGCAGGAACCGCCGCTGGTGGGTGGCGCGGGTGGCCGCGGCCAGGCCCGCGTGGTACGGCAGTGCGGCGATCCCGTTGGCGACCAGGAACTCGGCGGTCTTCTCCACCGAGGCGCGGGACAGGCAGTAGACGATCCCCGCGTCGCCCGGGTGCTCGTCGCGCAGCAGGCCGAGCAGCTGCTTGCGCGGCTCCCGCTTGGGCACGATCCGGTACTGGATGTTGGGCCGGTCGAAGCTGGCCACGAAGTGCCGGGCGTCGGTGAGCTTGAGCCGGGTGGCGATCTCGGCCCGGGTGGCGCTGGTGGCGGTGGCGGTCAGCGCGATCCGGGGCACCTCGGGCCAGCGTTCGTGCAGCATCGACAGAGCCAGGTAGTCGGGGCGGAAGTCGTGCCCCCACTGCGAGACGCAGTGCGCCTCGTCGATGGCGAACATCGCGATCCGGCCCCGGTCGAGCAGCCCGAGGGTGGCCCGGGAGCCGAGCGCCTCCGGGGCGAGGTAGAGCAGGTCGAGCTCGCCGGCGAGGAACGCCGCCTCGACCGTGCGACGGGCGTCGAGATCCTGGGTCGAGTTGAGGAAGCCGGCCCGGACGCCGACCGCGGTCAGCGCGTCGACCTGGTCCTGCATGAGCGCGATCAGCGGGGAGACCACCACCGCGACGCCGTCGCGGACCAGCGCCGGGATCTGGTAGCAGAGCGACTTGCCGCCGCCGGTGGGCATCAGCACCAGCGCGTCGCCGCCGGCCACCACGTGGTCGATGACCTCCCGCTGGGAGCCGCGGAAGGCGTCGTAGCCGAAGACCCGGCGCAGCACCCCGAGCGCGTCCTCGGTGCGGGTGTCGGTGGGGGAGGTCATCCGGGGAGTCTACGAGCCGACCCCGACACCCGGCCGCCGCCGACCCGTCAGGCCACGCCGCCGGCGCGGCCGCCCGTCCGGGAATGCCGCGCCGGGCGCGGCTGCTTGCCCCAGGGGCGGTGTGCCGACCGACACCGGTACCGGTCGGAAGGGTGGAAACCGATCGACGCCGCCCGGCGGGATAGAGTCGCTGACTGACCACGCGGGCGTACCGGACGCGGCGGGACGGCATGGGGGTAGTGGGTGAGCGAGGCGCGGACGGACGGCGGCACGGCGGAATCGGACACCACCCTGGTGGTGGTCACCGGGCTCTCCGGCGGCGGCCGTAGCACGGTGGCCCGGGCCCTGGAGAACGTCGGCTACTACGTGGTCGACAACCTGCCCCAGGCGCTGATGCTCGACATGGCCGAGCTGGCGGTCAAGGCCGGCGGCGCGGCCCGGCGTACGGCGATGGTGCTGGACGTGCGCTCGCGGGCCTTCTCCACCGACCTGGCCGGGGCGATCCGCGAGCTCAAGGACCGCGGCTTCTCCCCCCGGGTGGTCTTCGTCGACGCCGACGACGAGGTGCTGATCCGCCGGTTCGAGAGCGTCCGCCGCTCGCATCCCCTGCAGGGCGAGGGGCGGCTGGCCGACGGCATCGCCGTCGAGCGCGCCCTGCTCGAGGAGGCCCGGGACCTGGCCGACGTGATCATCGACACCAGCCACCTCAACGTCAACCAGCTCCGCCGCCGGGTCGAGGAGCTGTTCGGCGGCGAGGACGCCCGCCGGCTGCGGGTCACCGTGCTCTCCTTCGGGTTCAAGTACGGCCTGCCGCCGGACGCCGACTTCGTGCTCGACGCCCGCTTCCTGCCCAACCCGTACTGGGTGCCGGAGCTGCGCGAGCACACCGGGCGGGAGGAGGCGGTCAGCGCGTACGTGCTGGGCCAGGAGGGCGCGGACGCGTTCGTGGCCGGGTACGCCGACCTGGTCAACGCCACCACCGTCGGGTTCGAGCGGGAGGGCAAGCGCTACCTGACCGTGGCGGTCGGCTGCACCGGCGGCAAGCACCGCAGTGTGGCGATCGCCGAGGAACTGGCCGGCCGGCTGCGCCAGTCCGGGCTCGCCGCCAACGCGCAGCACCGGGACCTGGGGCGGGAATGACGGCGACGAAGGTGGTCGCCTTCGGCGGGGGGCACGGCCTCTCCGCCAAGCTGCGCGCACTGCGGCACTGCGCCCCGGAACTCGACCTCGACATCACCGCGGTGGTCACCGTCGGCGACGACGGCGGCTCCAGCGGTCGGCTGCGCGCCGAGCGCGGCGGCCTGCCCCCGGGCGACCTGCGGCAGGCCCTCGTGGCGCTGGCCGGCGACCACCCGGCCACCCGGCGCAGCGCCGGCCTGTTCCAGCACCGGTTCGCCGGCGGCGTCGGCGACGGGCTGGCCGGGCACGCGGTGGGCAACCTGGTGCTCTGCGGCCTGATCGAGCAGCTCGGCGACCCGGTGGCCGCACTGGAGCATGCCGGCGCGATGCTCGGCACGGTCGGTCGGGTGCTGCCGATGTCCCGCCAGCCGGTCGGCATCGAGGCCCGGGTCCGCGGCGCCGACCCGGACCGCCCCGACGAGGTACGCACCGTGCGTGGCCAGCACCAGGTCGCGGTGAGCACCGGCCGGGTGGAGTCGCTGCGACTCACCCCCGACGCCCCGGAGCCGTGCGACGAGGCGGTGGAGGCGATCTCCGCGGCCGACTGGCTGATCTTCGGGCCGGGCAGCTGGTACACCAGCGTGCTGCCGCACCTGCTGGTCCCGGGGCTGGCCGCCGCGATCGTCGCCAGTCCGGCCCGCCGGCTGGTCACGCTCAATCTGGCGGCCGAGAAGGAGACCCTCGGGCTCTCCGCGGCCGACCACCTGGCCGCCCTGCACTGGTACCTTCCGCCGCTCACGGTGGACTACGTGTTGGCCGATTCCAAGGCGGTGGGTGATCCCGAACCGGTCGGACGTGCGGCAGAATCGCTGGGTGCCCGGCTGGTCCTTGCCCCCGTCGCCGTCACCGACGGTTCGCCCCGTCATGATCCGGCCGCCCTGGGCGCCGCGCTGGTGCCTGTCCTGGGCGCCGATCGTTAAGCACCTACGTAATCACCGGCGACACGCCGGTACCGGTCCGTGAGGGGGCGCAGAATGGCGATGACGGCTGCGGTCAAGGACGAGCTGAGTCGGGTCGACGTGCCCAAGCCCTGCTGCCGTCGGGCGGAGATGGCGGCGCTGCTGCGCTTCGCCGGCGGGCTGCACATCGTCTCCGGGCGGGTGGTGGTCGAGGCCGAGCTGGACACCGGGGCGGTGGCCCGCCGGCTGCGCCGGGAGGTCGCCGAGGTGTACGGCTACCCCAGCGAGATCCACGTGCTCGCCTCGGGCGGGCTGCGCAAGGGCAGCCACTTCATCGTCCGGGTGGTCAAGGACGGCGAGGCCCTCGCCCGGCAGACCGGCCTGCTGGACGTGCGCGGCCGACCGGTGCGCGGTCTGCCGCCGCACGTGGTGGCGGCGAACGTCTGCTGCGCGGTGTCGGCCTGGCGGGGCGCGTTCATGGCGCACGGCTCGCTGACCGAGCCCGGCCGGTCCAGCGCGCTGGAGATCACCTGCCCCGGTCCGGAGTCCGCGCTCGCCCTGGTCGGCGCGGCCCGCCGGATGGGCATCTCCGCCAAGAACCGCGAGGTGCGCGGGGTGGACCGGGTGGTGGTCAAGGACGGCGACGCGATCGCCGCGCTGCTCACCCGCATCGGCGCGCACTCCAGCGTGCTGGCCTGGGAGGAGCGCCGGGTCCGCCGCGAGGTCCGGGCCACCGCGAACCGGCTGGCCAACTTCGACGACGCCAACCTGCGCCGCTCGGCCCGCGCCGCGGTGGCCGCCGCCGCCCGGGTGACCCGGGCGCTGGAGATCCTCGCCGACGACGCCCCCAACCACCTGACCTCGGCCGGCCAGCTGCGGCTGGAGCACCGGCAGGCCTCGCTGGAGGAACTGGGTGCGCTGGCCGACCCGCCGCTGACCAAGGACGCCATCGCGGGGCGGATCCGCCGGCTGCTGGCGCTGGCCGACAAGCGGGCCCGCGACCTGGGCATCCCGGATACCGAAGCGGCAGTCACGCCGGACATGCTCGTGGTCTGATAGGACGGTGGGGCCCCGCGGTGCGACCCGGATCACCACCCGGCGCAGCGCGGCGCCGCGCGCTCGGATAAGGTCGCTGCGTACGGCAAGGGGGCCGGCACAGGCACTTCTCGCCGTGCTCACCGCCTCGGGCGGTCAGGTCCTTGAGACCGCGGCGGGGTGGCCGAGATGAACCGTCAACGGCCGGCTCCAACGGTCGGCGCACACACCTCCGCCGGCCCGGGTCTGACGCCGGCGGACCAGAACGCGAGGAGATGGGACCTGTGACCATCCGGGTTGGCATCAACGGCTTCGGCCGGATCGGCCGTAACTTCTTCCGGGCAGTGCTGGCGTCCGGCGCTGACATCGAGGTCGTGGCGGTCAACGACCTGACCGACAACGCGACGCTCGCCCACCTTGTCAAGTACGACAGCATCCTGGGTCGCCTCCCGCACGAGGTCAAGGCCACCGCCGACGAGATCACCGTGGGCGGCAAAACCATCAAGGTGTACGAGGAGAAGGACCCGGCGAAGCTGCCGTGGGGCGAGGTCGGCGTGGACGTGGTGATCGAGTCCACCGGCTTCTTCACCGACGCCACGAAGGCGAAGGCGCACATCGACGGCGGGGCCAAGAAGGTCATCATCTCCGCCCCGGCGAAGAACGAGGACTTCACGGTCGTGATGGGCGTCAACCACGACCAGTACGACCCGGCCAAGCACACCATCATCTCCAACGCCTCCTGCACCACCAACTGCCTCGCCCCGATGGCGAAGGTCCTGCAGGACACGTTCGGCGTGCAGCAGGGTCTGATGACGACCATCCACGCGTACACCCAGGACCAGAACCTCCAGGACGCGCCGCACAAGGACCTGCGCCGCGCCCGGGCCGCCGCGCTGAACATCGTCCCGACCTCGACCGGCGCCGCCAAGGCGATCGGCCTGGTCCTGCCGGGGCTCAAGGGCAAGCTGGACGGCTACGCGCTGCGGGTGCCGATCCCGACCGGCTCCACCACCGACCTGACCGTCACCGTCGGCCGCGAGACCACCGTGGACGAGGTCAACGCCGCGATGAAGGCCGCCGCCGCCGACGGTCCGCTCAAGGGCATCCTGGTCTACAACGAGGACCCGATCGTCTCCTCGGACATCGTCACCGACCCGGCGTCCTGCATCTTCGACGCGCCGCTGACCAAGGTCGTCGGCAACCAGGTCAAGGTCGTCGGCTGGTACGACAACGAGTGGGGCTACTCCAACCGCCTGGTGGACCTGGTCAAGCTGGTGGGTCAGTCGCTGTGAGCATCCGTACCCTCGACGACCTGCTGGCAGAGGGGGTGTCGGGTCGGCGTGTGCTGGTGCGTGCCGACCTGAACGTCCCGCTCGACAAGCAGACCGGTGAGATCACCGACGACGGGCGCATCCGTGCGGTGCTGCCGACGCTGGGCGCGCTGACCGAGGCCGGCGCCAAGGTCGTGGTCTGCGCGCACCTGGGCCGCCCGAAGGGCGCGCCGGACCCGCAGTACAGCCTCCGCCCGGTCGCCGGGCGGCTCGGCGAGCTGCTCGGCGCGCCGGTGCACGTCGCCGAGGACACCGTCGGCGACTCCGCCCGGTCCACCGTGGACCAGCTGTCCGACGGCCAGGTCGCCCTGCTGGAGAACCTCCGCTTCAACAAGGGGGAGACCAGCAAGGACGACGCCGAGCGGGGGGCCTTCGCCGACCAGCTCGCCGCCTTCGGCGAGGCCTACGTGGACGACGCCTTCGGCGCCGTGCACCGCAAGCACGCCAGCGTGTACGACGTGCCGGCCCGGCTGCCGCACGTGGCCGGCCGGCTGGTGCTGCGCGAGGTCGAGGTGCTCGGCAAGCTGACCGGCGAGCCGGAGCGCCCGTACGTGGTGGTGCTGGGCGGTTCCAAGGTCTCCGACAAGCTGGCCGTGATCGAGGCGCTGCTGCCGAAGGTCGACCGGCTGCTCATCGGCGGCGGGATGTGCTTCACCTTCCTCAAGGCCCAGGGCCACGAGGTGGGCACCTCGCTGCTGGAGGAGGAGATGGTCGAGACCTGCGGCAACCTCCTGGAGCGGTCCGGCGGCAAGATCATGCTCCCGGTCGACGTGGTGGCCGCGGACGCGTTCGCCCCGGACGCCGCGCACGACACCGTGCGCGCCGACGGCATCCCGAGCCACCGGGTCGGGCTGGACATCGGCCCGGAGACGGTGGCCGGCTTCGCCGCCGCGTTGTCCCAGGCGAAGACGGTCTTCTGGAACGGCCCGATGGGCGTGTTCGAGATGCCGGCGTTCGCCAACGGCACCCGCGGGGTCGCCGAGGCGATCACGAAGACCGACGCGTTCACTGTCGTCGGTGGCGGTGACTCCGCCGCCGCGGTGCGGGCGCTGGGGCTGGACGAGTCGTCCTTCGGGCACATCTCCACCGGTGGCGGCGCCTCCCTGGAATACCTGGAGGGCAAGACCCTCCCCGGCATCGCGGCCCTGGAGAACTGATGGCGAGCACCACCCGCCGGCCGCTGATGGCCGGCAACTGGAAGATGAACCTGAACCACCTCGAGGCCAACCTGCTGGTGCAGAAGCTGGCCGCGAGCCTCACCGAGAAGCAGCTCACCGAGGTGGAGACGGTGGTCCTGCCACCCTTCACCGACCTGCGTACGGTGCAGACCGCGGTGGACGGCGACAAGCTGCTGATCGGCTACGGCGGGCAGGACCTGTCGCCGTACCAGTCGGGCGCCTACACCGGGGACATCTCCGGGCCGATGCTGGCCAAGCTGGGCTGCACGTACGTGGTGGTCGGGCACTCCGAGCGGCGCGCCCACCACTACGAGGACGACGCGATCGTCAACGCCAAGGTGGCGGCGGCGCTGGCCAACGGGCTCACCCCGATCCTCTGCATCGGCGAGGGCCTGGAGATCAGGGAGCAGCTGCGGCACGTGCCGCACTGCTGCGACCAGCTCGACGGCGCCCTGCGCGGGCTCACCGCGGAGCAGGTCGCCAAGGTCGTCGTGGCGTACGAGCCGGTCTGGGCGATCGGCACCGGCAAGACGGCGACCCCGGAGGACGCCCAGGAGGTCTGCGGCGAGGTCCGCAAGCGGCTGGTCGAGACCTTCGACCAGAGCACCGCCGACCAGGTCCGGATCCTCTACGGCGGGTCGGTCAAGTCGTCGAACGTCGCCGCGATCATGGTCCAGCCGGACGTGGACGGGGCCCTGGTCGGCGGCGCCAGCCTGGACGCCGAGGAGTTCGCGAAGATCTGCCGGTTCCCGGAGCACACCGCCCGCTGATCGCTCGCTATCCTTGACTCCGCCCGTCCACCGGTCGGTGCCACCGTGCCCGATCTGTCCGGGCGAGGATCGTAACGAGAGGACTGACCCCAGCCATGCCGATCTGGTTCGCATACACGTTGATCGTGTTGCTGGTCATCACGAGCATCCTGCTCACCATGCTGATCCTGCTGCACCGAGGTAAGGGCGGCGGGTTGTCGAGCATGTTCGGCGGCGGCGTCAGCTCCAGCCTGGCCGGCTCGTCGGTGGCCGAGAAGAACCTGGACCGCTACACCGTTCTGGTGAGCATCGTCTGGTTCGCCTGCATCATCGGGCTCGGGCTCTGGCTCCGGCTCCAGCTCAACAGCGGGTCCTGAGCGGCTTCGCCAAGTCGTACAATCTGCGCGCGGTCCGTCACCCGACGGGCCGCGCGCAGTTCTTTTCGTCCCGCTGCACCGCGTCGCCGCCGCCCACCCCCCTGAGCGGCGGTCCCCTCCGACGACAGGAGCGAGCAGCCGTGCCCAGTGGCAACGTGATCCGCGGATCCCGGGTCGGATCCGCCCCGGAACGCCTCAGCGAACGGTACGAGCCGGCCCCGTGCCGCGCGGTGACCTACTGGTGCCGCAACGACCACGTCACCGAGATCAGGGTGGCGCTGGAGGCCGAGGAGCCGCCGCTCTGGGACTGCCCGCGCTGCGGCCTCCCCGCCGGCCGGGACGCCGAGAACCCGCCCGGGCGGGTCCGCCCCGAGCCGTACAAGACCCACCTGGCGTACGTGAAGGAGCGGCGCAGCCCCGCGGAGGGTGAGGCGATCCTGGCTGAGGCCCTCGCCGCGCTCCGCCAGCGCCGCGGCCGGGACTGACCCGCCGGAGCCCCGGTCCCATCCCGAACAGGGCTCCGCCGACGTCGGTCAGCGCAGGCTGCGCAGCCGGGGCGGCACGTCGGCCGCCGCCGGCCGGTCCAGCAGCCAGAGGGTACGCGCGATGCCCCGCACGCCGGCCGCCGGCAGCTGTACCGGGCCCGCCCCGGCCAGCGCCATGCCGACCGCCCGGGCCTTGTCGGCGCCGCTGGCCACCAGCCAGACCTCCTCGGCGGTGTTGATCGCCGGCAGGGTGAGCGTGGTACGCACCGGCGGCGGCTTCGGGGCGCCCCGTACCCCGCTGACCGGCCGGTTCTCGTGGTGCACCGGGTGCTCGGGAAAGACCGACGCCACGTGCCCGTCCTCACCGACGCCCAGCAGCAGGACGTCGAAGTGGGGGAGCGCGGCGTGCCCGGGGCGGGCCGCCCGGGCCAGTTCCTCGGCGTATCCGGCGGCGGCCGCCTCCGGGTCCGGCCCGGCCGGACCGTCGGAGGCCGGCATCGGGTGCACCCGCGCCGGGTCCAGCGGCACCCCGTCCAGCAGCGCCGCCCGCGCCTGGGTCTCGTTGCGCTCCGGGTCGCCGGCCGGCAGGAAGCGTTCGTCGCCCCACCAGATGTCCACCCGGGACCAGTCGACCGCGTCCCGGGCCGGCAGCGCGGCCACCGCCCGGTAGACGGCGGCGGCGATCCGCCCACCGGTCAGCACCACCGACGCCTGACCCCGTTCCGCCTGCGCATCGAGCAGCTTCACCACCAACCGGGCCGCCACCGCCTGCGCCAGCAGGTCGGGGTCGGCGTGGACGGCGACACTCGCCTCACTCATTCGTTGTGCCTTCGTTTCCGGACCGGCGTCGCGGTCCCTGGTCGTCGTGGCGGCACCCGTCGCGCCCCTCGACCGCTCACTCGGTGGGCGGACCGTGCCGGCCCGCCCACCGGTGGCCGTCAGGGGGTCGCGCTGGTGCCGGCGTGGGCGGTGACTCCGGCCTCGGCCCGCTGCGCGGTGGCCGGGTCCTTCCAGACGTGCACCCGATGGGCGGGGTGCTGGTCCAGGTTCGCCAGCCCGGCGGCGGCGCCGAGCGCCTCGGCGTACACCTGGTCGGCGTCGAGCCGGCGCAGCTCCTCGGCCAGTTCGTCGCCGAGCGGGCGGCGGACCAGCGGCAGGGCCCGGTCCTCCTGCCCGGTACGCCGGAACGTCGCCATGCTGTCCTCCCGGGTCAGCGTCAGCTCGTCGCCGTTGGCGCAGCGCAGCTGCACCTCGCGCATCCGGGGGAACTCGTCGGTCGGCTCCCACTGGGGCTCGATGCCGAGCCGGGCGGCGAGCCACCCGCGCATCAGCGCCGCGGTCGGATCGGTGCGCGGCGCCACCACGGTGGCCTCGGTGACCCGGGCCTCGGTGGTGTCGAACGCCCCGGCGACCAGGGAGCGCCACGGGGTGATCCGGGTCCACGCCAGGTCGGTGTCGCCCGGGGCGTAGTCCCGGGCCCGCTGCCGCAGCGCCTCGATCGGGTCGGTCGCCTGGGCGGCGTCGGTGATCCGGCGGTCGGCGACCACGCCGAGGAAGTCGGTCGCGATCTCCGCCGGCGGTTCGCCGTGCCACCAGGTGACCACCGGGACGTCCGGCACCAGCAGCGGCATCACCACGGACTCGGCGTGCAGGGCGAGCCGGCCGTACATCCGGGTCACCACCGCCTCGCACGGGCCCAGCCGGCCGCCGACCACGATCTCCGCGTCCAGCCGGTTGCGCTCCCGCTCCAGGTCGGCGCGGACGACGACCAGCAGCCGGCACGGGTGGGCGGCGGCGGCGATGGTCGCCGCCGCCTCCGCCTCGCGGACCCGCTTCTCGTCCACCACCACGATCAGCGTGAGCGCCATGCCGCTGGCCACCCCGCCCGCGCTGCGCCGCTCGGCGGCGAGTGCCTTGACCACCTCGTTACCGGTGGTGTCCCACAGCCCGATCAACGGAGCCTCCTGGTTCGCTCGCTGCGCTCTCTCACGCTCTCCGCCATGCCCGGCCCTCGCGGGCCAGCATCTCGTCGGCCGACCGCGGGCCCCACTCACCGGCCCGGTACGGCTCCGGCTTGGTGCCCTCCCAGGCGTGCTCGAGCGGGTCCACCGCCTGCCAGCTCTGCTCCACCTCGGCGGCGTCCGGGAAGAGCGTCCGGTCGCCGATCAGCACGTCCAGCACCAGGCGCTCGTACGCCTCGGGGCTGGACTCGGTGAACGCCTCGCCGTACTGGAAGTCCATCGCGATGTCGCGGACCTCCATCGCCGTGCCGGGCACCTTCGAGCCGAACTTCAGCACCACGCCCTCGTCCGGCTGGACCCGGATGACGAGCTGGTTGTTGCCGAGCATCTCCATGTCGGCGGGGTCGAACGGCAGGTGCGGCGCCTTCTTGAACATGATGGCGACCTCGGTCACCCGGCGGGGCAGCCGCTTGCCGGCGCGGATGTAGAACGGCACCCCCGCCCAGCGGCGGTTCTGGATGCCGAGCCGGACGGCGACGTAGGTCTCGGTGGTCGAGTCCTCCGGGACGCCCTCCTCCTCCAGGTAGCCGACCGCCCGCTCGCCGCCGACCCAGCCGGGGAGGTACTGCCCCCGGACGGTGTCCCGGTTGACGTCCTTCGGCAGGGTGATCGCCTTGAGCACCTTGAGCTTCTCGGTCCGGATCTCGTCGGCGTCGAAGCTGGTCGGCTCCTCCATCGCCACCAGGGCGAGCAGCTGGAGCAGGTGGTTCTGCAGCACGTCCCGGGCGGTGCCGACCGAGTCGTAGAAGGCGGCCCGGGTGCCGATGCCGCCGTCCTCGGCCATGGTGATCTGCACCGAGTCGACGTACTTGGAGTTCCAGAGCGGCTCGAACAGGTTGTTGGCGAACCGCAGGGCGAGGATGTTCTGGACCGTCTCCTTGCCCAGGTAGTGGTCGATCCGGAAGACGTCCTCACGGGTGAAGACGTCGTCGACCAGGTCGTTGAGCGCCTTGGCCGACGGCAGGTCGTTCCCGAACGGCTTCTCCACCACCACCCGGCGCCAGCCGCCGGACTTCGCGTTGTCGGCCATGCCGGTGCGGGCCAGCTGCTTGAGCACCACGGGGAACGCCGCCGGGGGGATGGAGAAGTAGAACGCGGCGTTGCCGTGGATGCCGTGGGTGTCGCGCAGCTCGTCGAGGACGACGGCGAGGTGGTCGAACGCGGCGTCGTCGTCGAACGAGCCGCCGACGAACTTGATGTTGCCGGCCAGCCGCGACCACACCTCCTCCCGCCAGGGGGTACGGGCGTGCTTCTTGGCCGCCTCGTGGGCCAGCGACTCGAAGTCGCCGTCGCCCCAGTCCCGCCGGGCGAAGCCCAGCACCATGAATCCGGGCGGCAGCAGCCCCCGGTTGGCCAGGTCGTAGACCGCCGGCATCAACTTCTTGCGCGCCAGGTCACCGGTCCCTCCGAAGATCACCAGAGCGCACGGCTCCGGGATCCGGGGCAGCCGCCGGTCCTGCACGTCGCGCAGCGGGTTCACGCCGCCTCCTCGCTCCGTCTGGTGCATGTCATCCATCGTCACGCCCGCCACCGTCCGATCGCATCCAGCAGCTGGGCCAGGCCGGTCGGCCTGTCGGTCAGGTGCAGCCGCAGCACCGGCCGGCCCCGGTCGACCAGCGCCTGCCGGTCACCGGCGGCCTGCGCCGCCTGCAGCTGCCCGAAGGAGTACGGGCGACCCGGCACCGAGAGATCAACCTCCACCGCACCGGTCAGCTGAAGATAACTGCCCACCGGGGGCCCGCCCTTGTGGTACTGCCCGGTGGAGTGCAGGAAACGCGGCCCCCAGCCGAAGGTCACCGGCCGTCCGGCCACCTCGGCGAGCAGTGGCCGCAGCCGCGCCGCGTCGGCGTCCGCGACCCGGTCCAGGTACGCCATGACGGCCAGGTAGCCCTCGCCGCCCACCCCGTCGACCAGCTGGCGCAGCGCGCCGGCCAGGTCGGTGGGGGCGCCGGGCAGGGCGTACACCTCGATCGCGCCGTCGGTGAACGACGGCGCCCGCGTCGGCGGGCCCTGCTCCAGGATCCGCCGGGTGTTCTCCTTGCTCTCGGCGACGTTCGGCTGGTCGAACGGGTCGACGCCGAGCACCGCCCCGGCCACCGCGGTGGCGTACTCCCAGGCCAGGAACTGCGCGCCGAGCGGGCCGTTCACCGCCAGGTCGGGGTCGACGCCGCCGCCGGGGACGTCCCCGGCGGTCAGCGCCCCGCCGTAGCTCACGGTCAGCACGTCCGGCCCGGTCGCGCCGGGGGCCCGGGGCGACTCGACGACCACCGGCAGGATGCCGCTGCCGGCCTTGCCGGTCGACTCGGCGAGCAGCTGCTCGACCCAGTCGCCCAGGCCGTCCAGGCCGGTGCCGTCGGGAACCAGGGCGACCGTGTCGCGCCCGGTGGTGGCCGCCGCGCCGAGGGCCGCGCCGAGCGCCAGGCCCGGATTGTCCCGGTCCCGGTCCAGCGAGGCCGCGAAGGACCCGGCGTCCTCGAGCAGCTCGACCACGCCGACCCCGGCCAGCGCCGCGGGGACCAGGCCGAACGCGGTCAGCGCCGCGTACCGCCCGCCCACCTCCGGGTCGGCCGGCAGCACCACCAGACCCATCTCGTTGGCGGTGGCCTCCAGCGGGGAGCCCGGGTCGGTCACCACCACGAAGTGCCGGGCGACCTCGGCCTCGGTCATCCCGGCGTCCAGGAACGCCTGCCAGTACGCCCGCCGGTGGCTGTCGGTCTCCACCGTCACGCCGGACTTGCTGGCCACCACCACCACGGTGCGTTCCAGCCGGTCGGCCAGGGTCGCTCGGACCCGGCCCGGGTCGGTGGTGTCGAGCACGGTCAGCGGCCGGCCCAGGGTCCGCGTGATGACCTCGGCGGCGAGCGACGAGCCGCCCATCCCGGCGAGCACCACGTGGTCCAGGTCGACCAGTTCCTCCGTCAGCTCGGCGAGCTGGGGAAGCAGCTCCAGGCTGCGGCGGTGGGTGTCCAGCCAGCCGAGGCGGATCCTCGCCTCCTCCTCGGCGTCCGGGCCCCAGAGCGTGGGGTCCCGCCGCGCCAGCCGGCCCGGGACGTCCCGGGCGACCAGCGCGTCCCGCACGGACGCGGGCGCGGACCGGTCGACCGCGCCCGCGCCGTACACGGCCAGCCCGGCGGCCCCCTCCGGGCTGGCCACCAGCTCGCTCACGTCGCCATCCCCGCCTGGTGGGCGACGGCGTGGAGCGCCACGGAGCGGAGCCCCGCGGCGCGTCCGACGCCCTTCGTCACGCGTTGCCCCCGGCCTGCGCGGCGGCCCGCGCGTTGCCCTTGGCGGCCTTGTTCGGGGCGCCGGCGCCCTTGGCCGCCTCGGCCAGCGACTTCTTCACCCCGTCGAGCAGCTCCAGCCAGCTGGCCGCGAACTTCTCCACGCCCTCCCGCTCCAGGACGGCGACCACGTCGGCCATGTCGACGCCGACCGCCTGCAGGTCGGCGAAGGCCTTCCGGGCCGCGTCGTACGACCCGGTGATGGTGTCGCCGCGGGTCTCGCCGTGGTCGGCGACCGCGTGGATCACCGACTCGGGCATGGTGTTGACCGTGCCCGGGGCGATCAGCTCCTCGACGTAGATCACGTCCCGGTAGTCCGGGTTCTTGGTCGAGGTGGACGCCCACAGCGGCCGCTGCGGGTGGGCGCCGGCGTCGGCCAGGGCCTGCCACCGGTCGGAGGAGAAGACCTCGCCGTAGCGCTCGTACGCCAGCTGGGCGTTGGCCACGGCGGCCTTGCCGCGCAGCGCCTTCGCCTCGTCGGAACCGATCTTCTCCAGCCGCTTGTCGACCTCGGTGTCGACCCGGGAGACGAAGAACGACGCGACCGACCCGATCTTGGAAAGGTCGTGCCCGTTCGCCTTCGCCTGCTCCAGGCCGGCCAGGAACGCCTCCATCACCTGCGAGTACCGGTCCAGTCCGAAGATCAGCGTCACGTTGACGCTGATCCCCTCGGCCAGGGTGGCGGTGATCGCCGGCAGGCCGGCCTCGGTGGCCGGGATCTTGATGAAGAGGTTGGGCCGGTCGATCAGCCACCACAGCGCCCCGGCCTCGGCGACGGTCTTCTGCGTCTCGTGGGCCAGCCGCGGGTCCACCTCGATGGAGACCCGGCCGTCCACCCCGGCGGTCGCGTCGTACGCCGGCCGCATCACGTCACAGGCCCACCGCACGTCGTACGTGGTGAGCATGCGGACGGCCTCCTCGACGTCCACCCCACGGGTGGCGAGGTCCTTCAGTTGCCAGTTGTACTCGTCCGCGTCGCTCAGCGCCTTCGCGAAGATGGTCGGGTTGGACGTCACCCCGACCAGGTGCTTCTCTCGGCGCAGCTGGTCCAGCCCGCCGGAGCTCAGTCGCGTCCGGGAAAGATCGTCGAGCCAGATCGCCACACCCGCGGCGCTGAGCTCACCCAGCCTGTCCGTCATGCCGTTCACGCTCCCCTCAGTTGCCGGTCGTGAAACCGGTGATGTCGCCCACCCGGGTCAGCGCCGCGTGCGCGGCGGCCACGATCCGGTCGGGGGTGAACCCGAGCTGCTCGAAGAGCACGGTGTGTGGGGCGCTGGCGCCGTAGTGCTCCAGGCTCACGCTCTCGCCGCACTCGCCGACGATCGCGTGCCACGACATGGCGATGCCCGCCTCCACGCTCACCCGTGCCTTTACCCCGCGCGGCAGGACCGACTCCCGGTACGCCTCGTCCTGCGCGTAGAACCATTCCTGGCAGGGCATCGAGACGACCCGGGTGGGGGTGCCGTCGGCCTCCAGCCGCTCCCGGGCGGTGAGGCAGAGCTGCACCTCGGAGCCGGTGCCGACGATGATCACCTGCGGCTTGCCGGTGGACGCCTCGGCCAGCACGTAGCCGCCCCTGACGACGCCCTCCGCGCCGGCCAGCTGCTTCCGGTCCAGGGTCGGCAGCGCCTGGCGGCTGAGCGCCAGCGCGGTCGGCCGGTCGGTGTGCTCCAGCGCCTGCCGCCAGACCCAGGCGGTCTCGTTGGCGTCGGCCGGGCGGACCACGTCCAGGCCGGGGATGGCGCGCAGCGCGGTCAGGTGCTCCACCGGCTGGTGGGTCGGGCCGTCCTCGCCGAGGCCGATCGAGTCGTGCGTCCAGACGTAGACCACCGGCAGCTTCATCAGCGCGGCGAGCCGCACCGAGGGGCGCATGTAGTCGCTGAACACCAGGAAGGTGCCGCCGTACGGGCGGGTGCCGCCGTGCAGGGCGATGCCGTTGAGGATGGCGCCCATGGCGTGCTCACGGATGCCGAAGTGCAGCGTGCGGCCGTACTCGTGGCCCGGGAAGTCCTTGGTGGCGTGGACGGCCGGGATGAACGACGGCTCGCCCTTCATGGTGGTGTTGTTGCTCTCCGCCAGGTCGGCCGAGCCGCCCCAGAGCTCGGGCAGCACCGGGGCGAGCGCCTCCAGCACCTTGCCGGAGGCGGCCCGGGTGGCCACGCCCTTGGCGTCGGCGGGGAAGGTCGGCAGCGCGTCGGTCCAGCCCTCCGGGAGCACCCGGCCGGCCATCCGGTCGTAGAGCGCCTTGCGCTCCGGGTTCGCCCCGGCCCAACCGTCGAACGCCTGCTGCCACTCCTGCTGGGCGGCCCCGCCGCGGTTGAGCACCTGGCGGGCGTGGCCGAGCACCTCCTCGTCGACCTCGAAGCTCTTGGCCGGGTCGAAGCCGAGAATCTGCTTGGTGGCGGCCACCTCGTCGCCGCCGAGCGCCGAGCCGTGGATCTTGCCGGTGTTCTGCTTGTTCGGCGCGGGCCAGCCGATGATGGTGCGCAGCGCGATGAAGGAGGGGCGGCCGGTCTCCGTCTTGGCGGCCAGCAGCGCCTGGTAGAGCGCCTCGGCATCCTCGTGGTAGTCGCCCTGGTCGGCGTCGCCGGTACGCCAGTCCACCGTCTGCACGTGCCAGCCGTACGCCTGGTAGCGGGCCGCGACGTCCTCGCTCTTGGCGATCCGGGTGTCGTCCTCGATCGAGATCTCGTTGTCGTCGTAGATCACCGTGAGGTTGCCCAGCTGCTGGTGCCCGGCGAGCGAGCTGACCTCGTGGGAGATGCCCTCCTCGATGTCGCCGTCCGAGACGATGCACCAGATGTCGTGGTCGAAGACCGACCCGCCCGGCTCGCTCTCCGGGTCGAAGAGGCCGCGCTCGCGGCGGGCTGCCATCGCCATGCCGACCGCGTTGCCCAGGCCTTGGCCGAGCGGGCCGGTGGTGGTCTCCACGCCCGGAGTGTGGCCGTGCTCGGGGTGGCCCGGGGTGAGGGAGCCCCACTGCCGCAGTGACTTCAGGTCCCCGAGGCTCAGCGGGTAGCCGGAGAGGAAGAGCTGGATGTAGAGGGTCAGGCTGGAATGCCCGGCGGAGAGCACGAACCGGTCCCGGCCGGGCCAGTTCGGGTCGGCCGGGTTGTGCCGCATGACCCGGTTGAAGAGCAGGTACGCCGCGGGCGCGAGGCTCATCGCGGTGCCCGGGTGACCGTTGCCGGATTTCTCCACGGCGTCCATGGCCAGCACGCGGACGGTGTCGACGGCCCGGCGGTCGAGGTCGGACCAGTTGAGTGCGGGGTGCTCGGGTGGGTTGGCAGCCACGATGGTTGTGCTCCTCGGCAGATGGGCGGAACCCTCACTGATGACCCTATCGAGCGGCCCTAAACGTCCGCCCGGGGATCTGTGCACGGTGTTACGTACGTGTCGGGCCGATCGACCGTTCAGCCGGGCAGCTCACCGGGCCGGGACGGGCGGGGTGTGACGGCCCGCACCGTTGTCGGGTCGGCCGGGCAGCCAAAACGACGACGCGTAGTCTGTGGGGCGGTATCTGGACCCTGCCCCGGGCCCGGCCGACCCGATCTCCCCTGCCGACGCCGGAAGGTGGCAATCCGTGAGCATGATCACCGAGCGCCCCGTCAGCGACCCTTCCGGGCAACCGCCGGTGCGCACGGTGGCCGAGGGGTCGGCGCGAGGCCGCCGGGACGCCCGCGCGGTGGTCGCGGCGTACGTCGCCCTGACCAAGCCGCGCATCGTCGAGCTGCTGCTGGTCACCACCGTGCCGGCGATGATGCTCGCCGACGGCGGCATGCCGTCGCTGTGGCTGGTGGCCGTGGTGCTGGTCGGCGGCTCGCTCGCCGCCGGCGCGGCGAGCGTCCTCAACTGCTACATCGACCGGGACATCGACCAGCTGATGCGGCGGACCAAGCGTCGCCCGCTGCCGGCGCACACCGTGTCGCCGCGCAGCGCGCTGGTCTTCGGGCTGGTCCTGGCGGTGGTCTCGATCGCCCTGATGGCGACGTTCACCAACCTGCTGGCCACCGGGCTGACCCTGGCGGCGATCGCCTACTACGACGTCGTCTACACGCTCTGGCTCAAGCGCACCACCACGGCGAACACCTTCTGGGGTGGAGCCTGCGGCGCGGCGCCGGTGCTGATCGGCTGGGCGGCGGTCACCGGCTCGCTGGCGCCGCAGGCCTGGGCGCTCTTCGCGGTGGTCTTCTTCTGGCAGATGCCGCACTTCTACCCGCTCGCCATGAAGTACAAGGACGACTACGCCCGGGCCGGCATCCCGATGCTCCCGGTGGTCGCCTCCGCGCGCCGGGTCAACGCCGAGATCCTGATCTTCGCCTGGCTCACCGTGCTGACCTCGCTGGCGCTCTGGCCGATGGGGATGAGCGCGATCTACGGCGTACCGACCCTGGTGGTCGGCGGCATCTTCCTCGTGGAGGCGCACAAGCTCTGCCGCCGGGTGGTCCGGGGCGATGCGGTCAAGCCGATGCGGCTGTTCCACTGGTCGACCACCTACCTGACCATTCTCTTCGCCGCCGTCGCCCTCGACGCGCTGATTTGAGCGGCCCGTCCGGCCTGTTCACGGGCCGTCGGGTGTGAATTTTCCGATTCTTTTTCCGGTCCCGTACGACTGTCTCAAGTCGGACACACGGGGGCGTAGCGGCCCGCCCGTTTTGGGCTCGCTTAACCGACATGTCTGGGCAATTCACCTGTGGTCTTCCTTAAACCCATAGGTAATTGGCATCACAAAAGGTTCACCGTTCTCGCGCGTACGGGTGGATGTCTGCTTAGGCTTCGCGTCATGGCAGAAGGTTCCGATACGACGCTGACGGCTGAGCAGACCACCGAGCACGCCCCCAACGGGCTGGTTTCGGGTATCAAGTCGTTCGCCGCCGGCCACGGTGGCGCGAAGGCGGTCATCGAGTACGTCGGCAAGCGCGGCGCGCGGATCGTCCTCGTCGGCGAGGACGGGGTGTGGGCCGACCAGTTCGCGGACGACACCGTCGTCGCGCGGCAGGCTTGCGCCAAGGCGGGAGTCACCGTCGAGAACGCGTGGGAGCGTGAACTGATGGACCAGATGCGTCCGAGCAACGACCTGTGGCGGTCCATGGGCCGGCGCACGATGGCCCGTTGACATAAATTGACCAACCACCACCAGTCGACCCGGGGGAAACCCCGGGTCGCTCTCGTCACCTGTGACCGGCTCGCCGAGCTCGACCCGGACGACCGGCTCGTCCTCGCCCCGCTCGCTGACCGCGGCGTCCACACCGAGACCGTCGTCTGGGACGACCCGGCCGTCGACTGGGCGGGCTACCACCTCGTCGTGCTCCGGTCCCCCTGGGACTACGCGCTGCGCCGCGACGAGTTCGTCGCCTGGGCCCGGACCGTGCCGGCCCTGGTCAACCCGGCCGACGTGGTCGCCTGGAACACCGACAAGCGGTACCTGGGCGAGCTCTCCGTCGCCGGCGTGCCGACCGTGCCGACCTCCTGGGTCGCCCCGGGCGGGTCCTGGACGCCCCCGGCCACCGACGGCGAGTACGTCATCAAGCCGGCGGTCAGCGCGGGCAGCCAGGACACCGGGCGGTACGACCTGGCCGACCTGGAGCACCGCGAGCTGGCGGCCGCCCACGTGCGGCGGCTGTCGGAGGCGGGCCGGCACACCATGGTGCAGCCGTACCTGACCGCCGTCGACACGGCGGGGGAGACCGCCCTGCTCTTCCTGGCCGGTCCCGGGGGGCTCGCGTTCAGCCACGCGATCCGTAAGGGCCCGATGCTGACCGGCCCGGACCGCGGCGTCGAGGAGCTCTACAAGGCCGAGGAGATCACCGCCCGCACCGCCACCGACGACCAGCTGGCGGTCGCGGAGAAGGTGCTGGCCGCGGTGCCGGGCGGGGCGGAGCGGCTGCTCTACGCCCGGGTGGACCTCATCCCCGGCCCGGACGGCGCGCCGGTCCTGGTGGAGCTGGAGCTCACCGAGCCGTCGCTGTTCATCGGGTACGCCGACGGCGCCCCCGACCGCCTGGCCGACGCCATCCTGACCCACCTCCGCCGCCCAGCCTGACCCGCGGGCGGGTGCGCCGACACCCTTGGCGGTGACGGCGCGGCGCGGCGGGTCAGGCGATGGCGGCGACGGGTTCCTCGGCGGGGGTCGCGGTCGGGGCGGGGTCGACCGGGCGGCGTTCGCGGGTCGACCAGAGCACCGACAGGGTGGCCAGCAGCACCAGGCAGGAACCGAGCATGTGCGCGCCGACCAGCATCGCCGGCAGGTGGGTGAAGTACTGCACGAAGCCGACCAGCCCCTGGGACAGCTCCACCGCGACCAGCACCACGGCGGCCCGGGCCGGGCCGGCGGCGCCGACCGCGCGGAACGCGAAGACCAGCGCCACTGAGAGGCCGATCAGCAGGAACACCGCGTCCGCGTGCACCTGGGAGATCTGCTCCGGGTCCAGGCCGTTGCGGGCCGCGCCGTGGTCGCCGGCGTGTGGACCGCTGCCGGTGACCCAGGTCCCCACCACCAGCACCGCCACGCTGACCACGGTGGTGATCGCCGCGAGGGCGCGCAGCGGGGCGGGCACCACGGGCACCGCCGGGCCGTCCGGGTCCTTGATCCGCCGCCAGAGCGCGTACGTGGCCGCGATCACCGCCATCGAGGCGAGGAAGTGCAGCCCGACCACCCACGGGTTCAGGTTGGTCAGCACGGTGATGCCCCCGAGCGCCGCCTGGGCCGGGATGCCGAGGAACACCGCCACCGCCAGCCCCAGCAGCCCCTTGCGTCGCGGCCGGTACTCCAGCACCGCCAGCACCGTGGCCAGCGCGATGAACCCGACGACGAAGGTGAGCAGCCGGTTGCCGTACTCGATCACCCCGTGCACGCCCATCTCGGCGGTGGCGTGGTAGGACTCGTCGGTGCACCGGGGCCAGGTCGGGCAGCCCAGACCGGACGCGGTGAGCCGGACCGCCCCACCGGTCACGACGATGGCCACGTTCGCCACGATCGAGGCGTACGCGAGGCGGCGCAGCAGGGTGGCGGAGACCGGGAACCGGACGGATCGCTTCACGGAGCGAATCCTACGCACTGTAGTGGACCACGATCGGATGACTCCGCCGCACCGGTGTTCCGGATCACCGGGACCCGGGTTTGCGGCCCCCGGACGAATTACGTAACGTTGGCGTTGTGAAAAACGCGGTGGAGCTCTCCGGGCACCTGCCGGCGACCGGGACGGTCGCCGGTACTGCCGCGTCCACCGATCTTTCCACCCGGGACCGGGTGACCCAGCTGCTGCTGGAGCAGGGGGCGGCCACCGCCGCCCAGGTCGGTTCGGCGCTCGGGCTCAGCCCGGCGGCGATCCGCCGGCACCTGGACGCCATGCTCGCCGACGGCGACGTCGTCGCCCGGGAGCAGACGGTCCGGGGCAGCCGCGGTCGGGGGCGCCCGGCCAAGGTGTTCCTGCTGACCGACGCGGCCCGGGTCCGCTGTGGCACCCATCACTACGACAACATGGCCACCGCCGCCCTGCGCTGGATCGCCGGCAACGGCGGGCCGAAGGCGGTCGCGGCGTTCGCCGCCGACCAGGTGGCCGCCCTGGAGGCCCGGTGCCGGGCCGCCATGGAAGGCGCCGGCGACGATCCGATGGCCCGGGCGGAGGCGCTCGCCGGAGCGCTCACCGCGGAGGGTTACGCTGCCAACGCGTCCACGATCGCCTCCGGCGGCCAGCTCTGTCAGCACCACTGCCCGGTGGCGCACGTGGCCGCCGAGTTTCCCCAGCTGTGCGAGGCCGAGACCGCGGTGATCTCCCGCCTGGTCGGCACCCACGTGCAGCGCCTGGCCACCATCGCGCACGGCGACGGGGTGTGCACCACGCACATCCCCGCCCAGCCGGGGCGCGCCCAGTCCGGTAGAACCGTCACCACTGTGAGGACAGATAGATGACCGAGCAGATCGTCCAGCCCCTGACCCAGGATGAGCAGCTCGCCGCCCTGGGTAGCTACGAGTACGGCTGGGCCGACCCCGACCTTGCCGGGTCGGTCGCCCAGCGCGGCCTCAGCGAGGCGGTGGTTCGGGACATCTCGGCCAAGAAGAACGAGCCGGCCTGGATGCTTGACCTGCGGCTGAAGGGCCTGCGGCTGTTCGGCCGTAAGCCGATGCCGGCGTGGGGCGCCGACCTCTCCGGGATCGACTTCGACAACATCAAGTACTTCGTCCGGTCCACGGAGAAGCAGGCCACCTCCTGGGAGGAGCTGCCCGAGGACATCAAGAACACCTACGACCGGCTGGGCATCCCCGAGGCCGAGAAGCAGCGGCTGGTCGCCGGTGTCGCGGCGCAGTACGAGTCCGAGGTGGTCTACCACAAGATCCGTGAGGACCTTGAGGAGCAGGGCGTCCTCTTCCTGGACACCGACACCGCGCTGCGCGAGCACGAGGACGTCTTCAAGGAGTACTTCGGCACGGTGATCCCGGTCGGCGACAACAAGTTCGCCGCGCTGAACACCTCCGTCTGGTCCGGCGGCTCGTTCATCTACGTGCCCAAGGGCGTGCAGGTGGAGATCCCGCTGCAGGCCTACTTCCGGATCAACACGGAGAACATGGGCCAGTTCGAGCGGACGCTGATCATCGTCGACGAGGGTGCGTACGTGCACTACGTCGAGGGCTGCACCGCGCCGATCTACTCCTCCGACTCGCTGCACAGCGCCGTGGTGGAGATCATCGTCAAGAAGAACGCGCGCTGCCGGTACACGACCATCCAGAACTGGTCGAACAACGTCTACAACCTGGTCACCAAGCGCGCCGTCTGCCACGAGGGCGCGACCATGGAGTGGGTCGACGGCAACATCGGCTCCAAGGTCACCATGAAGTACCCGGCGGTCTACATGACCGGCGAGCACGCCAAGGGCGAGGTGCTCTCGGTGGCCATGGCCGGCCAGGGTCAGCACCAGGACGCCGGCGCCAAGATGGTGCACGCCGCGCCGCACACCTCCTCCACCATCGTGTCGAAGTCGATCGCCCGGGGCGGCGGCCGCACCTCGTACCGCGGCCTGGTCCAGGTGCTGGAGGGCTCGCACCACAGCCGGAGCACGGTCAAGTGCGACGCGCTGCTGGTCGACACCATCTCCCGCTCGGACACCTACCCGTACGTCGACATCCGTGAGGACGACGTGTCCATGGGGCACGAGGCGACCGTCTCCAAGATCAGCGATGACCAGCTCTTCTACCTGATGAGCCGCGGTCTGAGCGAGGACGAGGCGATGGCGATGATCGTGCGCGGCTTCATCGAGCCGATCGCCAAGGAGCTCCCGATGGAGTACGCCCTGGAGCTCAACCGCCTGATCGAGCTCCAGATGGAGGGCGCGGTCGGCTGACGCCGCCGCCCCGTCGGGCGGGTCGGTCCGCCGGCCCGCTCACCAGGCCCCAGACACCGTCGTCGCAGAACAGACCAAGGAAGAAATGACTACCCAGGCTTCCGCGCCGCCCAGCACCAAGTCGCAGGCGCTGCGCTCGTACGACGTCGCTGACTTCCCGGCCCTCACCGGCCTGGAGGAGGAGTGGCGCTTCACCCCGCTCAAGCGCCTCCGCGGCCTGGCCACGGCGGACACCGCGGCCGCCACCGGTCGGGGCGTCACCGTGGAGCACCCGCGCCTGCCGGCCGGGGTGTCGGTGCGGCTCGTCGAGCCGACCGACGCCAGCGTCGCGTCGGTGCTGGTGCCGGTCGACCGGATCAGCGCGCTGGCCCACGGCGGGGCGGCGCGGGTCGCACTGGTCGAGGTGGCGGCCGAGGCCGTGGTGTCCGAGCCGGTGGTCGTGCGGCTGCTGGGCGCGTTCCCCGAGGAGCTCTCCTTCGCCCGGACCCAGGTCCAGGTGGGTCGGTTCGCGGAGGCCACGGTCGTGTTCTCCCAGGAGGGCTCGGCCACGCTGGCCGACAACGTCGAGGTGACGGTCGCCGAAGGGGCCAAGCTGACCCTGGTCACCGTGGCCGACTGGGCGCCCGACGCGGTGCAGGCGCAGCACATCAAGATCAAGCTTGGTCGGGACGCCCGGGTGGTGCACGTCCAGGTGAGCCTCGGCGGCGACCTGGTCCGGCAGTTCACCTCGGTGGAGTACACCGGCCGGGGCGGCGAGGCCGAGCTGTACGGCGTCTACTTCGCCGACGGCGGCCAGCACCTGGAGCACCGGCAGCTGGTCGACCACAGCGTGCCGGACTGCCGCAGCTACGTCGGCTACCGGGGCGCCCTGCAGGGCGAGGACGCGCACACCGTCTGGGTGGGCGACGTGCTGATCCGCGCCGAGGCGACCGGCACCGACTCGTACGAGATCAACCGGAACCTGCTGCTCTCCGACGGTGCCCGGGCGGACTCCGTACCCAATCTGGAGATCGAGACCGGCGAGATCGCCGGCGCCGGTCACGCCAGCGCGACCGGCCGCTTCGACGACGAGCAGCTGTTCTACCTGATGGCCCGGGGTATCCCGGAGAGCGAGGCCCGCCGCCTGGTGGTCCGCGGCTTCTTCGCCGAGCTGATCAACAAGATCCCGGTGGAGTCGCTGCGCGAGCGCCTCGGCGACGCGATCGAGGCCCGGCTGACCAAGGCCGGCGCCTGATGATCCGAATCTGCTCCACCGAGGACGTGCCGAAGGGGACCGCGATCAGCGCGGACGTCGACGGCACCCCGATCGCGCTGGTGCACGGCGAGGACGGCGAGTTCTACGCCGCCTACGACGAGTGCTCGCACGCCTCGGTCGCCCTCTCCGAGGGTGAGGTCGACGGCTGCACGCTGGAGTGCTGGCTGCACGGCTCGCGCTTCGACCTGCGCACCGGGCAGCCCTCCGGGCTGCCGGCCACCGAACCCGTACCCGTCTACCCCGTCGAAGTCCGCGACGGCGACATCTACCTCAGCCTGACGCCGAGTAATGGAGTGACCCGATAATGAGCACCCTGGAGATCCGCGACCTGAAGGTGTCGGTCAAGCTGCCCGAGGGTGAGCTCAAGCCGATCCTGGCCGGTGTCGACCTGACCGTGAAGTCGGGCGAGACCCACGCGATCATGGGCCCGAACGGCTCCGGCAAGTCCACCCTGGCGTACTCGATCGCCGGCCACCCGAAGTACGAGATCACCGGCGGCTCGGTGACCCTCGACGGCGAGGACGTGCTGGCCATGTCCGTCGACGAGCGGGCCCGCGCCGGCCTCTTCCTGGCCATGCAGTACCCGGTCGAGGTCCCCGGCGTCTCGGTGGCCAACTTCCTGCGGACCGCCAAGACCGCCATCGACGGCGAGGCGCCGAAGCTGCGCACCTGGGGCGGCGAGCTGCGGGCCGCCATGGAGCGGCTGCAGATGGACCCGGCGTTCGCCCAGCGCAACGTCAACGAGGGCTTCTCCGGCGGTGAGAAGAAGCGGCACGAGATCGTGCAGCTGGAGCTGCTCAAGCCGAAGATCGCCATCCTCGACGAGACCGACTCCGGCCTCGACGTCGACGCGCTGCGCGTGGTCAGCGAGGGCGTCAACCGGGTCCGCGACACCGGCGACACCGGCGTGCTGCTGATCACTCACTACACCCGGATCCTGCGCTACATCAAGCCCGACTTCGTGCACGTCTTCATCGCCGGCCGGATCGTCGAGCAGGGCGGCCGGGAGCTGGCCGACAAGCTCGAGGAAGAGGGCTACGAGCGGTACGCCGCCGGGGCCGGTTCGGCGCAGGCCTGACACGACAGGGGCCGCTGAGATGACCACCATCGCGATCCCCGAGGGGATGCCGCAGTACGACGACGTGCCGCGTTTCGACGTGGCTACGGTGCGCGCCGACTTCCCGATCCTCGACCGGGAGGTCAACGGGCACCGGCTGGTCTATCTCGACAGCGCCAACACCTCGCACAAGCCGCGGCAGGTGCTCGACGTGCTCGCCGAGCATTACGCCATGCACAACGCCAACGTGTCGCGCTCGGTGCACACCCTGGGCACCGAGGCGACCGAGGCGTACGAGGGGGCCCGGGCGAAGATCGCCGCGTTCATCAACGCGCCGAGCGTGGACGAGGTGGTGTTCACCAAGAACGCCACCGAGGCGATCAACATCGTGGCGTACGCGTTCTCCAACGCCTCGCTGCGACCCGACGCCGACCCGCGGTTCCGGCTCGGCCCGGGCGACGAGATCGTGATCTCCGAGATGGAGCACCACTCGAACATCGTCCCGTGGCAGCTGCTGGCCGAGCGGACCGGCGCGACCCTGCGCTGGTTCCCGGTCACCGAGCACGGCCGGCTGGACGAGTCGGGGCTGGAGGAGCTGGTCACCGAGCGGACGAAGATCGTCTCGCTGGTGCACACCTCCAACATCCTCGGCACGGTCAACGCCACCGGCCGGATCACCCAGCGGGTCCGCGAGGTGGGCGCGCTGCTCCTGCTCGACTGCTCGCAGTCGGTGCCGCACATGCCGATGGACGTGGTCGACTACGACGCCGACTTCATCGCCTTCACCGGGCACAAGATGTGCGGTCCGACCGGCGTCGGCGTGCTCTGGGGCCGCGGCGAGCTGCTCGCCGCGATGCCTCCGGTGTTCGGCGGCGGCTCGATGATCGAGACGGTGTCGATGGCCCGGTCGACGTTCGCCGCGCCGCCGGCCCGGTTCGAGGCGGGCACCCCGCCGATCGCCGAGGCGGTCGCGCTCGGCGCGGCGGTGGACTACCTCAGCGGCATCGGGATGCGGGCCATCCAGTGGCACGAGAAGGAGCTGACCGCGTACGCGCTGGACGCCCTCGCCACCGTGCCGGGCCTGCGGGTCTTCGGTCCGTCGGTGCCGGTCGGACGGGGCGGGACCATCTCGTTCGCGCTCGGCGACGTGCACCCGCACGACGTGGGGCAGGTGCTTGACTCGCTCGGCGTGCAGGTCCGGGTGGGGCACCACTGCGCGAAGCCGGTGTGCACCCGGTTCGGCGTACCGGCCATGACGCGAGCCTCGTTCTACCTGTACACCACCACGGAGGAGATCGACGCCCTGGTGGCGGGTCTCGAGCAGGTGCGGAAGGTGTTCGACTGATGCAGCTCGACCAGCTCTACCAGGAGATCATCCTGGACCACTACAAGCACCCGCACGGCCGTGGCCTGCGCGACGCCGACGACCCGGACGCCCGGGTCGCCGAGGCGCACCACGTCAACCCGACCTGCGGTGACGAGATCACCGTACGGGTGGCCACCGACGGCGACACGCTCGAGGACATCTCGTACGACGGCATGGGCTGCTCGATCAGCCAGGCGTCGGCGAGTGTGCTGCACGAGCTGCTGCGCGGTCGGGGCGCGGGGGAGGCGTTCGCCGTGCACGAGGCGTTCGTCGAGTTGATGTCCGGCCGTGGCCAGGTCACGCCGGACGAGGACGTGCTCGGTGACGGGGTGGCGTTCGCGGGTGTCGCCCGCTACCCCGCCCGGGTCAAGTGCGCGCTGTTGCCGTGGATGGCGTTCAAGGACGCCGCGGCACGCGCCGGCGTGGGCGTGAGCCCGACGGAGGTGAAGGCATGAGTTCTGAGGAGATCGCCGCCACGGCGGGCGGCGCGGTGGCGGAAGCCGGCGCGGCCACCCCGGCCACCGGGGGCAAGGCCGCCGTCGCCGACATCGAGGAGGCGATGAAGGACGTCGTCGACCCCGAGCTGGGCATCAACGTGGTCGACCTCGGCCTGGTGTACGGCGTGCACGTCGACGACGAGAACGTCGCCACCCTGGACATGACGCTGACCTCGGCGGCCTGCCCGCTGACCGACGTGATCGAGGACCAGACCCGGCAGGCGCTGACCACCGGCCCCGGCGGCGGACTGGTCAACGACATCCGGATCAACTGGGTCTGGCTCCCGCCATGGGGGCCGGACAAGATCACCGACGAGGGGCGCGACCAGCTCCGTTCGCTCGGCTTCAACGTCTGACCGGCGCTCCGGTCACCATCGGGCGCGGCACCCACCCGGGTGCCGCGCCCGACGCGTCCACGCCGCTCGCGCCGGCGAGGGTGATCTTGCGGGGTGCGGGTGCGGTGGACAAATCGCTGGCGCCCGGGCGTCGGCCCGGCCAGGATGACGGCGTGATCGAGGCGTACCCGAAGCAGCTCCCTGTCCGCGCGGCCACCGCCGCGCGCCGACAGCGGACCGCGCCGGTGCCGGCCTCGACCCGTCACCGACCCTCGTGAGCGGGGCGTTCCTCGCCGGCCTGGTGGCCGGCTACGGCGTCGCCGTCCCGGTCGGCGCGATCGCGGTGCTCATCCTCGGGCTCAGCGCCCGTACCTCGTTCCGGGTCGGCGCGGCCGGGGCGCTCGGCGTCGCCACCGCCGACGGCCTCTACGCGGCCGTGGCGGTGCTCGGCGGGGCCGCGGTGGCCGGCCTGGTCGCCCCGTTGGCCGGGCCGCTGCGGGTGGCGGCGGCCGTGGTGCTGCTCGCCCTCGCCGCGTACGGCGCGTGGCGGGCGCTGCGGCCGCGGGCCGCGACATCCGTGCCGGGCGCCGGGCGGGGGATGGACACGCCCACCCGGGCGTACGCCGGCGTGCTGGCGTTGACCCTGCTCAACCCGGCCACCGTGGTCTACTTCGCGGCGCTGGTCCTCGGCCGGGGTGACGCCGCCGGCGCCGACCCGGTGGCCGCCGCGCTCTTCGTGCTCGGCGCCTTCCTCGCCTCGGCGAGCTGGCAGCTGCTGATCGCCGGCGGCGGCACCCTGGTCGGGCGGGTGCTGGCCGGCCCGCGCGGCCGGCTGGTGACGGCGCTGCTCTCCAGCGCGATCATCGCCGCGCTCGCCGTCGCCGTCCTGATGCAGGGCTGATCCGGGCCGCCCGGCCGGCCCGATGCCGTCCGCCGTGCCGTACGGTCGGATCATGAGCAGCCGACCCGCAGCCGGCGGCGGCCGGTGGGTCGAGGTCGACCCCGGCCGGGTCGCCCGCTGGGTCGAGGGCTTCGCCGACCGGCACGGCCCGCCCACCAGCACCGTCCAGGAGTACGGCCTGCTGCTGGCCGCCCCCGACGGCGCGACCGCCGAGCTGCACACCCCGCCCGGCGCCTCGCGGGCCTCCGACGTACCTGGCCTCGTGGCCGCGGCGGCCGCGCCGCGCCGGATCGGCCTGCTGCTGGCCCGCAAGGGCGCGGTGGCGGTCGGCGTGGCGGCGGGGGAGGAGCTGGTGGTCTCCAAGGTGGACACCCGGTACGTGCAGGGCCGGACCGCGGCGGGCGGCTGGTCCCAGCAGCGCTTCGCCCGGCGGCGGGACAACCAGGCGAAGGCGGCGCTCGGCGACGCGACCGAGCTGGCCGTCCGGCTGCTGCTGCCCGAGGCGTCGACGCTGGCCACGCTGGTCTGCGGCGGTGACCGGCGGGCGGTGGACATCGTGCTCGAAGACCGGCGCCTCGCCCCGCTCGCGGCGCTGCGCGCCGAGCGGCTGCTCGACGTGCCCGAGCCCCGGCACGCCGTGCTGGTCGGCGCGATCGCCGCCGCCCGCGCGGTACGCATCCTCGTCCGCGACCCGGAGGTGCCCGCCTCGGCGGGGTGAGTGCCGGTCCCGGCCACCGCGCCGGGGCCGGACCGTCCCGCCACCTCCGGGGAACGACGAGTCGACCGCGACGGGCCCGGCCGCCGTCGACCCGGAATACGGAACGGCGGCCGGCGGGCTCTCGCCCACCGGCCGCCGTGGGACGGTCGCGGAACGACGGTCAGAGGCTGCCGCCGAAGGTGTCGCAGGACTTCGGGTCACCGGTGGAGTAGCCCTTGGTGAACCACTGCTTGCGCTGCTCCGAGGTGCCGTGGGTGAACTCGTCCGGGTTCACCGGCCGGCCCGAGCGCTTGGAGATCGCGTCGTCGCCGATCTTCTCGGCGGTGTCGATCGCCTGCGCGATGTCCTGCTCGGTGATGCTGGTGAAGATCTTCTGGCCGCCCTCGTCGGCGGTGCCGGTGGCGTTCTTCGCCCAGGCGCCGGCGTAGCAGTCGGCCTGCAGCTCCAGCTTGACCGACAGCGCGTTGGCGTTGTCCGGGTCGCGCTGCTGCTGGCGGCGCATCTGCGCCTCGGTGCCGAGCAGGTCCTGCACGTGGTGGCCGTACTCGTGGGCCAGCACGTACGGCTGGGCGAACTCGCCCTCGGCGCCGAGCTGGTCGGCGAGCAGCTTGTAGAAGCTGAGGTCGATGTAGACCTGGTCGTCGGCCGGGCAGTAGAACGGCCCGACGCCCGAGTCGGCCTGGCCGCAGCCGGTGTTCACCCCCTGGTTGAAGAAGACCGTCTTGGAGGGCTGGTACTGGTCGCCGAACTTCTCCGGCATCGCGCTACGCCAGTACGCCTGGATCGAGTTGACGTAGAGGGTGTTGCGGCAGTCGAGCTGCTGGAGCGCGTCGTCGGCCGAGCACTTCTGCTCCAGCGAGGTGTTGTCCCCCTGCTCGGACCCGCCGCCGCCGTTCATCGCGTTCAGCCCGAAGCCGCCGCCGACCAGGGCGACCAGCACCGCGATGATGATGCCGACGATCCCCCCGCGACCGCCGCCGATCGGGATGGGTATGCCCATCCCGCCGCCTCCGCCGGACCCTCGCCGATCGTCGACCTGACTGGTGTCGACCCGCGCGTTCTCGTTCAGCTCCATGTTGACCCCGATCACCGATTCATCACGTTTTGGTGGTTGCAGTACCGGACCGGGTCCGGACGGCGGAATCGGTACCCGATGATCTTGCTTGGTAATCCGGGCGGGGCGCGGAATGCGGCCCGGTACACTTGCCGAGTGCTGCTCTGCGAAGGCTGAACCGCCCCGCGCCGACGGTCCATCGGACCCGCCGGCCGTTTCGCGTGCCCTGAGTCAGCCCTTCCAGACCCCGAGAGCGAGTTTCCCCGACATGATCACTGCCACCGGCATGGAGTTGCGCGCCGGCGCCCGGATCCTGCTGTCCGACACCACCCTGCGGGTGCAGCCGGGCGACCGGATCGGCCTGGTCGGCCGCAACGGCGCTGGCAAGACCACGACCCTGAAGGTGCTGGCTGGCGAGGGGCAGCCGTACGGGGGGCAGATCGACCGGCGTAGCGCGATCGGCTACCTGCCGCAGGACCCGCGTACCGGCGACCTGGAGGTCACCGGGCGGGACCGGGTGCTCTCCGCCCGCGGCCTGGACGTGCTGATGGCTCAGATGAAGGAGATCGAGGAGCAGCTCGCCGACGGCGTTGACGACAAGCTGGTCCGCCGCTACGGCGCGCTGGAGGACCAGTTCGCCTCCCTCGGCGGGTACGCGGCCGAGGCCGAGGCGGCCCGGATCTGCGCCAACCTGGGCCTGCCCGACCGGGCTCTCGCCCAGACCATCGGCACCCTCTCCGGCGGTCAGCGCCGCCGCGTCGAGCTGGCCCGGATCCTGTTCCGGGACGCCGGTGAGAACGGCGGCGGCATCCTGCTGCTCGACGAGCCCACCAACCACCTCGACGCCGACTCGATCACCTGGCTGCGCGGCTTCCTCGCCAACCACAAGGGCGGCCTGATCGTGATCTCCCACGACGGCGCGCTGCTGCAGTCGGTGGTCAACAAGGTCTGGTTCCTCGACGCCACCCGCTCCGTGGTCGACGTCTACAACCTGGGCTGGAAGGCGTACCTCGAGGCGCGGGAGACCGACGAGCGGCGCCGCCGCCGGGAGCGGGCCAACGCCGAGAAGAAGGCCGGCGCCCTGATGGCCCAGGCCGACAAGATGCGGGCCAAGGCCACCAAGACCGTCGCCGCGCAGAACATGGCCCGCCGCGCCGAGAAGCTGATCTCCGGGCTGGACGAGGTCCGGGTCGCCGACAAGGTGGCCAAGGTCCGCTTCCCGAGCCCGGCGCCGTGCGGCAAGACCCCGCTCACCGCGACCGGACTGTCCAAGTCGTACGGATCGCTGGAGATCTTCACCGACGTCAACGTGGCGGTGGACCGCGGTTCCCGGGTCGCCATCCTCGGGCTCAACGGCGCCGGCAAGACCACCTTGCTGCGGATGCTCGGCGGTTTGCTCCAGCCGGACACCGGCGAGGTGCACGCCGGGCACGGCCTGCGGCTGGGCTACTACGCCCAGGAGCACGAGACGCTGGACGTCGACCGCACGGTGCTGGAGAACATGCGGGCCGCCGCCATCGAGCAGACCGACACCGACCTGCGCAAGATCCTCGGCGCGTTCCTCTTCTCCGGCGACGACGTGGCCAAGCCGGCCGGGGTGCTCTCCGGTGGCGAGAAGACCCGGCTGGCGCTGGCCACCCTGGTCTGCTCCGGGGCAAACGTGCTGCTGCTGGACGAGCCGACGAACAACCTCGACCCGGTCAGCCGGGAGCAGGTGCTCGACGCGATCGCCCGCTACCCGGGCGCGATCGTGCTGGTCACCCACGACCCGGGGGCCGTGCTCGCGCTCAAGCCGGACCGGGCGATCCTGCTCCCCGACGGCGACGAGGACGCCTGGAGCGACGACCTGCTCGAACTCGTCGAGCTGGCCTGACCGAGGCGGCTTGGCCTTCCCCGGCACCGAGACGCCGCGGCCTTCCCCGGCCGACGGTGCGTGGTGATCGACTCCACGTCGCCGAAACGCGGTCGCGCGAGCGGGGGTCTCCGGGCGGGGGAGCAGGGTCGGCGGGTCAGCCGGCCAGGTCGGCGAGGCGGCCGAGGACGCCGGAGCTGACCAGGATCACCACGCCGATGGCGATGAAGATGGTCGGGACCAGCCAGTGGCCCGCGCGGCCGACCAGCCGGACCACCCGGGGGTGGCCGCCGAGCAGCGCGGCGGCCGCACACCAGACCGCGACCAGCGCGGCGAACACCAGCAGGAACACCAGCCCGGTGGCCGGTTCCAGGGTGCGGAACACCGGGACGTATACGGCGATGTTGTCGGCGCCGTTGGCGACGGTCACCCCGGTCACCCCGAGCAGGCTGCCGACCACGACCGGCGGTTCGTCGTCGTCGGAGCGGGCGAGCAGCGCCCGGACGCCGAGCGCGATCGGCAGCAGGCCGAGCAGGCCGGTCCACGGGTCGGGGACGACCAGCAGCCCGGCGGCGACCACGACGCTTGCCGCCACCAGCGCGCCGATGCCCAGGTACTGCCCGGCCACGACGTGCCACGGGCGGGGCCGGCCGGTGCTGCGGGCCGCGACGAAGAGCACGGTGAGCACCACGATGTCGTCCAGGTTGGTCGCGGCGAAGACCAGCGCCGCGCCGCCCGCGCTCCCCGGCAGGTCCGTCACGGCAGGCAGGGTACGGGGTCCGGTCCGACCCGCCGGCGGTGACGGTCGCAGGCGTCGGCGTCGGCATCTCAGCCGGTTGGAAGGATCACTCTATCGGGAAGCTGACACTGCATAGCGTGTCGGTTGGCGAAGAGTTGATATCTGGCGCATGATCGTTCGAGGCGGTCTAATAGGTGGGACCGTATCCGAACCGCACAGTCTGGGACGTGAGGAATCAGCATGGCAGCCACTGGCACAGCCACCAGCACTGAGAAGGGTCGCCGGATCGTCGGAGCCGAGCGTCAGACGCTCGCCAAGGACCTGGTAAAGCGGTACACCTCGGGTGAGAGCATCCGGGCGCTCGCGGCCTCGACCGGCCGTTCCTACGGATTCATCCACCGGGTGCTCACCGAATCCGGGGTGCAGCTGCGGCAGCGCGGTGGCGCCCGGCGCCGCAAGAAGGCGTGATCCGCCCGCCAGCGTCGTCCATCAGCGTCGTGCCCCGGGCGGACCGGTGACCGCCGAGACGACCGGGGTACGCCTCGACTGCGACGGGCCGGTCGCGACGGTGACGTTGTGCCGGCCCGACGTGCTCAACGCACAGACCCCGGCGATGTGGCGCGCGATGAGCGACTTCTCCCGGGACCTGCCCGGCGACGTACGCGTCGTCGTGGTGCGCGGCGAGGGGCGGGCCTTCTCCGCCGGCCTCGACCTGTCGGTGGCCGGCGCGTCCGGGCCGGGTTCCTTCGCCGAGCTGGCGACCCTGCCCGAGCAGGAGTGCGCGGACCGGATCGCGGAGTTCCAGGCCGGCTTCACCTGGCTGCACCGCCCGGACGTGATCTCGGTGGCCGCCGTCCAGGGCCACGCGATCGGCGCCGGCTTCCAACTGGCCCTCGCCTGCGATCTGCGGGTGCTCGCCGAGGACGCCAAGTTCTCCATGGCCGAGGTGACCCTCGGTCTGGTCCCCGACCTGGCCGGTACCCGGCGCCTGGTCGAGCTGGTCGGCTACTCGCGGGCGCTGGAGATCTGCGCGACCGGCCGGCGGATGGACGCCGCCGAGGCGGACCGGATCGGGCTGGCCACGCTGGTGGTGCCGAACGCCGAGCTGGACGGCGCGGTCCGTGACCTGACCGCCGGGTTGCTGGCCGCCAACCGGGACGCGGTGGTGGAGATCAAGGCGCTGATCGCCGGTGCCGTCACCCGGTCGCACGCCGAGCAGCAGCGCGCCGAGCGGGAGGCGCAGACCCGCCGCCTGCGCGATCTCGCCGGGCGGGGAGAATAGTAAGGACCGTTCGGGAAGATCCAGGTTACTGCCGAGGTTGTCGTAGTCGTCGGGAGAATTGACCCGACGATGCGCGCTGCCCACGACCCGGAGGTGACCGATGTCCAACCCGATGCACGGTGGCGGCATGGTCGGGTGGAGCATGCTCCGGTCGATGCGCAGCCGCGACGAGGTCTCCGCGCACCAGCTCAACCGGGGCACCGCACGCCGGATCGTCGCCTTCGCGCGGCCGTACCGGCGGGACATCGTGGTCTTCCTGGTCACCGTGGTGATCGCGGCGATCATCGGCGTCGCCACCCCGGTGCTCGCCGGCGACGTGATCAACACCATCACCCGGGGCGGCCCGGACGCCGGCGGGATGGTGGTCCGGCTGGCGCTGGTGATCGCCGCCCTGGCGGTCGCCGACGCGCTCTTCTCGCTGGCCCAGCGGTGGTACTCGGCCCGCATCGGTGAGGGGATCATCCTCGACCTGCGCACCCGGGTCTACGACCACGTCCAGCGGATGCCGCTGCAGTTCTTCACCCGCACCCAGACCGGCGCCCTGGTCAGCCGGCTCAACAACGACGTGATGGGCGCCCAGCGGGCGTTCACCTCCACCCTGTCCGGGGTGGTCAGCAACGTCATCCAGTTGGTGCTCACCGCCGGGGTGATGTTCACCCTCTCCTGGCAGATCACCACGCTGTCGCTGATCATGCTGCCGATCTTCATCATCCCGGCCCGTCGGGTCGGCAAGCGGCTGGCCGAGATCACCCGCGAGTCCTACAACCTCGACGCCAAGATGAACGCGACGATGACCGAGCGGTTCGGCGTGGCCGGGGCACTGCTGGTCAAGCTCTTCGGCGCGCCGGAGGTGGAGGCCCGCCGGTTCGCCGGGCGGGCCGAGCGGGTGCGCGACATCGGCATCCAGTCCGCCATGTACTCCCGCACCTTCTTCGTGGCGATGCTGCTGGTCGCCTCGCTGGCCCAGGCGCTCACCTACGGGCTCGGCGGCTGGCTGGCGGTCACCGGCGGGGCCAGCGCCGGCACGGTGGTGACCCTCGCGCTGCTGCTCACCCGCCTCTACGGTCCACTGACCGCGCTCTCCAACGTCCGGGTGGACGTGATGAGCGCGCTGGTCTCCTTCGACCGGGTCTTCGAGGTGCTCGACCTGCGCCCGGGCATCGAGGAGAAGCCGGACGCGGTCCCGGTGCCGCGCGGTGCCGCCCGGGTCGAGTTCCGCGACGTCCGGTTCCGCTACCCGGCCGCCGCCGAGGTGTCGCTGGCCTCGCTGGAGGACGTCGCCACCCTGGACCGTACGGCCAACGAGCCGGTGCTCAAGGGCGTCTCGTTCACCGTCGAGCCGGGCCAGATGGTGGCCCTGGTCGGCCCCTCCGGCGCCGGCAAGTCGACGCTGTCCATGCTGATCTCCCGGATCTACGACGTCACCGACGGCGAGGTGCGCGTCGGCGGGGTCGACGTCCGGGACGCCACGCTCGCCTCGCTGCGTGACGAGATCGGCGTGGTCACCCAGGATTCGCACCTGTTCCACGAGACGATCGCCGAGAACCTCCGCTACGCCAGACCGGACGCCACCGACGACGAGATCTGGGCCGCGCTGGCCGGCGCGCAGATCGCCGACCTGGTCCGCTCCCTGCCGGACGGGCTGGAGACCATGGTCGGCGAGCGCGGCTACCGCTTCTCCGGCGGCGAGAAGCAGCGCATCGCGATCGCCCGGGTGCTGCTCAAGGCGCCGTCGATCGTGATCCTCGACGAGGCGACCGCCCACCTCGACTCGGAGAGCGAGGCCGCGGTGCAGCGGGCGCTGGCGGTGGCGCTGACCGGGCGTACCGCGCTGGTGATCGCGCACCGGCTCTCCACGGTCCGCGACGCCGACCAGATCCTGGTCCTCGACGACGGCCGGATCGTGGAGCGCGGCCGGCACGACGAGCTGGTCGCCGTGGGCGGCCTCTACGCCGAGCTGTACCGGACCCAGTTCGCCGTCGCCGACTCGCCCACCCCGTACGCGGACGCGGACGAGTCCGAGCTGGTGATCACCACGGTGCCGCTGGGCACGTACGTCGCCCAGGAGGCGCTGCCGCCGGCCGCGAACTAACCGGCGGCGGCCGCCCGCAGCTCGGCGAAGGCGGCGCCGAGCGTCTCCGGGGTGAAGTGCGCGTTCAGCCCGCTCGGGTTGGGCAGCACCCAGAGCCGGGCGCCGGCCAGCGCCTCCGGCTGCGGGCCGAAGCCGGCCTTCGGCCGGGCGAACCCGATCCGGTACGCGGTCACCCCGACCACCGCCACCCAGGCCGGCCGGTACCGGGCCACCTTGCCGGCGAGCATCTCCGCGCCGGCCACCAGCTCGGCGGCGGTCAGCTCGTCGGCCCGGGCGCTGGCCCGCGCCACCATGTTGGTGATGCCCAGGCCGTACCCGGGCAGCAGGTCCTGCTCGTCGGGGCGCAGCTGGCGCGGGGTGAAGCCGCCCCGGTGCAGCGCCGGCCAGAACCGGTTGCCCGGCCGGGCGAAGTGCCGGCCGGTCGCCGCCGACCAGAGCCCCGGGTTGATGCCGACGAAGAGCACGTCCAGCCCGGGCGCGATGACGTCCGGGATGGTCCGGTCGGCCGCCGCGGCCAGCTCCTCCCGGGTCGGCCGCCCGGCCCGGCCACCGGTTCGCCGCCCTCGGCTGGGCGTTCGGTCGCCCGCCGGGTCCGGGTTTGCCGGGGACCGGCGGTCCGGCGTCACAGGCCGCGCAGCGCGCCGCCGTCGACCGGCACGGTCACCCCGGTGACGTAGCCGGCGGCGGGGGAGAGCAGGAACGCGGCCACCCGGCCGAACTCGGCCGGGTCGCCGACGCGGCGCAGCGGGATGCCGGCCTCCGCCTCGGTCCGGGCCGCCTCGGCGTCCCCGGTGGCGGCGAAGAGCTCGCGGTTGCGGTCGGTCATGATCCGACCGGGCAGCAGGCCGAGCACCCGCACGCCTCGAGGGCCGTACTCGTCGGCCATGTCCTTGGCCACCCCGGCGAGGCCGGGCCGCAGGCCGTTGGAGATGCCGAGGCCGGGCACCGGGCTGCGGGCCGAGGTGGAGAGCACCAGCCCGATCGCCCCGCCGTCGGTGAGCGCGGCGGCCACCGCACGGGCCATCCGTACGCTGCCGAGGAAGACCGTCTCGAAGGACTGCCGCCACTGCTCGTCGGTCACCCCGGCCGCGGTGCCCCGGGGCGGGCCACCGACCGAGATCAGCGCGCCGTCGAGCCGGCCGAAGTGCTCCCGGGCCGCCGCCACCAGCCGCTCCGGGGTGGCCGGGTCGGCCAGGTCGGCGGTGAGGCCGATGGCGTGCGCCGGGCCGCCCAGCCGTTCGACCGCCCCGGCCACCCGCTCCGGGGCCCGGGCCGAGACGACCACCCGGGCGCCGTCGGCGACCAGGCACTCGGCGGTGGCGAAACCCAACCCGCGGGAGGCGCCGGTCAACACATACACCCGGTCGGTGAGTCCGAGATCCATGGCACCGATCCTGCCGTACGGGCGTACCGGCCGCACGGGCCGGGCCTGTACGGGCGTACCGGCCGCACGGACCGGGGGGTTCAGCGGCGGGCGGGGCGCAGCAGGCGTACCCGACCGGCGAGCTGGACCGCGACGGCGCCGCCGGCGCGGGCCACGGCCGGCAGCCGGCGCGGTCGCGGCGGATCCTGTCCGTCGTAGCGGCTGCCCGCCTCGCGGACGGCCAGCTCCTCGGCACCCAGCGGGGGCAGCGCGTGCCGCTCGCGCAGGGCGCGGGCCAGGTCCCAGCCGTCGCGCAGTGATCCGGCGGTGGGACGGCCCGCCGCCCAGCCGCGGAAGGTGTCCCACCAGGCGTCGCCGAGGCCGGCGGCGAGCAGCGGCCAGTGCCGGGCCACGTCGCCGGCCCGCTTGCGCAGCAGCGCGGCCCGGGCGGCGTCCACCGGCTCCGCCGCGAAGCCGGGCGGCGGCGGGGCGCCGGCGACCAGCGCCGCCACCAGCTCGGCCTGCCGGGTCGCCAGGTCGGCGCGCGCCGCCGCGGCGCCGGGCGCGGCGTCGCGGCCGGCCGGCCCGCTCACGTGACCACCGGGAACCCGGAGGCGGCGGCGAGGGCGTCCAGCTCGGCGCGGAGCGCCGGGGCGGGCGGGTAGTGGCCGTCGCGTTCCAGCAGCAGCGCGGGCGGCCGGTGCCGGGCGCAGAGCGCCTCCACCAGGTCGAGCACCTCCGGTGGCACCGGGTCGGTGTGCGTGTCGTGGTAGAAGCCGCCGTGCTCGGCGCCGCCGGCCACGTGCACGTACGCGACGCGGTCCAGCGGCAGCCGGTCCAGCAGGGCGAGCGGGTCGCCGCCCCGGTTACGGGCGTTGGCGTGCACGTTGGCGATGTCGAGCAGCAGTTCCGCCCCGGTGGCGTCCAGGATCTCGGTGAGGAAGTCCGCCTCGTCCAGCTCGTCGTCCGGCCAGTCGAAGAGCGCCGCGATCGGCTCCAGTGCCAGCGGCACGGGCAGCTCGGCCTGAGCCCGCCGGACGTTCGCCACCACCGCCGCGACCGCCTCCCGGCTGCGGGGCAGCGGCAGCAGGTGACCGGCCTCCAGGCCGCCGGCCCGGACGAACGCGATGTGCTCGCTGACCAGCGGTGCCCCGACCAGCTCGGCCACGGCGGCCAGGTGGGCCACCCGGGCCGGGTCGACCGGTTCCGCGCCGCCGAGGGAGAGCTTCACCCCGTGCGGTACGACGGTGACGTCGCGCCCGCGCAGCGCGGCCAGCCCCGGCGGGATCGGGCCGGCCGGGGAGAGCATCTCGGCCACCACCTCGACGAAGCGCAGCCCGGGCAGCTCGGCGACGAAGCCGGAGATCTCCGGCCGCCAGCCGATGCCCACCCCGGTCGGCGCGGTCATCCGCCGCACCCGCCTCCGCCGCACCCGCCTCCGCCGCCGCAGGAGCTGCCGCTGCTGCAGGACGAGCCGCCTCCGCCGCTGGAGCTGCCGCCGGAGCTCCAGCCTGCGCCGCCGCTGCTGTTCAACGCCTGCCGCTGGATCTCCGCCTGCTCGGCGAAGCCGGGGTCGAGCGCCCAGAGCGAGGCGGTGCCGTAGAGCGCCACGCCCATCGCCGCACCGGCCGCGCCGTAGGTGGCGTACGCGGGGGCGGAGGCGGGGGAGAGGTGCACGTTGCGCTGTCGCAGGCCGCCTAGCGCGGTGTCGGCGGCCCGGGTCCGCCGGGGCACCCGGACGAGCAGCGCGGACCCGACGCCGAGCGGGATCAGGGTGAGCACCAGCCAGCCGACCGGGCGGTCGTTGGTCAGGCCGGCGAAGAGCCGCAGCATGCCCAGCACCAGCAGGGCGAACAGCACCATGGTGCCGCGCCGCAGGCTTCGGCGGGTGTCCGCGTCGAGCAGCAGTCCGCGCCGCTCCAGGCCCTGCCGCAGCTCGTCCAGGGCGCGCACCACCCACTCGTCCCGGCGCAGCTCGCGAGCCGGGAGCTGGCGGCCGGCCGCGTGGTGGATCGCCTGGTCCAGTGGGGTGACCCCGGCCGGCAGCGGGCCGCCGGTGGTGAGCCGCCGGTCGGGGCGGACCCCGACCGCGCCGGCGCCGCGCAGGCCACCCAGCGCGGACCAGACGGCCAGCTGGTCGCCGCCGTTGAGGTAGGCGACCTGCTGGGGGCCGAGCTGGTCGACGCCGGGGCTGTCCGGGCCGGCCAGCACGCTGCGGCGGTGCAGCACCGTACCGACCAGGGCCACGACGGCCGCCGCCAGGTAGAGCTTGAGGAAGGTCGGGCCGGGGACACCCCAGGTGTCGCCGGTTGCGGCCAGCGGGATCATCGAGGGCTCCTCTCGGGAGGGGGCAAGCCCATTGTGGAGCCGCCCCGCCACGGGCCGGTCGCCGTGCGGGTCGAGTTACCAAGCCGAGACGTGCCGGGCGGTCAACGCCGGCGGACGGCCTCCTCGACCAGGTCCAGCACCGGCCCCAGGTCACCGGCGGGACGCCCCATCGCCAGGTGCAGCACCAGGCCGTCGTACGCCAGCTCCAGGAACTGGGCCAGCACGTCGATCGGGACGTCCTCGCGGAGCACCCCGGCCTCCCGCTGCCGGATGAGCCGCTCCCGCGTGGCCTCGGCGATCGCGGCGGAGCGTTCGGCCCAGCGCCGGGCGAAGGCCGGGTCGGTGCGCAGCCGGCGGGAGACCTCCAGCTGGCTGCCCAGCCAGCCGGTGGTGTCCGGGGAGATGGCCCGGGCCAGCAGGTCCCGCATGACCTGGACCAGACCGTTTCGGGCCACGGTCTCCACCATGGCCGCGGCATCGTCCTCGGCCACCGCGAGGAAGAGCGAGTCCTTGTCCCGGAAGTGGTGGAAGATGGCGCCCCGGGACAACCCGGTGGCATCCTCCAGCCGGCGGACGGTGGCTCCCTCGTAGCCGTGCCGGGCGAAACACGCCCGCGCGGCGGCGAGGATCTCCTGGCGGCGCGCGTCGAGCTGGTCCTGACTTACTCTGGGCACGGGTCGATCGTTCCAGCTGACGCTCCGTTACGCAAACCGTACGTACGGCTTGGGATCGTGGCGTCGCCGGAGGGGTCGGGTCGGTGGTCCGGTTAGGATCGCCGGGTGACGACGCCCCCGGTCGCTTCCACACCCCTTCCCTCCGTCCCGTTGACCGTCGCCGCCGTGCAGGCCGAGCCGGCCCCCGGTGACCTGTCGGGCAACGCGGTGACCGCCGCCCGGCTGGTCCGCCGGGCCACCGGGCACGGTGCCCGGATCGCCGTCCTGCCGGAGCTCTTCCTGCCGGCGTACCACCCGCCGACGCTGGCCGGCGACCCGGCCGGCACCGACGTCGCCGCCACCGACGACGGCGCGGTCGCCGACCCGCGGCTCGACCCGCTGCGGGCCGCCGCCCGCGACGGCGGCGCGACCGTGGTGGTCGGCGCGGCGGTCCGCCACCCGGACGGCCGACGGACCATCTCCTCGCTGGTCGTCGACCCGACCGGCGCGGTCCGGGTCGGGTACGACAAGCAGCAGCTCTGGAACGGCGAGCGGGAGCTGTTCAGCCCGGGCCGGCGCGGCGCCACGCTGCTGGTTGACGACTGGCGGTTCGGCCTCGGCATCTGCTACGACGGCTGCTTCCCGGAACACGCCCGGGCCGCCGCGGCCGACGGCGCGCACGGCTACCTCTGCCCGAGCGGCTACCTCGCCGGATCGACGCACCGCCGGGACCTCTACTATGCCGCCCGGGCCCTGGACAACACCGTGTACGTGGTCTTCGCCAACGCGGTCGACGGCGCGGAACCCTGGCGGTTCAACGGCGGCGCGGCCGTCTACGACCCCGAGGGACGCCCGCTGGCGCGCGGCGCCGACACCGGCGAGGACGTACTGGTCGCCACCCTCGACCCGGCCGTGCTGGCGGACACCCGCGCGGCGCACACCATGCTCGCCGACCGCCCCGACGACCAGGGACTCCCCCGAACGGCGTTGCATGCCTGACGGACGTCGGCCGGCCGCTCAGCCCTGTCGACGGCGAATCCCACTCCCGTAAGGTGCCCGAGTGCCGCTGCTGCTGCTCGACCTGGACAACACCCTGCTCGACCGGGCGGGGCCGTTCCGTGTCTGGGGCGAGCGGTTCCTGGACAACATCGGCGCTCCGCACACCGACATCGACTGGCTGCTCTCCATCGACGCGGACGGGCTCACCGACCGGTGGGACGTCGCGGACGCCATCCGGGACCGGTACCGGTTGCGTATCCCCTCGATCGACCTGGTCGAGGAGCTGCACGACGGGGTGGTCGAGAACACCCGGCTGGATCCCCTGGTCGCCTGCGCGCTGCGGATCGCCGACAACGCCGGCTGGGTGCCGGTGGTGGTCAGCAACGGCAGCGTCCGCCAGCAGGACGCCAAGATCAGGCGTACCGGCCTGGACCGGTACGTCGCCGACTGGGTGATCTCGGAGGAGGCGGAGGTCAGCAAGCCCAACCCGCGCATCTTCGCGCTCGCCGCCCAGCGGACCCGGATGCCGCTGCGCGGTGCCTGGGTGGTGGGGGACAGCCCGGAGGCGGACATCGGCGGGGCCGCCGCGGTCGGCCTGCCCAGCGTCTGGCTGCACCGCGGCCGGACCTGGTCGGACAGCCGGTTCGCGCCGACCCGGACGGTCGACTCGCTGATCGCGGCGGTCGCCACCGTGCTCGGCGGCTGAGCCGCCGCGCGGCGCGGAGCGCGCGGTGCCGGGCGTCCCGGACCGGGCGCGGCCCCGACCCCCGCGGAGCAGCCGCGTAATTCGGTTGACCCCGGATCGGGGTGCCCACCAGCATGGGGGCCGCGCGGACGCGCAGCCGGGCGGCGCCCGGTCGAGGAGAGGAGGTCGGTCATGGCCGTCTTTGCAGGGTCGTTCCACCTGCCTCCATCAGCCTCGATCAAGGGATCACCACTTCCGTGCGCGAACACGACCTCCCGGCGCCGCAGCGCCGTGGCCGCGGCAAGGGCCGCTTCGACGACGACGAACCACAGTTCCTGAGGCGCGGCCGGGTCACCGAGCCCGCCCTCGCCGAACCCGACGAACCCGCCACCGACGCGGAGGACCGCTGGTCCTCCTGGGACGAGGCGGTGCACGGGCCCGAACCCCACCCCGACTGGCTGGTGACCGAGCTGGCCGCCCGGGACACCGAGCTCGGCGTGCTCAAGACCGGCAAGGAGGCGGACGTCCACCTCGTCCGCCGGGCGGTGCCCGACACCGACCGCTCCTGCCTGCTGGCCGTCAAGCGCTACCGGGACGCCCAGCACCGGCTCTTCCACCGCGACGCCGGCTACCTGGAGGGGCGTCGGGTCCGCCGCTCCCGGGAGAACCGGGCGATGGCCGGCCGGACCGCCTTCGGCCGGCAGATGATCGCCGGCCAGTGGGCCGCGGCGGAGTTCGCCGCGCTGGCCCGGCTCTGGGAGATCGGCGCGGCCTCCGGCCGGATCGCCGTGCCGTACCCGGTGCAGCTGATCGGCACCGAGCTGATGCTGGAGTTCGTCGGCGACCCCGACGAGGGCGCCGCCGCGCCCCGGTTGGCGCAGCTGCGCCCCGAGGCGGCCGAGCTGCGCTCGCTCTGGGACCAGCTGGTCGACGCCCTGGTGGTGCTGGCCCGCGCCGGTTACGCCCATGGCGACCTGTCCCCGTACAACCTGCTGGTGCACGCCGGCCGGCTCGTCATGATCGACCTGCCGCAGGTGGTGGACATGGTGGCCAACCCGCAGGGGCCGGAGTTCCTGGCCCGGGACGTCCGGGTGGTGGCCACCTGGTTCGTCGCGCGCGGACTGCCGCCCGACCAGGCCGACCCGGCCGAGCTGACCGGGCTGCTGCTGCGCGAGGCCGGCATCGGCTGAGCCGACGACGCCCCGGGCGGTCGCCGTGACCGCCCGGGGCGCGCGCCGATCGCCCGGTGGGCGTTACTGCAGGTAGCGCTCGACCTCGGGGAGGGGCCGCTCGCCCTGCGCGTCCGGGTCGCCGTGGGCCTGTCGGGCCGCCCGGCGGCGACGGAGCAGGTCCCAGCACTGGTCGAGGGACTCCTCCAGGGCGCGCAGCCGCTCCTTGGCCTCATCGTCGGTGCCGGACTCGTTGGCCTGGGCCGCCGCCCGGAGTCGGTGCTCCTCGTCGACCAGCTCGTTGATCCGGTTCAGGATGGTCTCGTCGTCCATGCCCCTGAGCCTGGCACAGGGGGCCCGGGCGCGCCCGGATTCACCGCCCCCGGAGCGCCGCGCCCTGCGGTAGGTTGCCCACCCGTGACCCCCACCGTGCGTCCGCTGCGCCCCGCCGACACCGCCGCCGTGGCCGGCGTACTGGCCGCGGCGGCCCCATACCAGGTGATCAGCGCCGGGTGGCTCGACTGGCACACCGTCGCCGCGCCGGCCGCCGAGCACTTCGGCGTGCTGGTCGCCGAGTCCGACGGCCGGGTGGTCGGGGCCGCGCTGACCGGCCTGCTGCATGAGAGCGCGGATCCCGGGCTGGCCTTCGCCAACGTGACCGTGCACCCCGACCGGCGGGGCAGGGGCGCGGGCGCCGCGCTGGCCGCCGCCGCCGAGCGGCGGCTCGCCGCGCTCGGCGCCCGGGTCGCGTACGCCAAGGTGGCCGAGGACCCGGCGAGCACGGCCTTCGCCGAGCGGCACGGCTACCGGCGCGGGCGCCGCGCCGAGCACCTCGGCCTGGACCTGGCCGGCGCCGACCTGCCCGAGCCGCCGCCCCCACCGCCCGGGGTACGGCTGCTCGCCGCGACCGCCCTCGCCGACCCGTACCCGCTCTACCGGGCGGACCTGGACGCCTCCCGGGACGAGCCGGGCGAGGCGACGATGGACGAGATCAGCTACGCCGACTGGCGGACCGCCTACTGGGACCGCCCCGACCTGGACCGGCAGCTCACCACGCTGGCCATGGTGGACGCGACGGTGGTGTCGTTCACCGTCGCCCTGACCGACGGGCGGGAGCGGTACCGCTCCGGGATGACCGGCACCCGCCGCTCCCACCGCGGCCGGGGGCTGGCCGGCCTGGTCAAGCTGGCGGCCCTGCGCCAGGCCCGGGAGGCCGGCTTCCGGTACGCCATGACCAGCAACGACGCCGGCAACGAGGCGATGCGGGCGATCAACCACCGGCTCGGCTATCGGCTGGTGGGCGCCGAGTGGCGGTACCACCGCGACCTCGACGGCTGACCTCCCCGCCCTCCCGCTGCCATGATCAGGAAAGGTTGAGTGATCGTGGCGGAGCCTGCTAGCGTGCGCCGGGTTCGATCTGTCGCGACGCCGCCAGCGTCCGGCGGCCACCATCCGGCCCGGGGACGGTGTGATGGGTTCCGGCAGCACGCGCCTGCGTACCAAGGTCATCGCCCTGCTGGCCTCGCTCGTCGCGCTCTGGTCCTTCGCCGCGTGGGTGACGGTCCGTGACGGGTTCAACCTGCTCTGGGTGCAGACCCTGGACAGCCGGGTCGCCGAGCCCGGGGAGCCGTTGGTCACCGAGCTGCAGACCGAGCGGCGGCTCGCCACCACCTACCTGGGGCAGCGCGGCCAGCGCCAGCGCGACGAGCTGACCGCGCAGTGGCGGCGTACCGGCCAGGTGACGGACACCTTCCGCACCTCGGTGCACGGCTGGCAGGCGGAGCTGGCCACCAGCGACGACGCCCGCGGCCGGATCGACGCGGTGCTGACCGGCCTCGACGGGCTCGACGGCGTCCGCGAGTCGGTGGCCGGCGGACGGCTCGACCGGGCGGAGGCCTCCGACGCGTACACCGCGGTCATCGGCGCGCTGCTGCGGATGTACGGCTCGCTGGGCCGGCTCGACGACGCCCGGATCGCCGCGGACAGCGCCACCCTGGTCGACCTCTACCAGGTACGCGAGTTGATGTCCCAACAGGACGCGCTGATCAGTGGCGTGCTGGCCGCGGGCCGGATGACCGGCGACGAGCACGCCCGCTTCGCCCGGCTGGTCGGCGCGCAGCGCTACCTGAGCGCGGCGGCGGTGGGGGAGCTGCCCGCCGGCGACCGGGCCCGCTACGGCCAACTCGTCACCACGGACGCGTTCACCCGGTTCCGCGACCTGGAGGACCGGGTGGTCCAGCAGTCCCGGACCGACGCCGGGACACCGCTGACCGGGCAGGAGTGGCAGGCGGCGGTCGGCCCGGCGCTGAAGGCCCAGGAGGACTTCGGGGTGGCCGTCGGCGACGCGCTCATCGACCGGGCCACCCCGGTCGCCGTGGGCGTCATCGTCCGGCTGGTGCTCGCCGCCGGCCTCGGCCTGATCGCCGTGGTCGCGTCGATCGTCGTCTCGGTCACCACCGCACGCGCCCTGGTCCGTCAGCTGGAACGGCTGCGGGACGCGGCGCTGCGGCTGGCCGACGAGCGGCTGCCCGGCGTGGTCGAGCGGCTCGGCCGCGGCGAGCGGGTCGACGTCGCGCGGGAGGTCCCGCCGCTGGACTTCGGCGACGACGAGATCGGCCAGGTGGGTCGGGCGTTCAACGCCGTGCAGGAGACCGCCGTCCGTACCGCGGTCGAGCAGGCCGAGCTGCGTCGCAACGTCCGTGGGGTGTTCCTCAGCCTGGCCCGGCGTACCCAGGCCCTGGTCCACCGCCAGCTCACCCTGCTGGACGCGATGGAGCGGCGCGAGCAGGACGCCGAGGAGCTGGAGGACCTGTTCCGGGTCGACCACCTGGCCACCCGGATGCGGCGCAACGCCGAGAACCTCATCGTCCTCTCCGGCGCGACCCCGGGTCGGGCCTGGCGGCGCAGCGTGCCGATGGTGGACGTGGTGCGCGGCGCGGTCGCCGAGGTCGAGGACTACACCCGGGTCGACGTGCTGCCGCTGGGCCCGATCTCGCTCGCCGGCCGGGCGGTCGGTGACGTCATCCACCTGGTGGCCGAGCTGATCGAGAACGGCCTCGCCTTCTCACCCCCGCACACCACGGTGGAGGTCCGGGGGCAGCTGGTGGCCAACGGGTTCGTCCTCGAGATCGAGGATCGCGGCCTCGGCATGACTGCGGAGGACCTCGCCGTCGCCAACGACCGCATCGTGGACCGCTCCGAGCTGAACCTGGCCAACGCCTCCCGGCTGGGCCTGTACGTGGTGAGCCGGCTGACCGAGCGGCACGGCGTCCAGGTGCGACTGAAGGAGTCCCCGTACGGTGGCACGACCGCCGTCGTGCTGATCCCGCTCGGTCTGGTGGAGTCCGGCGACCCGAGCCCGTCCGGCGGTTTCCCGGCCAGCGCCGACGCGCCGTCGACGGCGACCACCGGCGGGGGTCGTCCGGTGGACGGAGTCGGAACCGTGCCCACGGCCCCCGCCGCCGGGCCGGCCCGGCCGGCCGAGGGCGCTTCCGGCGTCGGGCCGGCCCGGCCGGCCGAGGATGGTTTCGGCAACGGGGGTGGCTCGGACACCGGCGCGGCCAGCCCGGGCGGGGCCGCGGACGGTGACCCGGCCGAGGTGCCGGCGCTGCCGGTCCGGACCGGGACCTCGACGTCACCCGGGCCGGGGGAGGAGGCGCCGTCACTGACGCCGGCCGGACTGCCGACCCGGTCGCGGACCCGGCCGGGCCGGGGTGCGCTGAACCGCCCCACCGTGCCCACCGTCCCTCAGCTCGCCGGTGCCGCGCCGTCGCCCTCGTCCACTGTCGAGAGCGCGGCCCCGGATGCGGCACCGCCGCAGGCGCGGCCCGCCGTGACCGTGTCGTCGCCGGACGTCACCGTCGCGCGGGCGGACGGCGAGGTGGTCGCCGCCTCGCCTACTGTGGAGGCTCCGGTGACCGACGCCGGCCTGCCGGTCCGGGTGCGGCAGGCGAGCATCGCGCCGCAGTTGCGCGACGAACCGGCCACGCCGGACGCCGACGCCGACGAGCCGGTGCGGCGCGCTCCGGAGGAGGTGCGCCGGATGATGAGCGCCTACCAGTCGGGCACCCGGCGGGGCCGGACCGACGCGGCCCGCCTGCTGGGCGGGGTGCGGACCGGCCCGGACACCGGGGACGGGCAGGCGACCTGACGGCAGCGCGGCGTACGCGACCGGGACGACGGCAACCGAGCACGGCGACACCAGCCGGGGAGAAGGGGACGACGAGTGGGGCAGCAGACGGCTTCGAGTGCCGACCTGACGTGGTTGTTGGACGATCTGGTCGGCCGGGTGCAGCAGGCCGAACACGCGGTCGCGCTCTCCTCCGACGGCCTGCTGATGGCCTCGTCGCGCGGGCTCGGCCGGGACGACGGTGAGCACCTCGCCGCGATGGCGGCCGGGATCCAGAGCCTGGCCCGCGGTGCGGGCAAGCGGTTCGGTGGCGGCGAGGTCCAGCAGAGCATCATCGAGATGCAGTCGTCGTTCCTGTTCGTCACGGCAGCCGGCCGCAACGCCTGCCTCGCCGTGCTGGCCACCGAGGACGCCGACGTCGGCCTGATCGCCTACGAGATGGCGATGCTGGTCACCCGGGTGGGCCGGTACGTCGCCTCGCCGAGCCGGGGCGTCGACGAGCAGGCCGGCGGGAAGTAGCGACGATGGCCGGCGAGGGCGATGCCGCGGAGGAACGGTGGGTCGACGACCACGCGGGCCCGGTGGTGCGCCCCTACGCGGTCACCCGCGGCCGGGCCCGCCCGGTCACCGGCACGTTCGACCTGATCTCCCTGGTGACGGCGAACCGGGCGGAGGTCGGCCAGGAGGCGGGGCTGGGGCCGGAGCACGTGGCGATCGTGGTGCTCTGCCAGCGGGTCCAGTCGGTGGCGGAGGTCTCCTCCCGCCTCGACCTGCCGGTCGGCGCCGTCCGGGTGCTGCTCGGCGACCTGGTGGAGCGTGACCTGGTGCGGGTGCAGGAGCCGCGGGGGTCCGGCGCGGTCAGCGACGAGAGCGTCTTGGAGGCGGTGATCAATGGACTACGGGCACTCTGAGCGGCCGGCCGGCGCGCCACCGCTGCCCACCGCGATCAAGATCCTGGTCGCCGGGGGGTTCGGCGCGGGGAAGACCACCCTGGTCGGCTCGGTCAGCGAGACCCGGCCGCTGCGTACCGAGGAGATGCTGACCGAGACGGGCATCGGCGTCGACGACCTCTCCGGGGTGGAGGACAAGACCACCACCACGGTGGCGATGGACTTCGGCCGTATCACGATCAGCGACGACCTGGTGCTCTACCTGTTCGGCACGCCGGGGCAGGACCGCTTCTGGTTCGTCTGGGACGAGTTGGCGCTCGGGGCACTCGGCGCGGTGGTGCTGGCCGACACCCGCCGGCTCGCCGACTGCTTCCCGTCGATCGACTACTTCGAGGGGCGCGGCATGCCGTTCGTGGTGGCGGTGAACTGCTTCGAGGGCACCCGGCGCTACCGGCTCGACGAGGTGCAGGCGGCGCTGGACCTCGACCCGGACGTGCCGGTGGTGCTCTGCGACGCCCGGCGGCGGGAGTCCAGCCGGGACGTGCTGGTCACGCTCCTGGAGCACGCCATGAAGACCCGGGAGGCCCGGTACCGCGCGGGCTGACCCATGGGTTGGACCGCCGGCCGCCGCGTGCCGGGCGGCCGGTACCGACCGGGACGGGACAGGGCCCCTCCCCGCGGTCGCGGGAAGGGGCCCTGTCCGGTGGTACGTCAGCTGGCGATCATGCGACGCAGCACGTACTGCAGGATGCCGCCGTGCCGGTAGTAGTCCGCCTCGCCCGGGGTGTCGATCCGGACCACGGCGTCGAACTCGACCCCGGTGTCGGTGGTGACCTTCATCGTGCGCGGGGTGTCGCCGTCGTTGAGCGCGGTCACACCGGTGATGGAGAAGGTCTCCGTGCCGGTGAGGCCGAGCGACTCCGCGGTGGTGTCGACCGGGAACTGCAGCGGCAGCACGCCCATGCCGATCAGGTTGGAGCGGTGGATCCGCTCGTACGACTCGGCGATGACCGCCCGGACGCCGAGGAGCATGGTGCCCTTGGCCGCCCAGTCGCGGGACGAGCCGGAGCCGTACTCCTTGCCGGCCAGGATGACCAGCGGGACGCCCGCCTCCTGGTAGGCCGTGGAGGCGTCGTAGATGGAGCTCTGCTCGCCGGTCAGGTGGTTGACCGTGAAGCCGCCCTCGACGCCCGGCACCAGCTGGTTGCGCAGCCGGATGTTGGCGAAGGTGCCCCGGATCATCACCTCGTGGTTGCCCCGGCGCGAGCCGTACGAGTTGAACTCGTGGCGCGGCACGCCGTGCTCGGCGAGGTACTTGCCGGCGGGGGAGTCGGCCTTGATCGAGCCGGCCGGGGAGATGTGGTCGGTGGTCACCGAGTCGCCCAGCTTGGCCAGCACCCGGGCGTCGCTGATGTCGACGACCGCCTTCGGCTCCCGCTCCATGCCCTCGAAGTACGGGGGCTTGCGGACGTAGGTGGACTCGCCGTCCCAGGCGAAGGTGTCACCGGTCGGGGTGGGCAGTGACTGCCAGCGCTCGTCACCGGCGAAGACGTCGGCGTACGCGGCGCTGAATCCGGTGGCGCCGATCGCCGAGGCGATGACGTCCTGGATCTCGGCGCTGTTCGGCCAGATGTCGCGCAGGAAGACCGGCTGGCCCTGGCTGTCCTCGCCGATCGGCTCGTTGGCCAGGTCGATGTCCATCGTGCCGGCGAGCGCGTACGCGACCACCAGCGGCGGGGACGCCAGGTAGTTCATCTTGACGTCCGGGTTGATCCGGCCCTCGAAGTTCCGGTTGCCGGAGAGCACCGAGACGACGGCGAGGTCCTTCTCGTTGACCGCGGCAGAGACCTCCTCCGGCAGCGGGCCGGAGTTGCCGATGCAGGTGGTGCAGCCGTAGCCGACCAGGTTGAAGCCGAGCTTGTTCAGGTACGGCGTGAGGCCGGCGCGGTCGTAGTAGTCCATGACGACCTTGGAGCCCGGCGCCAGGGTGGTCTTGACCCACGGCTTGCGGCTCAGGCCCTTGTCGACCGCGTTGCGGGCGAGCAGCGCGGCGCCGATCATGACCTGCGGGTTGGAGGTGTTGGTGCAGGAGGTGATCGCGGCGATCACCACGGCGCCGTGGTCCAGCTCGTACTCGACGCCGTCGGCGCCGGTCACCCGGATCGGGTTGCTGGCCCGCCCGCCGGAGCCCACAGCGGCGGTCTCCAGGTCGCGCGGCTCGTCGGCCGGGTCGCTGAAGTCGTTGGCCGGCGGGTCGCTGGCCGGGAAGGACTCGGCGCTGGCCTCGTCGGCCGGGCCGTTGGCGCCGCGCGGCAGCTGCTCGCGGGCGACGCCCGGCTTGAGGTCGCGCTCGCCGGCGGAGTCGTCGGCCACGTAGTCGTTCAGGGCCGAGCGGAACAGCGTCTTGGCGGCGCCCAGCGGCACCCGGTCCTGCGGGCGCTTCGGGCCGGCCAGGGACGGCTCGATGGTGCCGAGGTCCAGCTCCAGGCGCTCCGAGTACTCCGGCTCGTGGTTCGGGTCGTGCCAGAGGCCCTGCTCCTTGGCGTACGCCTCGACGAGCGCGACCTGCTGCGCGTCCCGGCCGGTCAGCTCCAGGTAGCGGATCGTCTCGGCGTCGATCGGGAAGATCGCCACGGTGGAGCCGTACTCCGGGGACATGTTGCCGATGGTGGCCCGGTTGGCCAGCGGCACGGCGCTCACGCCGGGGCCGTAGAACTCGACGAACTTGCCGACCACGCCGTGCTTGCGCAGCATCTCGGTGATGGTGAGGACCAGGTCGGTGGCGGTGGTGCCGGCCGGCATCTCGCCGGAGAGCTTGAAGCCGACGACCCGCGGGATCAGCATGCTGACCGGCTGCCCGAGCATCGCGGCCTCGGCCTCGATGCCGCCGACGCCCCAGCCGAGCACGCCCAGGCCGTTGACCATCGTGGTGTGCGAGTCGGTGCCGACCACGGTGTCCGGGTACGCCTGGCCGTTGCGCTCCATGATCGTGCGGGCCAGGTACTCGATGTTGACCTGGTGCACGATGCCGGTGCCCGGCGGGACGACCTTGAACTCGTTGAACGCGCTCTGGCCCCAGCGCAGGAACTGGTAGCGCTCCTTGTTGCGCTCGTACTCCAGCTCGACGTTGCGCTGGAAGGCGTCCTCGCGGCCGAAGAGATCGGCGATGACGGAGTGGTCGATGACCAGCTCGGCCGGGGCGAGCGGGTTCACCTTGGTGGCGTCGCCGCCGAGGTCGCGGACGGCCTCCCGCATGGTGGCCAGGTCGACGACGCAGGGCACGCCGGTGAAGTCCTGCATGAGCACCCGCGCCGGGGTGAACTGGATCTCCACGCTCGGGGCGGCGGTGGGGTCCCAGCCGCCGAGCTCGCGGATGTGGTCGGCGGTGATGTTCGCGCCGTCCTCCGTCCGCAGCAGGTTCTCCAGCAGGATCTTCAAGCTGTAGGGCAGCCGGTCGTGGCCGTCCACCTTGTCGATCTTGAAAATCTCGTAGCTCGCGTCTCCGACGCGTAGCTGGGTCTTCGCACCGAAGGTGTCGAGGCTCGCCACGTCGTACTCCTTCACACCAGCGACCGTGAGTAGTCCTGAGCAGTCTGTCGCACCGGTCGGAGCGCCGCCGAGGTTAGGTGACACTTACCGCCGATTGCCGTTGTCTACAAAACCGTACGTCCGTCTTGCTATTCGCGCAACCTCGTGCCACGGTTTCGGGACAAGGAGGTGCCACCATGATCCATCACGTCCTGCTCGCCTGCCCACGCGGCTCCGAGGACGCGTCCCGGGCGTTCTACGCCGGCCTGCTCGGCATGGTCGAGAAGCCCAAGCCGCCGGCCCTCGCCGCCCGCGGTGGTTGCTGGTTCACCGGGTACGACGCGGAACTCCACCTCGGCGTCGAGGACGACTTCCGCCCCGCCCGCAAGGCCCACCCCGCCCTGCTCCGCCCCGACCTCGACGACCTGGCCGCCCGGCTGACCGCAGCCGGACACGAGGTCACCTGGGGTGACGACGAACTGCCCGGCATGCGGCGCTTCCACACCCACGATCCGCACGGCAACCGCCTGGAGTTCGTCACCCCGATCGCCTCCTGACCCCGGCCCGGTGGCCGGCGGACGAGCGGAGCGCCCGGCGCCGGAGCGGGGGTAGGGTTCGGGGCCGGGCTGGAAGGGGTGGGACGTGGTCGACGTACAACACTGGCTCTCCGCGCTGCCCCCGGTCGCGGTCTATCTGATCGTCGCCGGGGTGATCGGCGTGGAGAGCATGGGCATCCCGCTGCCCGGCGAGATCGTCCTGGTCAGCTCCGCCCTGCTCGCTGCCGCCGGAGTGGTGGAACCGGAGTGGGTGGCCACCGCGGCGGCGGTCGGCGCCATCGTCGGCGACTCCATCGGGTACGCGGTGGGCCGGCGCGGCGGCCGTCCACTGCTCGCCCGGCTGGGCCGGCGCTTCCCGAAACACCTGGGGCCGGCGCAGCTCGCCCGCGCCGAGCAGAGCTTCGCCCGGCACGGCGTCTGGGCGGTCTTCTTCGGCCGGTTCGTGGCGCTGCTGCGGATCCTGGCTGGCCCGCTCGCCGGCGCCCTGCACGTGCCGTACCGCCGGTTCCTGCTGGCCAACGCGGCCGGCGGCCTGGTCTGGGCCTTCGGCACCACGTACCTGCTCTACACGGTCGGCCGGGCCGCCGAGCACTGGCTGAAGGACATCTCCTGGGCGGGGCTGGTCCTGGCGGTGCTGGCCGGCCTCGGCAGCACCTGGTGGCTGCGCCGCCGGGCCCGCCGGCTGGAGCCGGTGGAGGTGCCCGACGAGGCCGAGCCGGTCGGCGCCGGCAAGGACCGCTGACCCGCTGACACCCTGGATACGACGAAAGGGCCGGCCCCCGGTTGGGGGTCGGCCCTTGTCGGTGTGGGTGGGGTCAGGAGGCGGTGGAGTAGCCGCGGGTGGCGATCCAGTCGGCGAGGTTGTCGATGCTCATCCGGTAGGTGGCCTGGTTGGGGTCGGCGGAGTCGGCGATGGTGACGGTGTTGCCGTTGTCGCGGTAGCCGATGACGCTGATGTAGTGGCCGCCTTCGAAGGAGTGGGTGAGGCCGTCGGTGTCGGTGGTGGTGCCGGCGATGTTGGCGACCACGGCGCGGCCGTTGTCGATGGTGCGGACGACGTCGGTGCGCAGTTTCTTGGTCTGCTTGGTGTCGGCCTTGGTGTCGCGGATCTCGACGCTGTGGTAGGCGTCCTTGGTGCCGGTTTCCTTGTTGAGGACGGGGGTGATGTCGTTGATGCTGTTGGTGCCGGCTTCGGTGGTGCCCATTTCCTTGGCCATGGCGTCGACGCTGATGGCCTTGCCCTGCACGCTGAGGGCGTTGCGGGCGGCGGCGGGGCCGCAGTAGTAGAAGTTGGGTTGGGCTTCGTAGCGGACGTCGAGTTCACGCTCGCTGTGGGGCTTGCGGTCGGTGTGTGCCGACGCGGTCGGCTTGCCGGTTTCGGCGGGGGTGGCGTGGGCGGCGGTGAGGGGGCCGGCGATGGCGCCGCCGGTGAAGGCGAGGCCGGCGGCGGTGAGGGCGGTCTTGCGGATCAGATCGGTACGCATGGTGGCGTGCTCCTCTGTTCGGGGGTGCACGGCACACGCAGCCGGGGGCGGTGTGCCGCGGGAAAGTCAAAGGGGGGGATCTGCCCGGCGGCCGGGGGGCCTGCTCGGGTGTCCGGGGGATGTAACCGGCCCGGCCGGGTGCGCATTCCATCGGCGCTGGCTTGCCGGGCCACCGCCTGGCCGGGGGTGCCGGAGCGGTGTGCCATGTACAACGACCCGCACCCCCCGGCGATTCCGCCACCGGGGTGGCGCCGGCCACGGGACGGCGCAGGTCAAACCGGATCCCGGGGCCGGATCCGACCGCCCGAGACCGGACATCTGGCACCAGACCTCACGGGCCCGGGGAACCCTCGGTCGGGGTGTGGGGCCGGCATCGGGGACCCGACACCACATCCGACCCACGCGCTGCCCAGGGAGGCGGGTCGGCGGGTTGGGGCCCTGTGGAGCTGATGTCACAGACGAATCAACCCGCTGCGCGCCTGACGTTCGGTCGAACCGGACATCCGGGCGCGGATCTTGAGGCCGGCAGCCCGCCCCGCGCCGGTGGCTCGTCGGCTATCCGGCGCGGAGCAGTTCGACCACCGCGTCCCGGGCCGTGCGGACGGCCTCCCGGGACTGCTCGGTCTGGTCCAGGATGTCGAAAGCGTGCCGGCCGTCCGGTACCTCGATCAACCGGACCGACCGGCCGAGGTGCGCGGCCCGGTCGAGGAACGCCTCGATGCCGGCCAGGATCGGCGGCGCGTCCTGCCCCGCCCGGGTCAGCACCAGCGGCAGCGCCCCGGTGGCGTCGAGTGCCTCGACCGGCAGGAAGCGCTTGTCAAGCTCCCAGCCGGGCATCGGGGCGAGCAGGGGGTAGGTCGCCGCGATCCCGCGCAGCCACGGCGGCGACGTGCGGAGCCAGTCGGCCATCAGCAACGCGCCACCGGAGAAGAACCAGAGCACCACCCGGTCCGCGTCGACCCGTGGATCGGCGCGGACCAGCTCGACCATCCCGGCGATGTCGTCGGCAGTGGCCGGGAGGGCGGCCAGGTCTTCGACGTGGTAGCTGACGACGGCGGCGACCAGGCCCTGCTCGGCGAGGAGGGCGGCGTACCCGCGGAAGAGCAGCCAGTCGCGCGGGTCGGCCGCGTCGGGCGGGAGCGGGGCGCCGTGCACCACCACGACGGCGGGATGGGGGCCGTCACCGGCCGGCAGGTGCAGGTCGACCCGGCCGTGCCGCTCGACCGGCGCGGCGGCTGGGGACAGGACGAAGGGCATCTGCGCGATGGGCGTGGCCATGCCCGGATGTTAACGACGAAGCCGCTGCTCCACTGCCCCGCCGACCATCCATCGAGGACGAACGTCGGCGTGTGCCACGATGTCCGGCATGGAGATCTGGCACAACCCGTCCTGCTCGAAGTGCGCGGGCGCACGCGCCACCCTGGACGAGGCGCGGGTGCCGTACCGGCTGCGGGCGTATCTGGAGCAGGCGCCGAGCCCGGCGGAGCTGACCGAGGTGCTGCGCCGGCTCGACGACCGGGCCTGGGACGTCTGCCGGACCGGAGAGCCGGCCGCGACGGCCCTGGGCATGGCGGACTGGCCGCGTGACGACGCGACCGAACCGCGCTGGATCGAGGCGATGGCGGCCCACCCGGAGCTGATCCAACGCCCGATCCTGCTCCTCGACGACGGGAGCGCGATGGTCGGCAGGACCCCGGAGGCGCTCGACGAGGCGGTCCGCCGGGCCGGCGCGGACCCCGGCCCCTGACCGGCGCCGGTCAGCCGGCGACCGCCGCCCAGGTCAGTACGGCGACCAGGGTGACCCCCTGGCCGATGTTGACGACCAGCAGCGGTCGGCCCCGTCCTCGGACCAGCGTCCCGAACGCCGCCGGACCGGACCGCTCGCCGGTGAACGCGCCGTGTCAGCGGCCGCTGCTCGAGCCGGGCCGGCCAGGGCGCTGGGCGGCGGCGGATCCGGCGGTCCAGCAGCAGGCACCCCGAGGGCGTACCCGAGGGCCAGTGCCACCGTCCACCCGGACGGGCCCTCGTCCGGCCAGCTCAGGATGTACCAGGCGAGCCCCGCGGCGATGACGACGCCGAGCGCGGCCGCGAGACGCAGCCCCAGCCAGCCGGCGAAGACCGTGCTCACGACCAACCCGATCACCAGGTTCCCGGCCCGGTCCGGCCCGCACGGGTCGGCGTCGGTGCACGGCGGGTAGGGTGCCGACGCCATCACGGCCACCAGGAGCACCGACCCGCCGGCGAGGACCAGCCCACCGGCCGCGCCGCGGCTCCACCCGCCGCGCGGCTCACGCCGCAGGTCGCGGACCGTGGCAGAGGTCAGGAGTTCGGGTACCGGGGCCTCCTCGTCGTCGCCGCGGGCCCCGACGGTAGAGCCGTCCGGCAAGTGACGAGGGGCGGTCAGGCCGGGTCGTCGGCGGACCTCGTGGCGCCCGTGGCCTGGGCGTGCCGCTCGCGCAGCCGCGTTCGGACCTCCTCCGGGGTGTACGCCCGGCGGCGTCGCTCGGCGCGGGCGATGACCACGCCGGACGCCGCCACCCCGGCCAGACCGGCCAACCCGAGGACCTTCCACCACCGCATCCGCTGCCGCATCGGCTTAGGGTAGTGGTCCATGAGCGAGCGCAGCGAGCGAAACACCGGGGCGACGGCATGAGCATCAGCCTGGACGAGGCCGTCGACCTGACCCGCACCGGAGACCTGTGGGTGTTCCGCGGCCGCAGCGTGCCCGACCGGGCCATCCAGTTCACCACCAACAGCCCGATCAACCACGTCGGCATGGCCGTGGTGCTCGACGACATGCCGCCGCTGATGTGGCACGCCGAGCTGGGCCGGTCGTTGCCGGACATGTGGACCGGCAGCCACCAGCGCGGCGTGCAGCTGCACGACCTGCGCGACGCGGTCTGCGTCTGGGCCAACCGGTACGGCCAGCTGGCCTGGCTGCGCCAGCTCGACCCGCCGGCCGACGCCGACATGGAGCAGTCCGTGCTGCGGACCGTGGCCCGGCTCGACGGCACGCCCTTCCCGTCCACCGCGCAGCTCGCCTGGCGCTGGGCCCGGGGTCGGGTGCCGCAGGTACGCCTGCCGTTGCCGGGCCGCCTGGTCCGGTCCGGTCCGTCGGTGCCGGACCGGGCGTTGGAGACCGCGTACTGCGCCGAGGTGGTGGCGGTGACCTACGAGGCGATGGGGCTGCTGCCGGCGGGCCGCCGTCCGAACTGGTACGACCCGGGCCGGTTCTGGAGCGGTGACGACCTCGGCCTGAGCGGCGACGCCCGGCTCGGCGCCGAGATCGAGGTATGCATCCCGCCGCGCTGAGGTTTGCCGAGGCCCGGCAGCGGCAATTGGTGACGCCGTGAGAGCCTCCACCGATCTCGACACACTGACCGACTTCTTCGACCGGTACGGCGTGGCACTCACCGCCGGCGACGTGCCCGCCATCGCCGGCTGTTACGCGTTGCCCGGGCTGGTGGTCGCCGACACGTACAGCTTCTCGTTCAGCACCATGGCCGCCGTCGCGCTCTCCTTCCTCGGCGCGGCGCCGGACTACCAGGAGCGCGAGCTGGTCGCGGCGAACGCGCTGATCGAGGACGTGGAGCCGGTCTCCGCGCTGCTCACCATGGTCGCCGTGCAGTGGGAGTTCCTGGACAGCCAGGGCCGCGCGGTGTCCGGCGAGCGCTACCGCTACCTGCTGCGCGGCACCGACGACGGCCCGGTCATCTGCACCGTCATCCGTACGGCATGACCCGCGCCGTCGGCACCCGGAGACGGAGCTTGCCCCGCCTCTCGTCCTCCAGGACGCCGCCATTGCGCTCGATCACCCGGCGCGGGGCCACGTTCTCCACGTCGCAGGTGACCAGCGCGGACCCGATGCCGGGCCGGTGCGCCACGGGGCAGCGCCGCGCGCAGCATCGCGGTGGCGTGGCCGCGCCGCCGGGCGCTGGCCCGGACGTCGTAGCCGATGTGCCCACCGGCCTCCAGCAGGGACGGGGTGAGCCGGTGCCGGATGGCGACCCGGCCCAGGCACTCGCCGCCCTCGACCCACCACAGTGTGGTGCTGGGGACGAAGCCTTCCGGTCGGGGAGTGTCCTCGTGGACCTGCGCCAGCAGGTCGGCGACGAAGCGGGCGAAGACCGCGGGACGTGCCAGCTCTCCGCGTACCCGCGGATCTCCGCGCCCACCATGCTGTGGTCCTGGCGGTCGCCGCGCCCCTCGGCGCGGAACTCGGCCATCGCGGCGAGGAAGCTGGCGTGCACCCGTTCGGTCGGTGGCGTCAGTGCGGGCCATGTGCCGACCAGATCCGAACCGGCCCCGGCCGGCCGCCCGTTTTCCTGCGCCCCACGGCCGTACGGTCAGCACCGGGTGGGCGTGCTGCGATCCGCTACCGTCGCTGGCTAGGCTGGCGCGTCCGCTCCGGCAAGGGAGACCTCATGTCTGACCGTTCGGCCCCAGGGTCGGGGGCGCGATCCGCACCCGCGATGCTGTCGTCGGTGCCGTGGATCGTGGTGCTGCTCGGGGTCGGTCTGCTGACCACCCTCCTGCTGTTCTCTCTGCTCTCCTTCCGCGACCGGGAGCACCCGGCGGCGCCGGCCCCGGCTCCGCCGATGTACCTGCCGAAGATGCCGTCGGTGACGCTGTCGGCCACCCCTGCCCCGGGCACCCCGCTGGTCGCGGTCGACGCCACCCCGTCGCCGACCGCCTCCGCCACCCCGTCGGAGAGGGCGACGACCCGCCGGCCCAGCGCGTCGCCGAGCACCCGGGCCCCGGCTCCCGCCGGTTCCGGCCGGCTGACCGCCAACTACCAGGCCACCTCCACTGACCGGGACTCCTTCCAGGCCCAGCTTTCCGTGCGCAACGGCACCGGCGGGGCCGAGGGGTGGGAGGTGGAACTGCTCTTCGCCGGCAACGTCAAGTCGATCCAGGCGTCATCCGGCTCCGGGGTGTCGGTACGCACCCAGGGCAGTGGCTGGTTCGTGCTGCGCAGCACGGATCCGCTCGGGGCGGGGGAGACCGCCGTCATCTCGATGACGTTCGGTCGTAACGGCGGCGGCGACGAGCCCGGGCAGTGCACGGTCAACGGGACCGCCTGCTCCATCGGCTGAGGCCCCGCCGGCGCCCTCGCCTCGTACGCCGATGGTCTGTTTCGCAAGATAGCTGCTTTGTTGCGACCTGGTTTGCAAGGTATTGCAGAATGTTTCGGCGAGAGTTAGCGTGCGGGCGAATCAGCGACCAGAGGAAGGCCGTCGATGAAACCCCCGCCGATATCTCCCAAGGCGCTGCTCGCCTTGGTCTCCACCCTCGCCCTCGTCGGCGTCCCGGTCGCCGTCCACCAGCTCGGCGTGGACGTTCGTGACCGGACGTCCACCATCGACACCCTCGCCGCGGCCGGTGCCGCCCAGTGGGGTGCCGAGCCCTCGACCGAGGCGCTGCTCAAGGCCGGCGCGAGCAAGGGGCGGGCCGAGCAGTTCTACTTCGTCCTGCCGGACCGGTTCGCCAACGGCGACAGGCGCAACGACTCCGGCGGGCTCACCGGTGACCGGCTCCGCACCGGTCTCGACCCGAAGGACAAGGGCTTCTACCACGGCGGCGACCTCAAGGGCGTCATCGACAAGTTCGACTACATCCAGGGCATGGGGACGACCGCCATCTGGCTCGCCCCGATCTTCAAGAACCGGCCCGTGCAGAGCACCGACGCGGACGTTTCCGCCGGCTACCACGGCTACTGGATCACCGACTTCACCCAGGTCGACCCGCACTTCGGCACCAACGAGGAGCTGAAGAGGCTGGTCAAGCTCGCCCACCAGCGGGGGATCAAGGTCTACCTCGACGTCATCGTCAACCACACCGCCGACGTCATCAAGTACGACGAGAACAAGTACGCGTACATCGACAAGAAGACCTCGCCGTACACCGACGCGCAGGGGCGGGCCTTCGAGGACCGCAACTACGCCGACGGCACCCGGGACTTCCCGACGGTGAACGCGGACTCGGGCCCGTACACCCCCACCTTCGCCAACGCCGCGGACGCCAAGGTCAAGGTGCCGGCGTGGCTGAACGACCCGACGATGTACCACAACCGGGGTGACTCGACCTTCGCCGGCGAGAACAGCGAGTACGGCGACTTCTTCGGGCTGGACGACCTGTGGACCGAGCGTCCCGAGGTTGTCGAGGGCCTGACCAAGGCGTACGGCGACTGGATCGCCAGCACCGACGTCGACGGGTTCCGGCTGGATACCGTCAAGCACGTCAACCTCGACTTCTGGCCGCAGTTCAGCCAGGGCATCAAGCGGGCCGCCGACTCCGCCGGCAAGAAGGACTTCTTCATGTTCGGCGAGGTCTACAGCGCCGACCAGGAGATCACCTCGACGTACGTGCGGCGCGGCGGCCTGCCGGCCACCCTCGATTTCTCCTTCCAGGAGGCCGCCCGCGGCTACACCGCCGCCGACGGCTCCGCCAAGACGCTCGCCGACATGTACGCCAGGGACGACCTGTACGCGGCCCGGGACACCGACGCCAACCGGCTGACCACGTTCCTCGGCAACCACGACATGGGCCGGATCGGCTCCTTCATCGCCGCCACCGGCGGGGACGACGCCGCCCAGCTGCGCCGCGACCAGCTCGCCCACCAGCTGATGTTCCTCACCCGTGGCCAGCCCGTCGTCTACTCCGGCGACGAGCAGGGCTTCACCGGCCCCGGCGGGGACAAGGACGCCCGGCAGGACATGTTCGCCACCAAGGTGGCGGACTACCTCGACGACGACCTGATCGGCACCACCCGCACCCACGCCAGCGACCAGTACGACAAGACCCACCCGCTGTACCGCACCATCGCCGAGCTGGGCAAGCTCCGCCAGGCCCACCCGGCGCTGCGCGACGGCATCCAGGTCACCCGGTACGCGGCCGACAGCGCCGGCGTCTTCGCCTTCTCCCGGATCGCCCCGGCCGACCGCACCGAGTACGTCGTGGCGGTCAACAACGCCGCCACCGCGCAGACTGTCTCCGTGGACACCTGGTCGGCCGGCACTTCCTTCACCGGCGTCTACGGCGCCGCGGCCACCTCGACGGCCGGCACCGACGGCAAGCTGAGCGTGACCGTGCCGGCGATGTCGGCCGTGGTGCTCAAGGCCGACCGCGCCATCCCGCAGGCCGGCGCCGCGCCGGGCATCACCCTCACCGAGCCGGGTGACGCACCGGTCGCCACCAAGGCCGCCGTCGCCGCACAGGTGACCGGCGACCCGCTGGCCACCGTCACCTTCGCCGCCCGGGTCCCCGGCGGGAAGTGGACGTTGCTGGGCAGCGCGTACAAGGCGCCGTACACCGTCCACCACGACCTGACCGGGCTGGCCGGTGGGACCAGGGTCGAGTACAAGGCCGTGGTCCGCGACGGCAAGGGCCGGCTCGCCAGCACCCGCTCCACGGGCATCGTCGGCACCCCGGCGCAGAGCGCCTCCCGGGACTGGGCGGTGGTGCACTACCAGCGCCCGGCCGGCGGGTACGACGACTGGGGGCTCTACACCTGGGGCGACATCGACCCGGCGTACGCCACCGAGTGGCCCAAGGGGCAGCCGTTCGCCGGTGAGGACTCGTTCGGGCGCTTCGCCTGGGTCAAACTGAAGCCGGGCGCCAAGTCGGTCGGCTTCCTGGTGGTCGACTCCAACGGGAACAAGGACGTCGGCAACGACCGCAGCATCGACGTGACGCAGACCGGGGAGGTCTGGGTCAAGCAGGGCGACAGCGCGCTCTACCCGACCCGGCAGGCCGCCACCGGCGAGCCGGACCCGGCGGTCGACCAGAGCACCGCGGTCCTCCACTGGCGGAAGGCCGACAACAACTACGACGGCTGGGGCCTGCACCTCTGGGACGGCGCCGCCAACCCGACCGACTGGTCCAACCCGCTCAAGCCGGAGAAGGTCGACGCCTTCGGCGCGGTCTTCCGGGTGCCCCTGGCCGCCGGGGCAAGCGGGTTGAGCTACATCATCCACAACGGCGACACCAAGGATCAGCCCGACGACCAGCGGCTGGACTTCGCCGCCGGGCACGAGGTCTGGCTGCTCGCCGGCGTCAAGGGCCGGCTGCTGCCGTCCACCTCCTCCGGCGTCGCCAAGGACGTCGACATCACCAAGCAGAAGGCGCAGTGGATCGACCGGTCCACCGTCGCCTGGCAGACCGGGCCGACCGACGGCAAGCGGTACGCCCTGGTGGCCGCCCCGACCGGCGGGCTGAGCATCGTCGACGGCGAGCTCTCCGGGACGTACACCTCGCTGCCGCTGCGGGCGCAGCGCAACGGGCTCGCCGAGGCCCAGCGCGCGGCCTACCCGCAGCTCTGGTCCTACCGGACCTTCAGCCTGGACCGGGCCGACCTGGCCAAGGTGCCGGCGGCGCTGCGCGGGCAGCTCGTGGTGACCGAGCGGGACGCCGAGGGCGCCCTGCTCGGCGCGACCGGGGTGCAGATCCCCGGCGTGCTCGACGACGTCTACCGGCCGGCCACCGGAGCGAAGCTCGGCCCGACCTTCGCCGGCAAGGTGCCCACCCTGGCGGTCTGGGCGCCCACCGCGCGCAACGTCGCGTTGCAGCTCTTCGACTCGCCGACGGCCGAGCCGAAGACCGTGTCGATGAGCCGCAACGACCGCACCGGCGTCTGGTCGGTGCGCGGCACGAAGGGCTGGAGTGGGAAGTACTACCGCTACCAGGTCGAGGCCTGGCAGCCGGCGGCGCAGAAGGTGGTCACCGCCTCGGTGACCGACCCGTACTCGGTGGCCCTCGCGCCGGACTCGACGCACAGCCAGATCGTCGACCTGTCCGACCCCGCGCTGACCCCGTCGGGCTGGGCCACGCTGCGCAAGCCGCCGGCGGTGCCGCCGTCGAAGGCGCAGATCTCGGAGCTGTCGGTCCGGGACTTCTCGATGGCCGACGCCAGCGTGCCGGCCGAGCGGCGGGGCACCTACCTCGCCTTCACCGACCAGAACACCGCCGGTATGAAGCACCTCAGGGCGCTCGGTGACGCCGGGGTGAACTACCTGCACCTGCTGCCGGCGTTCGATTTCGCCACAATCCCCGAGAAGCGGGCCGACCAGCAGCAACCCGCCTGTGACCTGGCCGCGCTGCCGCCGGACTCCGACCAGCAGCAGAAGTGCGTCGCGGCCGTGGCCGAGAAGGACGGCTACAACTGGGGGTACGACCCGCTGCACTACACCGTGCCGGAGGGCGGCTACGCCGTCGACCCGGCCGGGGCGAAGCGGACCACCGAGTTCCGGCAGATGGTCGCCGGGGTCAACGGCGCCGGCCTGCGGGTCGTGATGGACGTGGTCTACAACCACACCTCGGCCGCCGGCACCGACCCGAAGTCGGTGCTGGACCAGGTGGTGCCGGGCTACTACCAGCGGCTGCTGGAGGACGGCAGCGTCGCCAACTCGACCTGCTGCGCCAACACCGCCCCCGAGCACGCCATGATGGGCAAGCTGGTGGTGGAATCCCTGGTCACCTGGGCCAAGGCGTACAAGGTGGACGGTTTCCGGTTCGACCTGATGGGCCACCACCCGAAGGCGAACATCCTGGCCGTGCGGGCCGCGCTGAACGAGCTGACCCTGGCCCGCGACGGCGTGGACGGGAAGAAGATCCTGCTCTACGGCGAGGGCTGGAACTTCGGCGAGGTCGCCAATGACGCCCGGTTCGTGCAGGCCACCCAGGCCAACATGGCCGGGACCGGGATCGGCACCTTCAACGACCGGCTCCGCGACGCGGTGCGTGGCGGCGGCCCGTTCGACGCCAACCCGCGGATCCAGGGCTTCGCCTCCGGCCTCTTCACCGACCCGAACGGTGACCCGGTCAACGGGTCGGCGGCCGAGCAGAAGGCGCGGCTGCTGCACTCCCAGGACCAGATCAAGGTGGGGCTGACCGGCAACCTGCGCGGTTACCGGTTCACCGACTCGTCGGGCCGGCAGGTGACCGGCGCCCAGGTGGACTACAACGGCTCGCCGGCCGGCTACACCGCCGCGCCGGGCGAGGCGGTCACCTACGTCGACGCGCACGACAACGAGATCCTGTACGACGCGCTGGCGTACAAGCTGCCGCAGGGCACCTCGGCGACCGACCGGTCTCGGATGCAGGTGCTGGCGTTGGCGACCACCGCCCTCGGCCAGGGGACCGGGTTCGTGACCGCCGGCTCCGAGCGGCTGCGCTCGAAGTCGCTGGACCGCAACTCGTACAACTCCGGCGACTGGTTCAACCAGATCCGCTGGGACTGCGCCCAGGGCAACGGCTTCGGCGCCGGCCTGCCGCCGGAGCAGGACAACAAGGACAAGTGGCCGTACGCGAAGCCGCTGCTGGCCGACCCGAAGCTGGTGCCGGACTGCGCGGCGGTCAACCTGGCCGACGCCCGGTACGCGGAGCTGCTGAAGATCCGCGAGTCCTCGCCGGTGTTCGGGCTGACCACGGCCGACCAGGTGCAGCAGCGGGTGGCCTTCCCGCTGTCTGGCAAGGACGAGACGCCCGGCGTGCTGACCATGACGCTGGATGCCCGCGGGCTGGACGGCAAGTGGAAGTCGGTGACCGTCATCTTCAACGCCACCCCTGAGGCCGCGGAGCAGACGGTGGCCGGCCTGCGCGGGGCGGACGTGGCGTTGCACCCGGTGTTGGCGAACTCGGCCGACCCGGAGCTCCGGACCGCCTCGTTCGACACGGCGAGCGGCACCTTCACGGTGCCGGCCCGCAGCGTGGCGGTCTTCGTCCAGGAGTAGTTCACACGAATCGGCCCCCTGCCACCGTGGTGGCAGGGGGCCGACCTATTCTCCCGTCCGGCTGTCGCTGTCGAATCGCTCAGTTGAAGCAGTCTTCGACGGTGTTGGCGCAGTTGGTGGGGTCGTTGTCGGTGATGGTGGAGTCGTCGTCGAGTTTGACCTTGCCGTCGTCGTTGAAGACGCCGCCGGCGATCTTGTGGCGCCTGTCGCCGTTGTCGGCCTTGTTCTCCTTGACCTTGGTGTCGGTCAGGGTGACCTTGCCTTCGTTGTTGAAGATGCCGCCACCGTTCTTGCCGGCGAAGTTCTCCTTGATCTTGGTGTCGCGCAGGGCCAGGCGGGCCTCGAAGTCGTCGTCGTCGTCGTCCTTGTCCTTGTGGTTGGACGAGGAGTTCGGGGCGGTCATGTTGCCGTCCTTGTGGTCCTCTTCGACGGGTTCGCCGTTGAAGATGCCGCCGCCGAAGCGGCCCGCGCTGTTCTCGAGGATCTCGCTGTCGGTGACGGTGGCGCTGGCCCGCTTTTCCTCGTCCTTGTCCTTGTCCTTGCCGTTGCCGTTGCCGTTGTAGAGGACGGCGTCGTGTTCCTTCTCTTCGCTGTTGACGTTGTAGATGCCGCCGCCGTCCTTGTGGGCCTTGTTCTTCTCGACGGTGCTGTTCTTGACCGTCAGGACGGTGTCGATGGCGGCGATGCCGCCGCCGTTCTTGCCAGCGTTGTTGTTCTTGATGAAGGTCCAGCTGACCTCGACGAAGCCGTCGTTGCTGAACAGGCCGCCGCCGTTCTTCTTGGCGGTGTTGCCCTCGATGAGGGTCTTTTCGATCTCCACGGTGCCGGCCTTGCGGTCGTCGTCGTCGTCGTGGCGGTCGTGGCCGTTGCCGTTGACGAGGTCTCCCTTGCCGTGTTCCTTCTTCTTCTTCTCGCCGTGGCCGTTGGCGACGCCGCCGCCGTTCTCGCCGGCGGTGTTGTTGGTGATGCGGGACTCGCCGCCCTTACCGTCGCGGGACCCCTCGACCTCGAGGACACCGGCGTTGAAGATGGCGCCGCCGTCGTCGCCGGCGTGGTTGTTGTCGAGGGTGCTGCTCTCGACCTCGACCCGGCCGAAGTTGGCGATCGCGCCGCCGTTGTCCTCGGCGCTGTTGAGGACGAACTTGGTGTTCACCAGGTGGGCCTTGCCACCTCGCTCGACCAGCAGACCACCGCCGTCGCCCTCGTGCTCCTCGCGGTCCTTGCCGTCCTTGTCGTGCTTGCCATCCTTGTCGTGCTTGCCGTCCTTGCCGT